>JAFKJW010000125.1 GCA_017305925.1 Hyphomicrobiales bacterium | reverse complement strand
TCGAAATCCGCTATGGATGCCGCGTCACGGGCCTCCGGATGGAGAACGGCCGGATCGCCGGCGTCACCGTCAAGCAGGGCAGGGACTCCTTCGCGGTCGCGGCGAAGGCCGTCGTTCTGGCGAGCGGCGGCTTTCAGGCCGACCCCCAGATGCGCACGCAGTTTCTCGGGCAGAACTGGGAGCTCGCCAAGGTCCGCGGCTCGCGCTTCAATACGGGCGACGGCATCAAGATGGCGCAGGCGGTCGGGGCCGCCGTCTACGGAAACTGGTCCGGCTGCCACGCGGTCGGCTGGGATTACAACGCACCGGAATTTGGCGATCTCGATGTCGGCGACGGCTTCCAGAAGCACTCCTATCCGTTCGGCATCATGATCAATGCCGATGGACGCCGCTTCGTCGACGAAGGCGCGGATTTCCGCAACTACACCTATGCGAAATACGGCCGCGTGATACTGGAGCAACCGGGCAATTTCGCCTGGCAGATATTCGATTCCAAGGTCCTGCATCTGCTCCGCGACGAATATCGCATCAAGCAGGTTACGACGGCGAAAGCCGATACGCTCGAAGAGCTGGTCGGCAAGCTGGAAGGCGTCGACCAGGCCGCGGCGTTGCAGGAAATCCACGCCTACAACGCGGCGATCCGCAAGGATGTGGCCTTCAATCCGAACGTGAAGGACGGGCGCGGCACCGAAGGCCTCAAGGTGAACAAGACCAACTGGGCGAACACGCTCGAGGACGGGCCGTTCCACGCGTTCCAGGTCGGATGCGGCATCACCTTCACCTTCGGCGGGCTCAGGGTGAACCGGGACGCTCAGGTGCTCGACGTGGACATGGAGCCGATAGAAGGGCTTTTCGCGGCGGGCGAACTCGTCGGCGGCTTGTTCTATTTCAACTATCCCGGCGGAACCGGCCTCATGGCCGGCGCAGTCTTTGGCCGTCTCGCCGGCACCTCCGCGGCGTCCTCCCAAGCCGCGGCGTGAGATGGCGCGATACGGAGATTGAAAAGCGCCATTGATCGTGCGGAAAAGTGTAATAATATCAAAAATATATCACAAACGGAAAGAAAGGTCGACATGGGACGGGTATGGGATGCATTTCTGACCGAGCGCGATCAAGCGGTGCTGGCCGCCGCCGGCTACGGGAACCGCGCCGGTTTCGGCAAGCGGCCGGCCCTGCTCGTCATTGACGTCAGCTACGGATTTACCGGCGACAGGCCCGAACCCATCATGGAGTCGATCAGGCGCTGGTCCAACTCGTGCGGGGAAGAGAGCTGGGCCGCCATCGCGCGCATCGACATTCTGGCCCGCAGCTTCCGCGCCAAGGGCCTGCCGGTGATCTACTCGACGGGAGAAACCCGCAAGGACAATTGGGACGCGGGCAGTTGGTCATGGAAGAACAACCGCACCGCCGAAGCGGCGCGGCGTGTCTCGAACTCCCGCGACGCGAACGAGATCGTCGACGAGATCGCGCCGCAGGCACAGGACATCGTGGTCCGCAAGCAGAAGCCGAGTGCGTTTTTCGGATCGAATTTGGCGAGCTACATCAATCTCCTGGGCTGCGACAGCCTCGTGATGACGGGTTGCACGACCAGCGGCTGCGTACGAGCGACGGTCATCGATGCCTTCAGCCTCAACATCCGCTCCATCGTCGTTGAAGACGGGTGTTTCGACCGGAGCGAGGCCAGCCATGCGGTGACGCTCTTCGATCTTCATTGCAAATATGCGGATGTGATCATGGCCGAAGAAGTCCTCGAATATGTCGAGGGTCTGCCTGAAGGGCTTTTCGACAATCTGCCCCGACGATAAAGGCGCTGTCGAAGCGTTTGTCCCTTTCACGGACAGCGACCGTCCATGTGGTTACTGCTGTGGACTGGATGCGATCAGGCGCAATGGCTGGACCGCGCATCATGACGATCGCGGCGTGAATCGACCGTCAAACAAGCAGCTTGAGCGGCGACCAAAGCGCTTTCGGCGTGCGCGTCGCGCGATCGGTCCATATGGATTCGGACAGCCGGCGGACGCCATGGCGCGGCTTGAAGTGGGCCAGCCCCTCGGCGACCGCCTTGACGACCGGAACGCCGATGTCGGGCCGTGTCAGATCGGCGAACCAGGGTTCGCCGAAAATGTCCCTGAACGCGCACAGCAGCGCATCCGGCCGGCTTTCAGCGGAGCGCGGCCAGTCGGCGCTTTCCCCGATCACGAACCGCATCCTTCGCACGTCGGAATGACGCAGCCACCGCGCGATGCGGCAATCCTCCGCGGTCGTCGGCCGGCCTTCGGAACGCCTCTGCTCCCAGGCCTCGAGAGCCGTCTCGCTCTGAACCAACTCGCGGAAGGCCGAGCTCGCGGCGCTCCTGATGTCCAATGCGGCGCCGAAGCCGAGCATCATCCGCGCGCCGTCCGCCCGGCAGGACACCGCCGCGATGACCGCCGCCTGGCGCATCGGCGAAATATCCAGGAACCACAGGCGTCGGCCGGTCTCCTTGCGATGCGTCTCCACCGCATGACGCAACACCGGAGCGGCGATGCGATTGCGCTCGTAGCGCGGCGCGATCAGGCCGCGGTGCCACCACAGACCCGTGGCATCGCGCTCGATTAGCTCGAGCAGGCCGCTGATTTTTGCCGCATCCAGGGTCGGGCCCGCGGCGCAGCCGTTCGAATCGGCATCGAGCGTTGCGTCGCCGTGGCGCGCGCCGAATCCGCCGAAGACGAGAAAGGCCGGGCATGACGCTTCGGCCGTTCCGTCGAAATTCCTGACGCATACCCGTTCGGGGGGATCGTCCTGCATCGCGGCCGGAGGAATGCGGTCCCAGCCGGACCATATGCGATTGAGCCGCGCGTCGATCTTCGTCAGCGGCGCCGGTCCGGACCCGGCCAGGATCCTGCGGCTGTCTTCCTCGCGCCATCGCCAACTGGCGAATTCGGCGGCCTCGCCGAGGCAGGCCATGATCGCGCGGGCCGCATCGAACCCGCTTCCGCTCGCGGTCGCGATCTGCCGCTGCGCCGACACATGCGCCATCGCCAGATGAATTCCCGAGATTTCAAGGAGATCGACCTGCAGGGCATGACGCGACGCGAAAAGACAGAGCCGCCTGCGATCCGGATCGGCGGCTTCCAGCGCGTGGTCCCATTCGGATTTCTCGATTCGCCGCATGCGCCGGTCTTTTCTTATCCACCCATCTCATGTTCATTGACGCAATCGACACTCTTCGGTGGCAGGAGCGATCACATAGCTTCAACCCAGCTCGAAATGAGGCTGATCGGCGCATTTCAACTCCTGAGCGCCAAGGCCGATCATACCCCGGCCAAGCGCAAGGCCGCGGCCATACTGGCCTATTTGATCCTGACCGGCCAGTCGCGCGAGACGCGGGGAAGGCTTGCCGCCCTGCTCTGGAGCGAAAGCGACGAGGAACGCGCGCGCGCTTCGCTCCGTCAGTGCATCCACGACCTGAGGCAGGTGGAGGCCGATGCCGGCCGCCCCTTCCTGAACGTCGACAAGCTGGCGGTCGGCGCACGGCCCGGATGCTTCCATACGGATATCGCGGCCCTCGACGCGGCGCTCGAAAACGATGCCTTCGGCGATGTCAGCCGGCTTCTGGCGAATGCGCGCGACGGACTCTGCGCGGGCCTTTACGATTGCGACCCGGTGTTCGACAACTGGTTGCGGATGCAGTCGACCGCCTGGAGCGACCGGACCGTCAGCCGTCTGGCCGCGTTGCTCGAAGACGCCGATCCGGAAGATCGCCGGTCGATCGCCGTCTGCATCCTTCAACTGGATCCGTTCTTCGAGCCGGCCGTCCTGGAAATGCTCCGCCTGCGCCACGACGAAGGCGGATATGCGCGCGCGCTGGCCTATTTCGAGCGCTATGCGGAGGAACTGCGGGAAGAACTGGATCTTGCCCCGCCGAGACGGGTCGCCGAGGAGCTCGCGATGCTCAGGGAGGCTTCGACCCCGAGGCGGCAGCAACCGGCGACGACGGGGGCGAAACCCGCGCCGGAGCGCCCGACCATCGCGATCATAACGGTTCGTGGCGATGCCGAGAACGCGCATATCCAGTTCGCGCTTGCCAGCGAACTGTCCGCGTCGCTGTCGCGCTTCCGTCACTGGACCGCGGTACAGGTCGAAATGGAGGCCTCTGCGGGAACCGGCATCCTGAAGACGATCGGCGATGCCGTGGACCTTGCCGTGATCATCGACCTGGAGGTCGAGCAAGGCCGGCACGTCTTCGAGATAAGCTGTCACGACGTCCCCGACGGGACGCTGCTGTTCACGATGAAGGCTCTGCCCGATTCCTCGTCCTGGCGATCGGCATCCAACGAATTCTGCGCGCAGATCGCGGCACGGCTCCAGATCGCGATCTCGTCGGCGCGCCTCCACCGGATCGGCAAGACGTCGCCGCAACAGATCTCGGCCTATGACTGCTGGCTCGACGGGCAGCGCCTTTCCCTGCTCTGGCGCAAGGATACGGAGCAGGCGGCAGTGGAGCGTTACGAGGAGGCCATCCGGCTCGACCCGAACCTGTCCTGCGCCTATTCGGGCCTCGCCGGCGTCCTGAACTCGCGCTGGATCGTGTGGCCGGGCTCTCCGGACAACGGGCAGGATCTGGCGCGGGCTTTCGAACTCGCCAAGAAAGCGGTCCTGCTCGACCCCTTCGACCATCGCAACCAGGTCAATCTCGCCTGGAGCCATCTGCTGGCGCATCGCTGGCAGCTCGCTGAGTTCCACTTCGAACTGGCGCATGATCTCAATGCCCGCAATCCGACGACGCTGATCGCCTATGCGCTTGCGAGCTCGTATCTCGGCGAGCATCGGCGCGCCGCGGAGCTGTCGCGCCTGGCCTTCCAGTTGAGCCCGGTGAACGATCCCCACTTCCACGGCTACCAGGCGACGATCGCCTTCCTCGCCGGCGATTTTCAGGGCTGCGTCGATGCGGCCCGCCAGAGCGACGGCCTGTTTCCGGACCTTTCCGGCTGGTCCGCGGCCGCCAACGCCGCCATGGGCCGCGACGAGGACGCGCGCGCGGATTTCGGCCGCTTCGTCGAGCGGCTCGCCGAGGCGTGGTCGGGGCGCGGAAAGCCGGACCGGACCCGCGCCAGCGAATGGCTGAAGACCGCGTTCCCGATCCGCCAGCCGGCCGACCGCCGGCGACTGGCGGAGGCGGTCGACCGGGCCGAGCGGACCTCGCGCTACTTGCAGCGCGCCATCACGTAGTCGCCGATGCGAGACAGATAGAGCCTTTTTCGGGTTTCCTTGCGCGCCTTTTCGTCTTTACCGGCGTTCGGATCTTCAGTGTAATGTTTGGGGAACGTATATTCCTCACCCTCCTGTCCTTCTGGGGGACAGAAGGCCGCAATCGACGCCTCGACGTCGCCCGTGAACGGGAAAGAGAGATTGACGACGTTGGCCTCGTCGAAATGCGGGACGAACTTGATAACGTCCCATGAGACGTCGCGCGGCGTCATGAAGCTTTTCAGCTCCTCCTTAAGGTCGATCCTGCCGGACTTGATGTCCTCGATCTTCTGCGGGTCTTTGATCAGCTCGCGGATGTATTGGCCGAGCTCCGGATAATTTATGTCCTTGAATCGCGCCATTTCTATCCCCTCCCTCCAGTGATCTGGACCGAATTGTCCAGCATGCGTTTTAACTTGTCGTCCGGATTCGCGACGGGATCCTCCAGGGCGAGCAGGTCGGCCAGCGTGCCGGTCGCGACGGGGACCTTGCTGCCGGACGGGAAATTGGTGTCGGCGGTGCTGTAGAGCGACGCCGCCACCGTCGCCCCGACGATGTAGGAGCCGACGGGGCCAAGGTGGCTGCCGTTTTCGCCGAGGACGGAAGCCTCCTGGAGAATGTAGTAGGAGAGCGGCGTGTCGCTGAGGAATCCCCGCGCGGCCTTGAGCGCGCCTTTGAGCTTCGCCGCATTGTACGGGAACAGCGTGGTGCAGGCCTGCGTCGGCAGCATCGCGTCGTCGCGCAGGACCTCGACGGCGATGCCATGCGGCAGCCTGCCGGCGAGCGTTTCGGCGACGGCCTGTCCCGAGGGCAGGCCGAGCTCGTAGCAGCGCCAATTGTCCATGAAGGAGACCGGAAGCACATTGCCCGCAAGATCGGTCGCCAGGCCGGGCGACAGATCCGAGGACAGGTCCGATGCCAGGAACGGGCTGATCCGCCGCGCATGCTGGACGATCGTCGGGTCGTCGCCTTCGACGAAACGCTTCCAGTCCACGACCCAGTTCACCTCGATCGGCACGTTGCCGTCCGGCCGCAGGCTGGAACGGGACAGCACCTCATTCAGTGGGCCGGCCTGCTCGGCGAAGCTGTCGTTGACGGTATAGAACTGCCGCACCATCGAATGGGCGAAGCGGGAAGCGCCGAAGGTGAACTCGAGCGGCAGGCCGGAAAGCTCTCCGAGATGGGCATCGGCGGGCGGAGCGCCGGCGAAGAAATACGCCCAGATGCGGTCGTCGAGCACGCGGCTCATATAGTCGTGCACGACCACCTTGCGATAGGCCGAGATCAGGAAGGTGCGGGCGCGGTCATAGGCTTCCTCGGCCCGGCAATCGCCGGCGCGGAGCTGGACGCCGACGAGCCGGTTGTGGATGCCCATAAGGGTCGCCTGCAGCTGCGACAGGACCACGTTGTCGTCGTTGCGCGGATCGCCCACCAGCGGATGATAGGGCTGGCGACGGCCCTGGACGTCGACGAACAGGCCCGACATGTCGAGGCGCGGCAGGTCGCGCCCCGCGCACACCGGCATCCGGTTGCCCTCATGGTCCTTGATGCAGGGCAGGCCGACCGGGAACCGGCAGGCAGCGCCCCCATCCCCCGGCCGATCGTAGAGATGGCCGTCGACCTGCGGGCCGCGGCCATAGAGGCCGGAGAGGTCGAGACCCTGCGAGGCGGCGTTCCTGAAATGGAATCCTCCGCCTGCCGATTGGGGAATGCCGAAGATGCGGCTGAACACCATGTCGTGGAACACGAACTGGCCGAAATAGGTGAAGGCTGCCGGGATCGGCCCCTCCGCCTCGGGCCGATCCGCCGGTCCGATCATCGCCGCGGCGATCTCCTGCACGGCCCGGCGCGTATAGTCGGCGGACGGAGGGCCGTCGCCGGGGGCGAGCCAGGGGACCGGGTGCTCGGAGAGCTCCGGAAACAGCAGGCTGCCCCTGGAGAACGGGCCCTGATCGTCGTCGTTCGCAGGAGCGCCGCGATTGCGGAGCCGCTCCTCGATGAGTGGCCTGTAGGACGACATGTCGCCGTGGAGCACCGCGAATACCCCCTCGTGCGGCCGCCTTCCGGCAGCGGCCGGATCATACAATTGTCGAGCTTACAATGAATCCGGGTGATGGCAACGAGAACCGTGTCGTCATGGGATGCCCACCGAAGGAGACTTGGCGGTGCGTTCGCCGACCGTGGCGACGAGCAGCACGGCGGCGAATATCAGGCAGGCGCCCCAGGTGCCCGCCACGTCGAGACGCTCCCCCAGCCAGGCTCCGGCGGCGAGCGCCGCAAAGACGGCCTCCGCGCTGGTGATGATCGCGGCGTGACTGGCGCTGGTGTAGCACTGCGCGAAGGTCTGGATGCCGAAGCCCACGCCGGTCGAGAACACGCCGAGGACCACGAGCTCCGGCCAGCTCGCGATCACGCCTTCGAGCGGCAGGTCGCCATGCGCCGCGCTGAACGGCAGGATGATCGCGCCCGTCGCGAGGAACTGGGTCGCGGCGGTCATGAAAGGACGGCCGTGCAGCCGCAGATGCCGGCCGAGCTCCACCGTCCAGACCGAAAAGCATGCCGCGGCCAGGAGCGCGAGCAGGTCGGCGCGCGCGATCACGCCGGAGAGGCCGCCCGACATCAGGAACGAGCCGGCCAGCGTGAATGCTGCGGCGAGCAGGAGGTAGGCGCCGGGCCGTTCGCGGAACATCAGCCAGGCCGCGGCCGGGGTCATCACCGTGTAGGTGCTGATCAGGAAGCTTGCATTGGTCACGGATGCCTCCACATAGGCGATCTGCTGCATGACCATGCCGACGAAGAAAAGCGCCGTGACGCGGCAGAGGCTCGCCGGCCAA
This sequence comes from Hyphomicrobiales bacterium, assembly GCA_017305925.1. Taxonomy (GTDB): domain Bacteria; phylum Pseudomonadota; class Alphaproteobacteria; order Rhizobiales; family Rhizobiaceae; genus Arvimicrobium. The sequence goes on along the minus strand of JAFKJW010000125.1, from coordinate 3,270 downwards.
CCCGGCTCAGTCGGCCTCTTTCGTTCGCCTCCGACCAGCGGCAGGACGACAAGGCCGCCGATGAGGCAGGTCAGGCCGACCGCGGCGAACGGGTCGAGATGAGTGAGTATCGTCTTGTGCGCGATGTTGCCCAACCCCCACACGAGGGCGGCGAGCAGCAGCAGGATATTCGCCTGTAACCTTGACATGACTTGACTGTCGCCACCATCGGCGGCGCCTCCCTGATGAACTGCTTCCGGAAAATCTTCGCGTGTGGACGGTCTTGCGGCCGCTCCGTCAGGCGGCAGGCATGTAGTCGCGCGTGCGGAAGCTGGCGCCGCGCTGCAGCATCGGCAGCACCTGCCTCGGGCAATCGGTCACGAGCTGCGCCAGCGAAATGTCGGCGCTCATGAACTCCTGCTCGGCAAGGTGATCCAGCATGGCGAGCCAGGGGGTCCAGAAGCCGCCGAAACTGGCCAGCACGATCGGCTTCGCGTGACGCGCCAGCTTTCGATGCGTCAGCACTTCCGAAAGCTCCTCGATGGTGCCGATGCCGCCGGGCAGGGCGATGAAGGCGTCGGCGTGATCGAACATGAGCTGCTTGCGGATGCTCATATCCGGCACCATGATCGTCTGGCAGCCGTCCGGCATGCTCATGGTCTCGAGCAGGAAGCGCGGCGTGATCGCGATCACATGCGCGCCGCCGCGCGCGGCGCCCGTGGCCACGGCACCCATCAAGCCGTCGCAGCCGCCGCCGTAGACCAGGCGGATTCCGGCGGCGGCGATCAGTTCGCCGAGCATGTCCGCCGCCGCGACGAGCGACGCGTCGCGTCCCGGCCGCGCACCTCCGAAGACGCAGACGGTCTTGATCCGCTGCTGAGCCGGATAGAAGATTTCCTCGACGACCGGGGACGTTTCGGTTTCCTGTGAATGACCGAACATGGGACACTCCCGTTGGCTGGTTGTTTTGCGGGTTATTCGGAGATGGCCGCGGCTCCGGCCGGCTTCGCAGTCGAAGCGTCCGGCCCGGGGCGATCGCTTTCGAAGAGCATCAGGTCGGCCCTGGTCCAGAGCGCGTAGCAGATGAGCAGCGTGGCCGGGGTGACGACCGCCGGAAGCGGTCCGCCGGCCCGCGCGGCGCCTACGGTCGCCCAGAATTCGACGCCCAAGGCGATCAAGGCCGGCACGCGGCTGACGACGACGGCGCTCCGGAACGGGTCGGGCCAGGTCGACGGCCACAGCCTCCCCGGCGCGGGCGATGTCGGAAAGGCCGCGCTGCCGAGCTTGCCCGCGGCACCGAGCAGGCCGGACGACCAGGCGAGCAGCGGATGGCCGAGCATGAGGAGCGCGCAGCCGAGCGCGAGCGCGCCGACGCCCGACAACAGGTCGGCGATCCTGTAGAGCCGCCGGTCCGGCCGGCCGTCCCTGGCGCCGCGATGATAGGCCTCGCCGGAGGCGATGAAGATTGCCGTCGCCGCCGTCATCGCGAACGCGCTGGGGCTGCCGAGGAAATAATCCCGGAGCCCCGTGGCGGCCTCCGGAACGCTTGCCATCTGGACGGCGATGCCCATGACCAGGCCGAGCGCGTTTCCGAGATTGTAGTATCCGCCGGGTCCGCGGACCCGCTCGGCGATCGCCGGCGGCAGCCTCCATCTCGGGGAAGCTGCCCGCCGCGCGATGGCCGGGTCGTCCTGAAAGACGACTGGACGGGAGGCAGCCTGGACCAGCCTTCCGAAAACCGTGCCGGACCCGACATTGGACGTTTCACGCATTGTCTTGACCTCGATCGTGCGCGGAAGCGCGTTGCGACGAACGCACGAACGATTTCAGATCCGGCGTGAGGCCATCGTGAAGCGGCCGAAACCCGCTTTGCGGAATAGCCCGGAGGATTCCGCCGAAGGTTCGGTCGAGGAGAAATGACGGTAATCGGAGCAGATCCGCCTGCCCGGATGCGGTGGTCTTGAACGTGTTGACCTGGTCACCGGATCGTCTCGCTCGCCTTCACCGGCGAATTCACGCGCTTCTCCGTCCCGGCGAGGATGACCGCCTGCCTGGACGGTCCGAACGAGATCGGGGCCGCTTCTTGCCGGACGCCTCAAGTGAGACTATATTCTGTCTCAGTTGATAATGGAGCATGAACCATGCTGGCGATCGCAAACGTGGCCGACGTGCTGGGTCTGCCCGGCAGGGAAGGCATAAAATCGCCGTTCGGGCTGATCACCCGTATCGAGGACGGTCTGCCGGTGGACGCGCTGGAGCGGATCGCGCGGCTTCTCGCACCCGCCGACAGCCAGTTCAAGTATCGGCTCGTCCCCAGGGCGACTTTCGAGCGGCGCAAGCGTGCAGCCTTTCGGCTTTCGTCGGAGGAGGGGATGCGGGTCGCCCGTCTGGCGCGGGTCTGGAACCTCGCCGTCGAAGTGTGGGGCAGCGAGGACGAAGCGCGCGATTTCCTGTTCAGGCCGCACGCCATGCTCGAGGACCGGCGGCCCGTCGACGTCGTCATCCAGAACGAGATCGGCGCAGAGCTGGTGCTCGATGTCCTCCAAGGCCTCAAATACGGCAGCGCTGCGTGACGGCGCAGAGACTCGACCGGACATTGACGGCCTATCGCATCGGAGACCCGGCCGGATCCTGGCCGATCTTCGATGCGACCGGCTCGACCATCGCGCCGGGGCGCTGGAACACGCCGGCAAGTCCGGTCGTCTACACGTCCGAGCACTATTCGACGGCTCTGCTGGAAAAGCTGGTTCACGGCAGCGGCCGGCTGCCGCCCAACCAGCACTATGTCGAGATCACCATCCCGCGCGGGCTGAGCTATGAGATCTTCTCGCCGGCGGCTTTGCCGGGATGGGACACGATGCCGGCGACCGTGAGCAAGCCATTCGGCGAGGCATGGTGTCTCGAACGCCGCAGCGCAATCCTGATCGTCCCGAGCGTCGTCGCCCGGCTCGACAGCAACATCCTGATCAATCCGCAGCACCCGGAATTCGCTGCAATCGCCGCGAGCCTGCACCAGCCGGTCTATTGGGACCGCAGACTGTTCGGTGTGTGATCCCTGCAAGGCCGTCGGGTCGAGGTCATGCGCCCGATTTCAGATCTGAAGCATCACGCGCTCGGATGGTTGTCCGTGCGTTCGAAAAGATTAGAGCGGTTTGCAATTTGACTGAATCGGGATTCCCAAGGGCAAGCAAATCAGATTCGATGCACTGACCGTTGGAGGTCGGACAGCATGTCGAAGCCGTATTCGATTGATTTGCGGGAACTGGCGATGGCCCGGCTTGAGTCGGGTGA
>JAFKJW010000178.1 GCA_017305925.1 Hyphomicrobiales bacterium | reverse complement strand
CTCAACGAGCAGGTGTCGGACGCCCGACGGCTGCGCGAGAGCCTCGCCGCCGGCGGCCGCATCGTCGAGGTCGATCCCGGCCTGATCGACCCCTCGCATTTCGCCGACCGGTTGAGCTTCGGTGCCGAGGATGCCGGCTTCGCCGCGCTCCGGGAAAGCATGCGCAGCGGCGGCCAGCAGGTGCCGGTGCTGCTGCGGCCGCATCCCGACGACTCCGCCGGTCGCTACCAGAGCGCCTACGGCCATCGCCGCATCCAGGCGGCGCGCGAACTGGGGCTGCCGGTCAAGGCGATCGTCAGGCCGCTGACGGATATCGAGCTGGCCACCGCGCAGGGCAACGAGAACGCCGAGCGCCGCGACCTGTCCTTCATCGAGCGCGCCATGTTCGCCCACATGCTGGTGGAGAGCGGCTTCGACCGCGCCGTCGCTCAAAGCGCGCTGTCCGTGCACAAGTCGGAGATGTCGCGGCTGTTGCAGGTGGCCGAGGCCATCCCGCGGCCGATCGCCAGGGCGATCGGCGCCGCGCCGAAGGTCGGACGGCCGCGCTGGCTGGCGCTGGGCGAATTGCTGCGCGGCGAGGCGGCGCGCGTCAAGGCGGCCGACGAGACGGCGAAGGAGCGTTTCCGCGCCGCCGACAGCGACCGCCGTTTCCAGATGCTGTTCGACCGCCTGAGCGCCGCACCGGCGAAAAAGCCGAAGCAGGAAGCGCCGCTGAAGGGCGCGGCCGGCGAGACCATCGGCTCGCTGGCGCGGCGCGGCAAGGACAGCGTGCTCACTTTGTCGGGCGAGGCAGGGGAGGGGTTCGGCGCCTTCGTGGCCGCCCGCCTGCCGCAGCTGCATGCCGAATTCGCCGCGTCCGGACCGCAGGACCGGACGCGATAGCCAACAGGAGTTTTTTAGGGAAACCAGAACCGCAAAAGAAAAAGGCCCCCGAACGGCGAACCGCGGAAGCCCTTCTCGTATCTAAGCAATCCGAGAATCCCATTTCCGCGAATCGCTGTCAAGAGTCCCGGCGCCGATTCGGCGAGCTGATTTCTTTTGCCTGATCGAAGGTGAAAGATCATGGAGAGGGAAATTGCAGCGACTCCTTTCGGGAGCCGGCCGATGTCGCTTGCGCTGCTGGCGGCGCGCCACGAGGCGGCGGACATACCCGAAGGCAGGGCCGCCGACAAATGGCAGATCTATCGGGACCTGTGCGAGGGCAAGGCGGTCGTCGGTGTCGGCGACCGCGCCTTGGCGGTGCTGGCGGGACTCTTGTCGTTTTATCCGGACGACGAGCTGTCGGAGGAGAACGGGCTGGTCGTCTTCCCGTCGAACCGGCAATTGTCCCTGCGCGCGCACGGCATGGCGGCCGCGACGCTGCGCCGGCACCTGGCGGCGCTCCTGGAGGCCGGCGTCATCCTGCGCCGGGACAGCCCCAACGGCAAGCGCTACGCCCGCAGGGGCAGGGGGGGAGAGCTGGAGGACGCCTTCGGCTTCTCGCTGGCGCCGCTTCTGGCCCGCGCCGACGAGTTCCGCGCGGCGGCCGAGCGCGTGCGGGCGGAAAGCCGGGCGCTGAGGCTGATGCGCGAGCGCATCACGCTGCAACGCCGCGACATCGGCAAGCTGATCGAGGCGGCGATCGGGGAGGGAGCGCCCGGCGCCTGGGAGGGCTTGTGGCGGCGCTTCAGGGCCGTCGTGGACCGGCTCCCGCGCAAGGCCTGCATGGCCGAGCTGGAGCCGTTCGCGGCAGCGCTCGACGCCATCCGCGACGAAGTGGACAAGGCCTTGGAAAACCTCATCAATGTCGAAAATCCAAGCGCCAATGAGTCTCAGAATGAGCGGCAACTATCCGATTCAAACCCCGATTTACCCCTTGAATTTGAACCTGCTTTCGAAAAAGCCTGGGGGACGGGCGAGCCAGGATTGGAAACCAAGGCGGCGCCTCGAACCGAACCACCGAAAACCTACCCGCTCGGGCTCGTGCTGAAGGCCTGCCCCGACATTGCCAACTATGCGCTGGACGGCATCGGCAGCTGGCGCGACCTGATGGCGACGGCGGCGCAGGTGAGCGGCTATCTCGGCGCCTCGCCCTCGGCCTACGAGGAGGCCTGCCACGTCATGGGGCCGGAAACGGCGGCCGTCGCCGTCGCCTGCATCCTGCAGCGGGCCCGGCACATCAACTCGGCCGGCGGCTATCTGCGCGCGCTGACCGAAAAGGCGAGGTCAGGGCAATTCTCCGTCGGCCCCATGCTGATGGCGGCGTTGAAGGCCAGCGGAGCGGGAATGGAGAGGAGGACCGGGTAGAATTTGGCCGCAGACGACGCCCGGCGTCATGCGAACAGACCGACGAGGCGCCAGTCCAGGACATCGGAGACCTTGTCCGAAAGATCGGTGGCGCGGACCCGCGAGCGAAGATGCGCCAGCCTCGCACCGCCGGACAGGACGTCGCAGCGTTCTATCGTCACCGAGGAATGCACCGTGTCGCCTTCGTGGACAGGGCCCAGATGGTCGCAATCCCGCCAGGCCAGGATCGTCACGAGGCCCGGGAAAATCCGCGTCAGCTGAGCGGCGGCGAGACCGATCGTGTGGCCGCCATAGACGAGGCGGCGTCCGCCGGCGGCGGTCGTCCGGTCGTGGTGGACCGTCGCCAGGTTCATCGTGAGCCTGGCGAGTTCCGGGGCGCTGCTGACTACGTCGCCGCCAGCGAGTTCATAGGTCGAGCCGGCATCGAAGCCGTCATGACTGGATACCGGGACGGCCCGCCTTAACGGCTCCATCCGCCAGCCGGACACCGCCTCGAGCAATTGCGCCTGCGTGAATTCGGCTCCCGGCAGGTCGGTTTCGCCGGCGGCGGGCCGCGGATCCTGCGAGCGGGCCGGCAGCATCGCGCAGCGGCAGTAATCGAGGACCGGCCTTCCTTCCTGGTCGACCGTGGCGATGCGCATCGTGACCAGGCCGCGCGGCGGCCGATCCGGCTTCGGCGACAGCGGCTTCAGCCCAAGGATCGTCGTCACCGTCGTCAGGCTGTCGCCGATGACGGGCGCGCGCCGGAATACGAGGCCGCGATAGAACAGGTTGGCGATGGCGCGCTGCGTCACCGATGTCGACTGACCGATGGAAATGTCCCAGACGAACGCCGGTGCGGCCAAAGGCGCCGCCGCCCCGGCGACCGCTTTGGCCAGGCTCGTGTCGAATGCGAGCCTCAGCCGGCCGCCGACTATGGCATGATGAGCGGCGGCCATGCCGTCGCTCAACCGGATGGTCGGGGCCGTGTCGAAGCGGTCGCCGACCGACAGGTCATCGAAGAACGGCCCGTTATGGGCATCGGCCGGTTTCGTTTTCATCGGTCGGCCGGCCGCGATCGGCCCGTCCTCAGTTGGCCCAGAAATGATGGCGGCGGTCGCCGCCGGCGGAATGGGCGCCGACATGCGACATGATCTCGCCGAGTTCGGGCGCCGGCGAGTCGAGCACCTCGGCCGTCGCCTTCTCGACGGCCTCGCGGACCTCGGCCTTGAGCTGGTCCAGGCCATCCGCCTCGAGCAGCTTCTCGGCCGTCAGCCGTTCGGCGAAGATGTTGATCGGATCGCGCTTCAGCCACGCGTCGAGCTCTCCCGCCGGCCGGTATGTCGCCGGGTCCGAGCGCGAATGGCCCGAATAGCGATAGGTCTTCATCTCGACCAGCGACGGGCCTTCGCCGCGGCGGGCGCGGGCGACGGCGATGGCCATCGCCTCCGCCACCTTGTCGGCGTCCTGGCCGTCGACGATGGCGCCCGGCATGTTGTAGCTCGCGGCGCGCACCGCGATGTCGTCGACCGGGGTCGAGAGGTTGATGCGCGTATATTCGCCGTAGAGATTGTTCTCGCAGACGAAGACGACCGGCAGCTTCTGGATCGCCGCGAAGTTCAGCGACTCGTGGAAGGCACCGATATTGGCCGAACCGTCGCCGAAGATCGCGACGGCGACACGGTCCGTGCCGCGCGCCCGGGCGGCAAGCGCCGCGCCGCAGGCGATCGGAAGCCCGGCGCCGATGATCGCCGCGGTCGGCATCAGCCCGACGGCCGGCTCCACCAGATGCATCGAACCGCCGAGCCCGCCGGCGCAGCCGACGACCCGGCCGCAGATCTCGCCGATGACGCCGGCCGGCGTGACGCCCAGCGCCAGCGCATGGCCGTGGCCGCGATAGGTGCAGGTCACGATGTCATCGGGATCGATCGAGCGGGCGATGCCGACGGAGACCGCTTCCTGGCCGTTGGCCAGGTGCGTGCTGCCGCGCACATGGCCTTCGGCGAACAGCTTCTGGATACGCTCCTCGACGGAACGGATCTCGATCATGCGGCGCAGCTGCTCGAGGCGGTCATGCAGGGCCTCGCGGCGCGCCAGTGGCGAATCGGAATTGGAAATCGTCATGCTGCATTCCTCCACCAGGGCGTGGGTGCTTTGTTGGTCGACACAAGGGCCGCGACCTGCTCGGTGACATAGGCCGCGTTCGGCAGGTAGCGCGCCTCGAGCTTGCCGCTGTAGGGCACCGGAGCGTCCGGCAGCGTGATGCGGTGCGGCGGCGCCTTGAGAGAGCCGAACGCCTCGACGGCCACGGTCGAAACGACCTCGGCGCCCCAGCCGGTGCCGGCGGGCGCTTCCTCCAGCGTGACCAGGCGGCCGGTGCGTGAAACCGATTCCAGGACGGTCTCGCGGTCCCACGGCCACAAGGTCAGCATGTCGATCACCTCGATGTCGGCTTTGCTGCTGGCCGCGGCCTCCAGCGCCACGCGCACCATGGCGCCGCAGGCCAGCAGCGTGGCATCCTTGCCCGGCTTGACGATCTCGGCCTTGCCGAGCGGAATGCGATAGGTCCGGTCGAACTCGTATTCCTCGCGCTCGGCGTAGAGGATGCGCGGCTCCAGCACGACGACCGGATCGGGATCCTCGATGGCGGAGCGCAGCAGGCCGTAGGTCGTGCGCGCATTGCTGGTGACGCAGACCTTCAGCCCCGGCGTGCCGCGGAACCAGTGGTCGAGCATCTGGGAATGCTGGCAGCCGAAGCCTTGGCCGGCGCCGGCGGAGGCCCGCACCACCAGGGGCGTCGTCAGCCGGCCTCGCGACAGGTAGCGCATGGTGGCGGCCTGGGTCGTCAACTGGTCGAGGGCGACGCCGATGAACTCGATGAACATCATCTCGACCACCGGCTTGAGGCCGCAGACGGCGGCGCCGACGGCCGCGCCCATGAAAGCCATCTCGGAGATCGGCGTGTCGATCACGCGTTTCGGTCCGTGCGCGGCGAGCAGGCCCTCGGTCACCTTGAACGGGCCGCCGGCGGCGGCGATGTCCTCTCCCATCATGATGACGGACGGGTCATCCGCCATCGCGTCGTCAAGGGCCCTCAGGACCGCTTGTCTTATCCAGATCTTAGCCAAGACGAAGTTCTCCCAATGCTGTGTCAGGCGTTCGTTGTGGGCGCGAAGCTAGCGCAGGCGACAAAATTTGGAAACGTTTTTATTTGGGCCGGGACTACTCCGGTTTGTAGCTGCCGAAAGCCTGCGCGGACTGTATGAGCTCGACGCGGAAACCGTCCGGATCGATCAGATAGACGGCCTTGCCGCCCTTGTTCGGGCCGATCGTCGGCGTCACCGGCGCGGAGACCGATTTCACGCCTTTTGCGACCAGCTCGTCGTAGAGCGTCAAGAGGTCGTCGACGTTGAAGGCGATATGGCCGTTGCCGATGTTGCCGTTGCGCATGTCGACGGGGACCTGCTCGACATTGCGGTATTCCAAAAGTTCCAGGCACACGTCGGTGCCGGGAAGCCGCAGGATCGCGCCGTGCAGATCGACGTCCGGGTATCCCACGAGCTCGCGGATGTAATCGGCCTGCGGGTTCCACCGGAAGGCGAGCTCGAAGCCGAGAAGGTCCCGGTAGAAGGCGATCGAGCGGTCGAGGGAGCGCACCGTGAAGCCGGTATGGTGCGTTTTGGTTATCCTGGCCAATTCAGCCTCCCTGCCTGCCGGTCGAGGCAGCTCCGGTGTCTGTCGCTCATGCGGTCAAATATCCGTCGTCGCACATCACGATGTGGCCTGTGACGAGCTCGGACGCGTCGCTGGCCAGGAAGACGGCGGTGCCGATCAGTTCGCGCGGCAGCCCGAGCCGGGGCCGCAGCATGCGCGCCTTGATGAAGTCGGCCGTTATCGACGTGCGGGAAGCGGCGGCCTTGGTCAGCGGCGATTCCATCAGGGTGGGGCCGATGCCGTTGACCCTGACGCCGCGTTCGCGCCATTCGAGCGCCAGCGCCTTCGTCACCTGCAGCACGCCGCCTTTCGAGGCGAGGTAGGCGCTGGCCCAGGGATAGGCGTTGAAGGAGCCGATCGACGCGAGATTGATGACGCTGCCCTTGCCCTGCGCCAGCATCACGTTTCCGAAGGCCTGGCAGCAGAAGTAGGTTCCCTTCAGATTGAGATCGAGGATGAAGTTGAACTTGTCCTCGGGGAAGTCCTCGGCCGGGCTGCGGAAGGCCGACCCGGCGCTGTTGACCAAGATGTCGACCCTGCCGTGGTCGGCCTGGAGCCGGGCGGCGAGGTCGAAGCACTGTTCGCGTTTCGTCACGTCGAGCTCGACGGCGACGGCCTCGCCGCCCTGGTCGCGGATCGTCGCAAGCGTTGCGTCCAGTCCGCCGCGGTTGATGTCGGCAAGCACCACGGTCACGCCGAGCTGCGCGTAGCCGATGGAGATGGCGGCGCCGAGCCCGCTGCCCGCGCCGGTGACGACGGCAACGCGTCCCGACAGGTCGAAGAGGCTTGCCGCATAGTCCGCGGGTACAAGGATGTCGTCGTCGGCCATCTGCCTGCGCGCCGTCCGAGGCGGCGTCCCTACTGGAGAATGTTGTCCGGGTCCTGATGCGGCTGGCTGAGGCACCAGGCCTTGTCGATCATCTTGCCGAAGCCCGGCCCTTGCGGAAGCGGCTTCATCAGGCCGCGCTCGATGATCTCCGGCTGGGCGAGGGCGTCGTCGTACGGATGCACGCCCGTCCACGGCACGCCCCATTCGATCGGCTTGTCGTCGAAGCCCCAGGCGCTGAACACCTGGCTGTGGGTGTGGGGGAACATGTGCGGGCCGAAATCGACGCCGGCGGCAAGGCACTCGTCGATGACGGCGCGCCCGCCGGTGATGCCGCCCATGCAGGTCAGGTCGACGCGCACGCGGTCGACGGATCCCGCCATGATCAGCGCCTCGGGATAATAGGAGCCGCCCTGTTCGTCGCCTTGCCAGATCGGCATGGGCACGCGCTTGCGCAGCTCGGCGAGTTTGCGCGCGTTGCCGGGCGGAAAGATATCCTCGATGCAGCCGATGTCGAGATCGCCAATGCGGTTGGCATAGGCGGCGGCGGAATCGACGTCCGGGAACATCCATACGAGATCGGTGCCCAGCCAGGCGTCGGGCGCATTATGGCGCGCGGCGCGCAGCCGGGCCTCGGATTCGTCCAGATTGACGCCCATCGGCGCCTTGAAGCGGCGCCAGCCATCGGCATAGAAATCCCTGACCTGCTCGCCGACTTTCTGCGGCGGCATCAGGGCAGGCGGGTAGCCTATGATGCAGGTGGCCGGCATCGGCTTTGCCGTTCCGCCGAGGAATTCGGCGATCGACTTGTCGGCGATCCTGGCGGCCGCGTCCCATGCCGCGAGATCGACGATGGAAAGCGCCCGCAGCCCGACGCCCGCGCTGTGCGAACCGTAGGTGCGCCCCTTGGTGATCCTGAAGGTCCTTTCGCGGTCGGCGATGTCCGTCCCGACATAGACCGGGGCGATGCTCTTGCGGATCTGCTCCGCGACGGCGCCGTCGCGCGTCAGGGTAAAGGCCCAGCCCTCGTGCCCGGACGAAGTGCGGATGCGGACCGTGGCGAATTCGCGCATTTTCATCACCCAGTCGCCGAAGACCACCGGTGCCGGCAGCTGGGCCTGGATGGTGGCGACGCTGACGTCCACAATCGTGACAGGACTAGGCATTCCATCCCCTCCCAAGGGCTCGGCGGATCCGAAAAATCTTGGCCACCATAGCGATGCGATTATGTCAGGTCAACCGATTGATCATTATTAGTCAAACGATTGACATACTTTTGAACATTGCCTAGTGTCAGGTTCCGGTCCGCCGGCAAACTACGCCGGTGGAAATGGTTTTCATATGGGCCGCGGAGCGCGGGGCAGGCTTCTTTCGGTCCAGCGGGGATATTCGACGATGAAGAGTGCCGGATGGGATCGATAAGCCTTCGCAAGGTCGGCAAGCTCTACGGTTCGGTTCAGGCCGTGAAGGACGTCGACCTCGAGATCGGCGACGGCGAATTCGTCGTCTTCGTCGGGCCGTCCGGCTGCGGCAAGTCGACCTTGCTGCGCATGATCGCCGGGCTGGAGTCGATCAGCGCCGGCGAGGTGATCATAAACGGCAGGCGCATGAACGGTGTGTCGCCGCGCGATCGCGACATCGCGATGGTGTTCCAGAACTACGCGCTGTATCCGCAAATGACGGTCCGCGAGAACATCGCCTTCGCCCTCGAGCTGCGCAGGACGCCGAAACCGGACATAGACGAGCGCGTCGCCGAGGCGGCGCGGATCCTCGACCTCGGCGAGCTGCTCGACCGGAAGCCGCGCGAACTGTCCGGCGGGCAGCGCCAGCGCGTTGCCATGGGCCGCGCCATCGTGCGCAACCCGGCGGCCTTTCTGCTGGATGAGCCGCTTTCCAACCTCGATGCGAAGCTTCGCGTGCAGCTTCGGGCGGAACTGTCGCGGCTGCATGCGCGCCTCGGCGTCACCACGATCCATGTCACCCACGACCAGGTCGAGGCGATGACGCTCGGAAGCCGCGTCGCCGTGTTCTCGCGCGGCACGCTGCAGCAATACGACACGCCGCACGCGCTTTATCATGCGCCGGCAAACATCTTCGTGGCGGGCTTCATCGGCAGTCCGGCAATGAACTTCATCGCCGGGCGGGTCGTCCGTTCCGGCGGCGGCGGGCTGGCGGTCGCGGCCGGCGGCGCGGAAATCGCCGTCGACGGCCGGCCCGGCGTGGAGGAGGGGGCCGGCGTCGTGCTCGGCAGCCGGCCCGAACACCTGTCCTGGCGGCCCGCCGCCGGTGCCGGCGGCGGCGGCATTTCCGCCCGCGTGGAGCTCGTCGAGCAGCTCGAGCCGGAATCGTTCGTGGCGGTCTCGCCGCTCGATCGGGGTACGTCGATCCGCACGGCGGACGACTATGCCAGGGGCGCCGCCGCCGATCCTGCCGAACTGGTGCGGGCGGACGCCCGCCTGCTGGTCATGAGGGTCGGCGCCGGCAACGTGCCGGCGCGCGGAACGCACCTCGAAATCGTCATGGACGGCAGCAGAATTCATCTTTTCGATATCGGTACGGGGAGGGCGCTGTGATAGGGTTCGCGGCATCCTTGGGTTCGTCTGGAACGGTTCAAAGAACGGCCTCCATGGCCAGATATTTGACCAGTCCGGTCAAGGCCTTGGGTGACAGAAACATTTCCATCACACATGCTTCCATGGAGACAGATTGATGCGTTCCACCCTCAAGATGCCCAAGGTCGGCGACGCCGTCGACGAAGTCGTGATCAACGACATCCAGGTTCAGGTCGGCAGCAGGGTTTCCGAGGGTCAGACCCTGTTCGTCGTCGAGACGGACAAGACCCAGGTCGAGGTCCCGTCGCCCTTCGCCGGCACCGTCGCCGAAATCCTGATCAAGGTCGGGGACGATGTCAGGACCGGAGCGCCGACCATGGTTCTAGAGGGCTGAGATGGCGAAAATCCACTCCGCGCGCGACGAGCGGTTCGGCGGATATCTCGATGACTACGAGATCGGCGATGTCTTCGAACATTGGCCCGGCAAGACCATCACCGAGGCGGACGACCATCTGTTCTGCCTGCTGACGATGGCTGCCAGCCCGCTGCATATCGACCGTCGCTTCGCGGAAGTGGAAATGGCTTGCGGCCGCAACGTCGTTGTCGGCACCTACATCTATTCGCTGCTGCTCGGCATGAGCGTGCCCGACATATCGGGACGCGCCATCGCAAATCTCGGGGTCAGCGAGCTCAAGCATCTCAAGCCGATGTTTCACGGCGATACCCTTTACGGTCGAACGGAAATCCTCGGGGCCCGTCGCTCGGCGACGCGTCCCGGCGAGGGGGTGCTGACGGTCCGGACGGACGGCTACAACAAGGACCGGCTCAAGGTCTGCACCTTCACGCGTTCGGTGCTCCTGCCGCTGCGCGCCGGTGCCGCGACGGCGCATGGTTGAGGGCCGAAGGATGGATGGGCTGTCGTTCCGGCGCCTGATCGAGGGCGGAAAGGTGTTGCATGACGGATAAGTCGGATCCCGGCCAGGCCGAACGGCCCGGCCCGCTTGGCGGCATACGCGTCGTGGAGCTGGCAACCGTCGTCGCGGGGCCGGGGGCCGGCCGATATCTCGCGGACTACGGCGCCGAGGTCGTCAAGGTCGAAGGCCCCGGCGGCGACCCTACCCGCCGCATGGGCTGGACGGGGCCGGACGAAGTGGACTCCTACTTCTGGAAGCTGGTGAACAGGAACAAGCAGGTGGTTTCGCTCGACCTGAAAAGCCAGGAAGGGCGCGACGTGTTGTGGGCGCTGCTCGCGGATGCGGACATCCTTGTCGAGAACATGCGGCCGGGCAAGCTGGAAGCGCTGGGTTTCGGGCCGGACGAGTTGCTGCGGCGCAACCCCAGGATCGTGATACTGCGGGTGACCGGCTTCGGGCAGGACGGCCCCTATGCGATGCATCCCGGCTTCGCCACCATCGCGGAGGCGATGAGCGGCTTCTCCAACCTGCTGGGGGAGGTGGGGGGGCCGCCGCTGCTGCCGCCCGTGGCGCTGACCGACGAGGTGACGGCGCTGGTCGGCGCGTTCGCGGCGATGGTGGCGCTGCGCCATGCGGAGCGGACCGGCGAGGGCCAGGTCGTGGACGTGAACCTTTTGACCTCGATGTTCCAGATCATGGGCCCTCTGCCGTCGGCTTATGCGCATATGGGCTATCTGCAGCCGCGCCTCGGCTCCGGCATCCCCTACACCGTCCCGCGCGGCACCTATCGATGCGCGGACGGCGTCTGGGTGGCGATATCGAGTTCGGCGGATACGATAGCGAAACGGGTGCTGGAGCTCGTCGGCCTGGGCGACGACCAGCGCTTCGCGACGTTCCAGGGCCGAAGCAAAAATCGCGAGGCGCTCGAGGTCTACGTGTCCGAATGGGTCGCCGCTCGTCCCTCGGCCGAGGTGCTGCGCGAGTTCCGCCGGGTCGATGCCGCCATCGCCAAGGTGCTCGACATGAAGGATATCTTCGCCGACGAGCATTACCGCGCTCGGCAGATGATCGTGGAAGCGGACGGCGTCGTCATGCAGAATGTCGTGGCGGGCCTGTCGAAGACGCCGGGCCGCGTGCGCCACGCGGGGCGGCCTTTCAACGCCGACACCGAAGCGGTCCGGGATCGCGTCGCCCGGACCCCCAAAACGAAAGCCTGACCGGAAGGCGCTCAGGCGCCGGCGCCGAGCGTCGGCAATTGCCGGCGCAGCAGCTTGCCGTTGGCGTTGCGCGGCAGGCCGGGAACGAAGAACACCTGTTTCGGGCACTTGTATGCCGCCAGCCGTCCGGACGCCGCCGAAAGGATCTGGCCGGCGGTGATCTCGCTTCCTTCGGCCCTCACGACATAGGCGGCGATGACGCTGACATCGGGGCGCACGCGATGCTCCGCCACGGCGAGCTCGGCCACGCCGGGGCAGCCGGCCAGTGCCGCCTCCACCTCGAGCGGCGAGACGCGATAGCCGCCCGCATTCATCACGTCGTCGGCGCGACCATGATGCCAGAGGTAGCCGTCGGCATCGAAGGCAGCCAGGTCGCCGCCGACGAACCAGTCGCCGCGGAAGCAGGCGCGCTCCTCATCCGGCCTCCGCCAATAGCCGAGCATCAGGCCGGGATCGCTGCGGTGGATGGCGAGCAGGCCGGTCTCGCCGTCCGCGACCGGTTCGGTCCCGCCGTGCAGCGGCAGGACCGCTATGGGCCGCCCGCGCTGCGGCATGCCGGGACTGCCCGGACGGACGGGAATGCCGGCGCGATTGGACACGAAGGTCGAGCATTCGCTCATGCCGAAGGCTTCATAAAGGTCCTTGCCGGTTGCCGAGCGCCAGATTTCCAGGATCGCCGGGCTCAGCGCCTCGCCGGCGCACAGGCCATGCCGAAGCGTCGGCAGGGACCTCTGCCGCAGGTCGCAATATTTCAGGATCTGGCGATAGAGCGACGGCACGGCTGCGAAAAGGCTCGCGCCGACGCTGTCGACGAGCCTCGGCCAGACGGAGATATCCCTCGGTCCGCTGTAGAGCACCGCGGTCGCGCCGCAGGCCCAGGGATCGAGCAAGCCCACCCCCAGCGTGTAGCTCCAGTTGAAGGCTCCTGCATGCAGCATGATGTCGGATGCGGTCAGTCCCTGCCAGTCGCGATGCATCGGTATCCTGCCGAGCACCGTGCGATGGGCATGGACGACGCCTTTGGGGCGGCCGGAGGTCCCCGACGTGTAGATCATGTAGGCGGGATCTTCGGCGTCGGTCGCCGCGAAGCCCGGCAAGGGCGGGCAAGTCTTGAACCTGGCGATCGCGGACGAGCCGAGGACCCTGAAACCCGCAGGCCCGTCGTCGGATCCCGTCTGCAAGGCCTGAACCACGGCGGCCGCCTTCGCATCCTCCGCCAGGAAGCCCAGTTCCGCCTCCGTCAGCATCGACGAGGTCGGGATCGGGACGAAACCGCCGGCGATCGCTCCGAGGAACATCAGCGCGTAGTCGCCGGTATTGGGCAGCCGCAGGACGATCCGGTCGCCGCGCATGAAGCCTTCGGCCGCCAGCCCGGCGGCAACGCGGCGGACGGCTTCGTCCAGCGCCGCATATGTCCAGCGTTCCGCGAGGTCCGGCCGGTCGGCGTCGCCGATGACGACCAGCGCGGTCTTGTCCGGCGTCAGCGCCGTCGCGGGCGCGATGCAATGCTGCGCAAGGTTGAACACGCTGCCCTTACGATACGTTCAGCCAGTCGGCGATGTGCACCATGCCCTGCACGGTCCAGCCGCCATCGACGACAAGGGTCTGCCCGGTGATGTAGCTCGCCTTGTCGCTGGCGAGATAGATCACCGGCTCGGCGATCTCCCGGGGCTCGGCGAGCCGCCCCATCGGGATGCGCTCGACCTGCCACTCGCCGCGGATGGTGCCGTCCTTCAGCCCCTGCTCTATGAGCTTGGTGCGGGTGGAGCCGGGAGCGACGGCGTTGACGCGGATGTTGGCGGCGGCCGTTTCGGTGGCATAGACGCGCGTCAGGCCCTCGATGCCGGCTTTCGCGGCGCCGTAGGGCCCGCGTCCCTGGATGCCGACGATGCCGGCGGCGGAGGCGATGCTGACGATCGCGCCGCCCTTGCCGCGCGCCCGCATGCGGCGGATGGCCTGGGCGCAGCACAGATGCATTCCGGTCAGGTGCGTGTTCAGGACGAGATGCCAGTCCTCCGGCGTCATGTTCTCCGCCAGCGCGACCCGCTGGACGCCGGCATTGTTGACGAGAACGTCGATCTGGCCCGCCTCGCGGTCGATCTGGCCGAATGCTCCGGCCACGCTGGCAGGGTCGGCGACGTCTGCCTTGAGATAGGTCACGCCGTCGCGCGGCTCGTCCGGCTCGCCGAGGTCGAGCGAGAAAACCTTCGCTCCCTCCCTGAGAAGACCGACGGCGATGGCGTCGCCGATACCGCGCGCCGCGCCCGTCACGGCGGCGACCTTGCCTGCGAACGGCTGGGTCATGGCGGACTTCTCCCTGCTCGCCTTCAATACATCAGCCAGCCGCCGCTGACGTTGATCGTCGCGCCGGTGATGTAGCCGGCATGGTTCGAGGCCAGGAACAGCACCGAGCCCGCCAGTTCCGAAGGCTCCGCCATATAGCCCAGCGGGATCTGCGCGATGGTTCCGGCCAGCGCCGCGTCATCCATTCCCGAGCGCATCATGGCCGTGTCGGCCGCGCCGGGAGAAACGGCGTTGACGGTAATCCGGTCCTTGGCGAGCGAGCGGGCCAGACCACGCGTCATCGACACGATGCCGCCTTTCGTCGCCGCATAGGCGACGGAGCCGCCGAAGCCGCCGCTCTGCCACCCCTGCGAGGTGAAGTTGACGATGCGGCCGCCCCGCCCCTGCTCCTTCATGACGCGGGCCACCGCCTGGTTCAGGAAGAAGACCGCCTTCAGGTTGACGTCGTGCTGGAAGTCCCAGTCCGCCTCGCTGACGTCGAACACGCTCGGCCGGCGGATGAGGACGGCGGCCGTGCAGACCAGGACGTCGATGCCGCCCAACGCGGCCACGGCACGGTCTATGAGACGCTTATGATCCGCCACCGGCCTGAGGTCGTGTGCGATCGCCAGATGGGGACCGCCGGCCATCTCCGCGACGACGCCGTCGACCTTCGTCTGGTCGAGATCGATGACGGCCACGTTCGATCCCGCCGCCCCGAAGGCCAGACAGATCTCGCGGCCGATCCCGCCGCTGCCGCCCGTCACGACGACTTTCTTGCCCTCCAGTCCCGATCCGATGTCGAACGCCATGCCGCCCTCCCTCAGCCGATCGCCGGGGGCCGCACCACGGTCTGTTCGGTCACGAAGCAGGCCTGGATCTCGCGGGTGAACTTCGGCCGGTCCGCCGCAAGCAGGCTCTTGTAAGGCTCGGTGGCAAAAGCCTTGAGGGCATCCTCCTCGCTGTCGAACCAGATCTCGCCGACCCCGTCCCATGCGGAATCTTCCGGAGTCCAGCTTTGCACCCGGCCGAAGCGCAGGCCGCGCAAGCCGGGCATCTGCCGCACGATGTCGGCGTGCGGACCGGTCCAGTGGGCGAAGAAATCCTCCTGGCTCATGCCTTCCTTGCGGCGCAGGAAACTGATGCGCTTGATCATGTCGAACCGTCCTTCCTGGGTGGCTGAAACAGCTCCATCGTAATCCCGTCGTGAATGCGCAGATAGGCCGCCTGCGCGCCGAGATTGGGCCCGCCGTCGATGGCGACGGGGCCTTCGGGGGAGATCGGTACGGCTCCGCAGTCGACCGCCCGGCGCCAGGCCGCCGCGGCATCGGATACCTGGAGGCAAAGATGCACGTTGCCGGGATTGGCGGTGGCGTCCGTATTGGCCGTGCGGTCCGCCACCTGATAGTCGAGCAGCTCGATCACGCCGCCGCCGGGAAGGTCGACGAAGGCTGCCCTTATCGCAACGTCCGGAATGCCGACGACGCGGCCGAGATAGGGCCGGTTCAGCACCGTGGTCCATCGCGCGGGCTTGCCGAGGAAGTTCTCCCAGAAGGCCAGCGCGGCTTCCAGGCTCGCCACCGTCATGCCGATGTGGTGGACGGACTGGATCGTGTTCGCGGCTTCGCTCATCGGTCGCCTCAGATGCGGAAAAGCCTTTCCGCATTGCCGGAGAACAGCGCGACCTGCTCGGCGTGCGAAAAGCCTGAAATGATCTCGGCATAGGCGTCGATCACGTCGGGGTAGGAACTGAACATGCGGTCGACCGGCCAGTTGGTGCCGAAGACGACCCGGTCGACGCCGAAGGCCTCGATGCTGCCCAGCACGTAAGGCCGGATCGTCTCGACGGTCCACAAGGGATCGCCCATGCCGAGGCCGGACACCTTCATCGTCACGTTGGGCGACTTCGCCATCACATCCATCGCCGCGCGCCAGCGGCGGAAGCTGTCGGCGTCCCGCCCGAACGGGATGGCGCAATGGTCGATGCAGATTTGCGTTCCGGGAAAGCTCCGGGCGAGGTCGAGCACGTCGTCGGCCAGTTCGACGCGCGTATCGATGCAGGAAACGAGATTGCGGCGGCCGAGCTCGGCGAACCCGCGCCGCCAGGCTTCGTCGACCAGGTAGCGGCCATCGCCGAAATTGCGGATGCCGCGAACGTTGCGGTATCGCAGATGCCTATCCAGCACGCTTGCGGCATCGGCCCGTGCAAGGTGGCATTCCGCGACGATGCCGTGCGGGTAGCCCGTCCTGTCGGCGAAATCCTGAAGCCACGCCGTTTCCACGACCGGATCCGGCGTGTTGACGGCCGCCTGGACGTGGACGGCCTTCGGCACGTTGGCGAAGCGGATTTCCGCGATGTAGTCCTTGATGAAATAGTGCTGCGATTTCAGCGGATCGGTGTCGGGCAGGAAACCGTGCACGGCATCCGGCTCCAGCCAGCCGTAGCGCAGTTGCGGATGCTTCATGTCGTGGAGATGGAAATGCGTATCCACGAAGGGCAGCTCAGCCATGGCGGCGCACCTCCGCCGGATGCACCGAAAGCGCATCCGCCACGGCCTGCCCGAGCGACGTGGTGGAGGCGGTGCCGCCCATGTCGCGCGTCAGGTTTTCGCCCGAGGCCAGGACGCGCTCTATCGCCGTGACGATGGCCGCGGCCGCGTCGGTCGCGCCAAGATGCTCGAGCATCATCGCGCCGGACCATATCTGGCCGATCGGGTTGGCTATGTTCTGGCCGGCGATGTCGGGGGCCGAACCATGGACGGGCTCGAACATCGACGGGAACCGCCGTTCCGGATTGAGGTTGCCCGAGGGCGCGATGCCGATCGTGCCGGTCACCGCGGGCCCGAGGTCGGACAGGATGTCGCCGAACAGGTTGCTCGCCACGACCACGTCGAAGCTCGCCGGGCGCCGCACGAAATGCGCGGTCAGTATGTCGATATGATACTGCTCGGTCGCGACCTGCGGATAGTCGCCCGCGACGGCGCGGAAGCGCTCGTCCCAGAACGGCATGGTGTGGATGATGCCGTTCGACTTGGTGGCGGAGGTCAGCCGCCGCTTGCGCTTCATCGCCAGGTCGAAGGCGAAGCGCATCACCCTGTCGCAGCCGAAACGGGTCAGGACGGTGTTCTGGATCACCATTTCCTGGTCCGTGCCGGGAAACATCCGGCCGCCGATCTCGGAATATTCGCCCTCGTTGTTCTCGCGCACGATCATGAAGTCGATCGGGCCGGGCGCGGAAAGCACGGAGGGCACGCCCTCGAAGAGCCGGACAGGGCGCAGGTTCACATATTGCTGGAAGTTGCGGCGGATCGGCATGAGGAGGGTCCACAGCGACTCGACGTCGGACACCGTCGGCCATCCGATGGCGCCGAGGAAGATGACGTCATGGCCGGCGATCCGATCCAGTCCATCCTCCGGCATCATGCGTCCGTGACGCGCGTGGTGATCGCAGCCCCAGTCGAAGTCGTCGAAGCGCAGGTCGAGGCCGAACAGACGCGCCGCCGCATCGAGGACTTTGCGGCCCTCGGGTACGACCTCCTTGCCGATGCCGTCTCCTTCAATGACCGCTATGCGGGCCGCTGGCATGGTCCTGACCTCTCCGCCACGGTTTCGAAAATATCGTTTCAATTCATATCGGGCGCAGGCGCGCATTGCAAGAGCGGCTGCAAGGCGCCTCGGGCCCGGTTTCTTGCTGCGATGCACAAAAGCGGGACACGCGCACCGAGAAGGCTTGCCGTCGGGCAGATCCCATATCCGTCGCGAGAATCCCGCCTTTCCAAGGCGCAGACAGATCGAGGCGGCGATTTTCGCTTTCAATTGAAGGTGAATGATCGCGCCGTTGCCCGTCGTCGGAGCGCAAGCCCCAAAAACCGCTTGCATCTTCTGATAACGTTTCAATATAGTCTGCCGGGAGGAGTTACCGCGTTCCCCTGTGAGCGCGGGCGGAAGGTCGCGCTGCGACAGACGGGAGGCAGACAGCAGATGGCTTCGCCAGTGCGACATCGCCGCGGCGTCGTGACCGGAGCGGGCAGCGGCATCGGCAAGGCCACCGCGCTGCGGCTCCTGCGCGACGGAGTCGATGTGCTGGCCGTCGACATCGACGAGGGGCGCCTTCAGGACGTCGGACAGGCCGGAGCCCGGACGCTGGCGCTCGATCTTTCCGACGCGCAGGAAAGGGCCCGCCTGGCCGATGCCTGCGAAGGCTTCGACTATCTCGTGAATTCCCACGGCGTCATCCTGATCAAGCCGATCCTGGAGGTCACGCTCGAGGACTGGCGCCGCATCCAGACGGTCAACGCCGAGTCGATCTTCTTCCTGTGCCAGCAGATAGGACCGCGGATGATGCCCGGAGGCGCCATCGTCAACCTGTCGTCCAGCTCGGCCAAGCTCGCGACGACGGTGGAGGTCGCGGCCTATGCGGCGTCGAAGACGACCATCCTGTCGATCACGCGGTCCTTCGCCTACGCGCTCGCGTCGCGTCCGGTGCGGGTCAACGCCATATGCCCCGGCATCGTCGATACGCCGATGCAGGACAATGTGCTCGCCGGCGTGTCGACGCTGCGCAATACGAGGGTGGATGAGCTCGTGGAGGCGCGCACGCGTGCCGTGCCGCTCGGGCGTGCGGCCAGGCCGGACGAATGCGCCGGCCTCATCCGGTTCCTGCTGTCCGACGACGCGGGCTACATGACGGGCCAGGCGGTGAATTTCACCGGCGGCCTGGTCACCTGGTAAGGGAGGGAAACGTGAAGCGACCGCAAGTTATCCGGGCCACCGGTCTCGGCCATCCGGAAGGGCCCTACGAGCTCGACGACGGACGCGTGATTTTCGCCAACACCTATGCCAGCGAAATAGGCTATTGGGATCCCAGGACCGGAAAGCAAGGCCGGTACGCCTTCGTCGGCGGTGGTCCCAATGCCTGCATGCTGGGCAGCGACGGCGCGATCTATTCGACGCAGACCCCGAATGTCGGCACCTGGATCGCGCCGGAACACCGGCCGCCGTCGATCCAGAAGACCCTGCCGGACGGAAAGGTCGAAATCCTCGTCACCGAGGCCGACGGGAAAAAGTTCGACGGTCCGAACGATCTGACCTTCGGTCCGGACGGGCGGCTCTACTTCACCGATTCCGGCGACTGGAACCAGGCCGAAAAGCCGCATCCCGGCCGCATCGTCGTGGTCGAGAAGAACGGCGTCGCGAAGATCCTCGAAGAGCTGGACTACGTTTATCCGAACGGCATCGTCGCGGAGCCGGACGGATCGATCGTATGGGTCGAGTCCTACACGCTGAAGGTCATCCGCCGCAAACCCGACGGCAGGAAGACGCATCTGTGGACCCTGCCGGACGGCCATATCCCGGACGGGCTGAAGATCGACGTCGACGGGAATTTCTGGATCACGGCGGTGGCAGGCGGCGGCGTCGACGTCATCGACCGCGACGGCAAGTTCCTGCATTTCCTGGAAACCGGCGGCACCATCCTGAATTGCTGCTTCGGAAAGGGCGGCAAGCTGTTCTGCTGCGACATGGGTCCGTTCGACACCACGGGTTCGGCAATGACCGGCCATCTCATCGAGGTCGACGTCGGGGTCGAAGGCATGCCGCTGTTCCGCGGCGCGATCGGTTAGGGGCATATCAGGTCATGAAAATCGCCAAGGTCGAAGCCATTCCGGTCAGCTATCCGGAGCCGAACGACTTCAACGCATTGCGCCACCTGTGCCTGGCCAAGATCACCGCCGATGACGGGCAGGTCGGTTGGGGCGAGTCCATCACGCAGTTTCCGGAAGCCAATTTCGCCGCCAAGGCCATCATCGAGGGCATGGCGCCCAACCTGATCGGCAAGGACCCGGTCCATACCGAGGCGCTGTGGCGGCAGAACAAGCAGCAGGCCTGGTGGTACGGCTACCATGGCGGCATCGCGTCCTACGCCACGGCGGCGATCGACATCGCGCTCTGGGACCTCAAGGGCAAGGCGCTCGGCAAGAGCGTGCTCGATCTGCTCGGCGGGCCGGTGCACGAGAAGCTGCCCGCCATCGCCTCCTGCCATGCGCATTACGAAGACATCGGCGAGATGGCCGAGGAAACGGCGGAGTGGGTGTCGACGGGCCTGCAGGGCCTGAAGACCGGCTTCGGCAAGCGCGGCAATGCGCGGCTCGGCTACGACCACGATCGCGACGTGGCCTACGTCAAGGCGATGCGCGAGGTGCTCGGCGACAAGATGCTGATGATCGACAACGGTATCGCCATCAAGTGGGACGTCACCGACGCGGTACGGCGCGCCAGGGCGATGGAGGAGTACGATCTGGCCTGGATCGAGGAGCCGCTCGGCGCCTGGGATCCGGAAGGCTACGCCAACCTGCGCGCCAAGACGACGACGCGGATCGCCTATGGCGAGCGCGAATGGACGCTGGAGCAGTTCGAGCGCGTTCTGGCGACCGGCACGGTCGATGTCGTGGGCGTGGACCCCGGCCGTGCCGAGGGCATCACCGGCTTCAAGAAGGTGACGGAGCGCTGCGAGTTCTATCGCCGGCAGGCGAACGCGCATGCCTGGTCCTCGGCGATCGTGACGGCGGCCAGCCTGGCGATCTCGTTCAATTCGCCGGCCTGCAAGCTGTTCGAGTTCAAGCCGCTGCGCAATCCGATGCAGCACGATCTGGTGACGAAGCCGTTCGAGCATGTCGAGGGATGGGTCTATCCGCCGACCGGCCCCGGCCTCGGCATCGAGGTCATCGAGGACGTCGTGAACGGCTATCGCAGCGAGAAGGTTTTGGGATTGGTCTGACCTGCGGTCGGCCAAATGGCTTTGGCATCGACAACGAACGTTACAAGGGAGGATACCATGACAACAAAATCTCTGAGCATCCTGTTGGGAACCGTCGGCATGCTGTCGCTCTGCGCGGCGGCGCGAGCCGACAATGTCGACACGCAAATTCCGCTCAAGGGCGAGAAGGTCGACGGCGCTCCCTTCGAAGTCAAGCGCGACTGGGGCACCTTCAAGCTCGACCAGCGCATCGCGGACAAGATCAAGAACGGCGAACCGCTAAACTATGTCTTCTCCTACCAGGCGTCGGGCATTCCGCTGTTCTCGCCGCAGTTCCAGGCGGGCGCCAAGATGGGCTGCGACATGGCGCAGAGCATCTACAAGCTGAACTGCTCGGAAATCGCGCCGGTTCAGAACGACCCGAACCAGCAGGTCGCCCAGATCGAAGCCAAGCTGGCCGCGGGAGAGATCGACTGCATCGGCATCGAGCCGGTCAGCGCCGACGGCCTCACGGCCATCACCAACAAGCTCATGGACCAGGGCATCCCGGTCTTCACCTCGGGCGTGCCGTCCAACGGCCATGAGTTCACCCGCTTCACCCAGATCCCGCTGAAGGAAGGCGCCTTCGCCGCGGAAACCGTGCTGAAATGGATGAAGGACAACAACAAGGACCTGAAGGTGTTCGCGGTCTCCGGCGGCGACCCGACCGCCGAATGGGCGCAGGGCCGCATGAAAAGCTTCGTCGATACGATCAAGGCAGCGATCCCGGACGCAGAATTCCTGACGACCGCCGAGAACGGGCTCAACACGTCGTACGAACCCGGCCAGACCTATGACGTCTACCGGTCGTTCCTGACCGCCAATCCCAATGTGCAGTTCATCCAGAACGTCGATATCGGCGCCGAGCACGCGGATCGGGCCATCGAGAGCCTCGGCATGCAGGGTCAGGTCTACACGATCGGCTGGAACTCCTCGAAGGGACAGCTGGACGCCATCGAAAAGGGCATCCAGGTCGCGCAGTTCGACCAGCGCTGGCCCGACCAGGCGGGCTTCGGCGCCGTTGCGTGCGCCGCCTTCCTGAAGAACGGCGAAATCCTGCCCAACACGCAGACCTTGAAGGCCGTCATGAAGGACGACGTCGCCAAGGCGCGCGAGGAGCTGGACCGCACCATGGCCCAAAAATAGGCCGAAACAGACGACCGGCGGCAGGCTGCGCGCCAGGCGCGGCCTGCCTCTTTCCCCGAGGACGTGATGTCGAATACCGAAACCCAGGCGCAGGCCCCGTCGCCGCCGACGCTGTCAGCCGGCAAGACAACGCTCGACATAGCATTGCGCGTCGGCGGATTGTTCCTGGCGATCATCGTGGTGGCGGCGGTCTTCATCATCATCAAGCCGAATGTCGCCAACCTCAACATGGGCGGCTCCGTGCTGCGCTCGATGAGCTCGGTCGCCATCATGGCGCTTGGCCTTACGCTGGTGATCGTGGTCGGCGAAATCGACCTGTCGTTCGGCGCGATCTACGGGCTGGCCATCAACGCGCTGGCGGTGATGTGGATCGTGCACGGCGTCTCGGTCTATCTCGCCATTCCGCTTGCGGTCGCCCTCGGCGCGCTCGTCGGGGTCTTCAACGGCGTGCTGGTCACCCGGCTGAAGATACCCTCCTTCATCGTGACGCTCGGAACCTACAACCTTCTCTACGGCGTGACGCTCTGGGTCTCGAACACCGGCACGTTCAACCCGGCCTATCCGCCGCCGGACAGGACCGTTCCCGACAGCGAGCTCAATTTCTTCGTCAGCCTGACCCGGCCCGTCGGTTCCTTCCACCTGTCGCTCGAGGTCGTCTGGATGATCGTGATCGCGATCATCGTCGGGCTCCTTCTGCACCGCTCGCTGTTCGGCTTCCGGCTGATGGCGATCGGCGGCAACCCGGAAGCGGCGCGCCTCGCGCGGCTGCCGGTGACCGGCTACAAGATCGCCGCCTTCGTGCTGTGTGCCGTTCTGGCGAGCATCGCGGGCGTGCTCGATTTCTCATTCATCCAGACCAGCCAGCCGAATACCGGCCTGTCGTCGACCTTCCCGGTCTTCGCCGCCGTCATCATCGGCGGCGCCAGTCTCACGGGCGGCAAGGGAACGGTGATCGGGACCCTTGGCGGCGCGCTGCTTCTCGCTGAACTGCAGCTCGGGCTGTCCATCCTGTCGCCCGGTCCGCACGTCCAGCAGATTTTCCTCGGCGCCGTCACGATCGGCGCCGTCGCGCTGGACATGTTCCTGACCAGGCTGCGCAAGAGCCGTTCGTCATGAGCGGCGCGGGGATCACGCTGCGCGGCGTGAGCAAGCGCTACGGCAGCACGATCGCGCTCGACGGCGTCGATCTCGACATACGGCCGGGCGAGGTCCTGGGCATCGCCGGCCCGAACGGAGCCGGCAAAAGCACCCTGGTGCGCATCATCGCCGGCGAAGAGCGGCCCGATTCCGGAGATTTGACCTTCGACGGCCGGCCGTGGTCGCCGGCCACCGACTGGCACGCCGTCGCTGTCGTGCACCAGGAGCCGCAGCTTTTCCCGAACCTGACGGTGGCGGAAAACGTCATGGTCGGACGCGAAGGCGGCGGCTCCGGCAAGCCCCGGCTCGGCGCGGCCGATGCGAAGGTCATGGATGCCCTCGGCATCGGGCACCTGCGCGGACGGCTGCTCGCGGATTGCTCGCTGGCGACGCAGCAGCGCACCGAGATCGCGCGCGCGGTTGCCCGCGAGGCGCAGGTCTTCCTGTTCGACGAACCGAACTCGGCGCTGACGGCCGACGAATCCGACGAGCTTTTCCGCGAAATCCACGCCATCGCCGCCGGCGGGCGGATCGTGCTTCTCGTCACCCACCGGCTGGGCGATCTGGTCGAATACTGCAAGCGGGTAGCGATCGTCCGCGACGGCAAGGTCCGCACCGTGCTGAGCGGCGCGGCGCTGACCGAGGAAGCGATCGCCCGGCAGCTGGTGACCGATGTCACGGCCGTTTCGGCGGCGGCCAATACGCGGGCCGCCGCGAGCGGGCACGCCGCCACCGGCGCGTTGTTTTCGGTGCGGGACTGGTCGCATCCGAAGGCCTTTCGCGGCATTTCCATGCAGGGCAGGGCGGGCGAGATCATCGCCCTGATGGGCGTGGAAGGATCGGGCTCGCGCGAACTGATCCGCTCATTCGCCGGGCTCGAGCGCTGCACCGGCATCATGGAGATCGAGGGCGACCGCACGGCGGCCTCCCTGCAGAAGCGGACGGCCTACGTTCCCGCGACGCGACTGCTCAGTCTCTACAGCAACTTTTCGGTCGGCGAAAACCTTCTGGTGCGGCTGGGCTATCCCGACATAGCCGGCTTCGGCATGGCGCTGAAGGTCCGCAAGATGCGCGACATGGCGCAGTCCGCCGTCAAGCGGTTCCTCATCAAGACCAGAACGGCGACGCAGGGCATCCGCTCGCTGTCCGGCGGCAACCAGCAGAAGGTCGCGATCGCGCAGGCCCTGCATTGCGCGCCGAAGCTGCTGCTCCTCGAGGAGCCGACGCGCGGGGTGGACATCCACAGCAAGGCGGAAATCTACCGGTTGCTGCGCGACTACGCCGATGCCGGCCACACCGTGATCATCTTCTGCACGGAAGTGCTGGAAGTCTACGAAGCCGCCGATATCGCCTATGTGGTGGTGGGCGGAGCCCTGACGCGTCCGTTGAAGGTGGCCGATTACGACCACGTCGAAACCCTGGCCACCGACATCACGCAGCTGGAGCAGGAACGGCGCAAGGAGCCGAAGGCGGCCTGACGCCATGCGGGGCTTCAGGCATCCCTGCGGGGTCGACGTTCGTCCTTGCGCTTCATCATTCCAGGGACTTGCCGCCTCGCTTCGCTCCCGGTTCGCCGGGGACGGCGAAAGCCGCGGCGCGGGCATCCGCCGGCCCCGGTAAGGCGCGCCTTGTTCCTTTGCCGAAGCGCCGGTCCCTATATCTTGTATTTGTCGATCACGCCCTGGTCGAGGACGAGGCCGAATCCGGCTCCCTGGGGCACGTCGTAGGACCCGTTGTCGAATTTGGACCGGTTGGCCACGAGCGCATAGAACATCGGATCGCGGTCCGGGTGAAACGTTTCCAAATAGGTGCCGTGTGGAATTGACGCCAGCAGGTGCGACGAGATCTGCGGCTCCTCGTGGTGCCCCATCTCCACGGCGAAGCAGGCGGCAAGCGCCGCGACCCGCCGCCACTCCGTCGGGCCGCCGCCCCAGCTGGCGTCGAAGTTGCAGACGTCGATGGCGCCGGACATCATCAGATCCCTGCATCCGGCCCTGCTGATCTCGCTCTGGCCCGCGGTGATCGGTATCCCCGTCTGGTTGCGCGCGGCGGCCAGGTCGAGCCTGTCATTGTACCAGCGCACCGGCTCCTCGAACCAGCGGATGTCGAGGTCGGCGACATGGCGCGAGAACGTCACGGCGTCGCGCAGGCTCCATCCCTGGTTGGCATCGACGAGCAGGATGAAGTCGTCTCCCGCCGCCTTCCTCGCCGTGCGGACGCGCTCGGCGTCCTCTTTCGGCGTGCGCCCGCCGACCTTGAACTTGCAGCCGGCGTAGCCGTCGGCGCGGATCTGCTCCATCTCCCGGCCGAAATCGGCCAAGGTCTTGTTTTCCTCGTAGTATCCGGCGATGCAGATGACCGGCAGCCTGTCGCGATATCCGCCCCACAATTTGTAGAGCGGCACATCGAGCGCCTTGCCGACGGCGTCCCACAGCGCGCTGTCCACGCAGGCCTGCGCGCACATGGCGAGCTTGCGGTCGCGCAAGATATTGTAGCTGGGCTTGCGCATCGCCTCCCAGCACCCTTCTATGTTGAAAGCGTCCTTGCCGACGAGAAGCGGCTGGATTTCATCGAGGATGATCCTGACGACCTCAGCCTGGGTCTCGAACTCGTCGCCGTTATAGACTTCGCCGACGATGCCCTCCGACGTATAGACCCGGGTGATGATGGTGCAGCGATGCGTCATGAAGTAGTTGCTGCCGCGGAACGTGCGCGGCAGCGGCATGCACAAGGGCACGCATTCGATGCGTTCGATCTTCAACGAAGCAGCCATGGCATTTGCACCCGAACCCGGTTTATCGAAACGTTTCCAAAATTAATCCGCCGCACGATACAGGTCAAGGAGAAAGCACGGGCGTTATCGCTTGCGGCTGCGGGCGCGGTCACGCTACACTTCAGTTTTGAAGAGAGTCGGCAGGGCAGTCCGGATCAATCGACCAGGGGGCGTGGTGAAGAAGGGCGCTGACAAGCCTGCAACCATACGCGACGTGGCACGGGTTTCCGGCGTATCGGTCGGAACCGTTTCACGCAGCCTGAACGCCCCCGACACCGTGCGCCCCGGCACCCTGGGCAAGGTGCGGGCGGCCATACGGTCGCTGGGTTTCCAGCCCGATTCCCGTGCCCAGAACATGCGCCGGCGCAACACCATGACGGTCGGCTTCGTCATCGACGACATCGCCAATCCGTGGCACGCCAGCTGCTTCAAGGCGGTCGACGCGGTGATGCGCGAGCGCGGCTTCTCGCTTTACCTGATGAGCACGAACGGGCGCGCCTCGGAGGAGGCGGCGGCGATCGACATGCTGCAGCACGGCCGTGCCGACGGCATGGTTCTGACCATCAACAACGAGCAGGATCCCCACACCATCAAGCGGCTGAAGGAACTGCGCGTGCCGGCGGTGCTGCTCGACCGCGACATGCCGCTCGACATCGACGCCGTCCTGACGGAACATGCGCCCGGGCTGCGGCAGGCGACACGCTATCTGATCGAGCTCGGCCATCGCCGCATCGCCCTGATCACGGCCGGTCCTGACATCCGCCCCGGGCGGGAGCGCGTGCGCGGCTTCGTCGAGGCGTTCCAGAAGAGCGGCCTCGACGTCCCGGAACATCTCATCCGGTCGCAAAGCCTCTCGGCCGATTTCGGCTTCCGCGAGGCGACGGCCCTGCTGCAGATGCCCGATCGCCCGACGGCGATCATCGCCGCCGGCAACCGGATCCTCGTCGGCGTGCTGCGCGCCATCCAGCAGCAGGGCGTGTCGGTGCCGGACGACATCTCGCTGATCGGTTGCGATCGCTCGGATATCGCGATGCTGTATCCGGGGCCGATCACGCTGATCGACCGCCCGGTGGAGGAGATCGGCCGCACGGCGGCGCAACTCCTGCTCGAAAGGCTGAGCGGCCAGGCTGACCGGCCCGCGCAGCGCATCGCCTTTCCGACGCAGCTCATCCTCGGCGGTTCCTGCCGTCCGGTCGGCGGCTGAGCGCAAGGCGCTCAGCCATGCGTCTCGCGGCGCGTTTCGGCGCGGCGCGAGCGCTGGTACTTGATCAGCCTGTCGAGTGAGACGGCCAGCACGGTGACGGCGCCGGTCACGAAGGTGCTCCATGTCGCGTCGATGCCGAAGAAGATCAGGCCGCTGGAAATGACCTGGATGATCATCATGCCGACAACGGCGCCGATGATGGTGCCGTGGCCGCCCGAAAGGGGCGTGCCGCCGATGATGACCGCCGCGATCACCACGAGCACGAAGTCGCTGCCTTCGTTGGGGTCGATGGCGCCGCGGAAGCCGACATACATGGTGCCCGACAGGCCGCAGATCGCCCCCATCAGCACCAGCGTCTGGAGGCGGACCCGGGCCGTCGGAATGCCGGCATGGGCCGCCGCCTCCGGGTTGCTGCCGACGGCCTGAACCCTGTAGCCGAAGCGGGTGCGGTGGAGCAGGATGTGCATGGCGACGGCCAGCAGCACGAAGACCAGCGCGGCCAC
This sequence comes from Hyphomicrobiales bacterium, assembly GCA_017305925.1. GTDB lineage: Bacteria > Pseudomonadota > Alphaproteobacteria > Rhizobiales > Rhizobiaceae > Arvimicrobium. Next base: position 65,186 of record JAFKJW010000178.1, on the reverse strand, counting down.
CGGCAGCACCCCGAACAGCTTGTAGGAGATGACCCGGAAGAAATTGCTGCTCTGGTCCGACGGCACGATGGCTCTTCCGTTGTTCACGACCAGGGAGAGACCCTGGAACATCGAATAGGTGCCGAGCGTCACGATGATCGCCGGCAGCCGCAGCGTGACGGCGATCAGGCCGTTGACGAAGCCGAGGCATGCGCCGAACAGGATGCCGGCGAAGGCGGCGAGCCAGGGGTCCAGCCCCGCAACCATCAGCAAGGCGGCGACGACGGCGGAGAAGTTGAACATCCAGCCGACCGACAGGTCGATCTCGCGGATCGCCAGCAGAAACACCATGCCCAGCGCCAGCATGCCGAGGAACGTCGTATTGCCGAGCAGCGAGAAAAGGTTGATCGGGTTGAGGAACCGCGGCCGGGCAATGCCGATCACCAGCATCATCAGGAGCAGGGCGGCGATGACGCCGACCTCTTCCGGCATGCGGAAGCCGCTCCTGCCCGTCCCGGCGCCTTTGGGTGCGGCGCTTGCCGCGTGATCGAGATCGGTCATGCGGAGACGGCCTTTCCGGCGTCCGGGACTTGCGGCTTTCCAGCCGGCTCGCCGGTATTCACGAGGTGCAACACGTCGCGGCTGTCCATCCGGTCACCGGAAATCTCGCCGACCAGCCGCCCCTGGTAGATCACCAGGATGCGGTCGCAGATGCCGACCAGTTCGGGGAGTTCGGTCGAACTGAACAGGACGATGCCGCCATCCGCCGACATGCTGCGGATCAGGCCGTAGATCTCGCGCTTCGCGCCGACGTCGACGCCGCGCGTCGGATCGTCCAGCAGGAAGACCTGCGGCCCGATCTCCAGCCATTTGCCGATGACCACCTTTTGCTGGTTGCCGCCCGACAGGGAATTGGCCAATGCGTCCGGCTTTCCCTTGATGCGCAGGGCGTCGATCTGGCGATCGGCCCGCCCGAGGGCGGCCTTGCGCGAGAACCAGGGCGACCCGCCATCGCGGGCGCCGACCACGATGTTGGAGATGTTGAAGAGGATGGACTTGTCGAGCATCAGCCCGTTGCGCCGCCGGTCGGCGGGAACGAGGCAGACGTTGCGCCGCGCCGCGTCGGTCGCACTCGCCGGCAGGCCGCGGCCATCCGGAAAACGCACCGTGCCGTGCCTCGCCCGGCGCAGGCCGAACAATATGTCGAGCAGGTCGCCGACGCCCGATCCTTCCAGCCCGGCCAGGCCGACGACCTCGCCGGAACGGGCGGTGAAGCTTATCTGCCGCAGGCGCCCTCCGGCCAGATCCGACACGACAAGCTCCTGTGCCGTCGCGCCGGGACGCGGCGGCAAGGGAGGCGGAAACAGCGCCTCCCGCTGCCGGCCGATCATGCCTTCGATGACCTCGGGAATGCTGAGCTCGGCGATATCCCGGGTGGCCACGTCCCGCCCGTTGCGGGCAATGGTGATGCGATCGCAGATCGAGAAGACTTCCTCGAGCCGGTGCGACACGTACAGCATGGTGATGCCCCGGCTTCGCAGGCCGCGCAGCACGGCGAACAGCCGCTCGGTCTCGCGCTGGTTCAAGGCCGAGTTGGGTTCGTCCAGAATGAGCAGGCGCGGGTTTTCCAGGAGCACGCGGCAGAGTTCGACCAGCTGACGCTCGCCGATGCTGAGCCGGCCCACGGGAGCGTGGACGTCGACATCGAGACCGAGCTGCGCGAGCAGGTCCCGGCAGCGCCGTTCCATCGCCGAAACCGAGACGAGCCCGTGGCGCACCGGCTCGCGGTTGACGAACAGGTTTGCCAGCACCGACCGTTCGGGAAACAGGCTGAGCTCCTGGTACACCATGCCGACGCCATGCAGCCGCGCCTCGTTGGGGGTGCCGATCGCCACGGGACGGCCGTCGATTTCGATGCTGCCGCCGTCCGGCCGGACGACGCCCGCCAGCACCTTCATCAGCGTGGATTTGCCGGCACCGTTCTCACCCACCACGGCGTGGATCGTGCCGCGTTCCACGGCCAGGCTCATATCCTCCAGCGCGACCACGCCGCCATAGCGCTTGGCGAGATTCCGCACGGAGATCATCGGTTCAGGCATCGGGGTCCGGAAGCTGGAGACGGCAACGGGGACGGCACCGGCCGCCCCCGGATAGCGACGGCGATCGAGGCGCCTATTCGGATTCCGCCGAAATCGGCTTCGGCTCGGCGGACAGCATTTCGGCGGTCAGGGTCTTTGTCCAGGGCTTGTAGTATTCGATCGTCGCCTTGGGGTCGGACGCCAGCTTCTGCGCCTCGTCGAAGGAGACCGGCGGCAGGCCGTTGCCCATGTCGACCTTGTCGGCGGTCACGACCTGCGAGCCGGCATCGTAGAATCCCGGCCCGATTTTCTTGCCGCCCTTGATGGCATTGACCAGCAGGGCGACCGGCAGGTAGCCCTGCACGAAGGCGCTTTGGCCGATCGTCACATAGGCATGGCCTTCCTTGACGGCCTTGAGGTTCAGTTCCGTCAGGTCGTAGCCGCCGGCCACGAACTTGTCGCCGTGGGCGGCATTGAGCTTGCCGAGGCTCGTCACGTCCGGCGCGCACAGGCCGATCAGCGCGACGGCGTCGGGATTGGCGCTGTAGAGCTGTTCCCAGTGATTGTAGTTGTCGACGGCGGAAACCTTCACGTCGAACGGCCCGAGCACCTTTATGCCGGACGCCTTGGCGAGCGATTCCTCGACGCCCTTGGCGCGGTTCTCCAGGACGGGGAAGCCCGGGAAGCAGTTGCCGAGGATGACGGTGCCCTTGGCGTTTTCGCCGCCCAGCTTGTCGAGAACCATGCGGCCGAGGATGCGTCCGCTTTCGACCGACTTTTCGCCGACGTAAGGCGCCTCGACCGCCTGGGAGAGCAGGTTGAACTGGACGATCGGCACGCCGCTCGAGATGATGTCGTTGAGGCCCCTGGCCATGGACTCGCCCGGCACCGAGGTGGCGATGCCTTGCGCGCCCGAATTGGCGAAGTTCTGCACCAGCTTGAGCTGGCCCTCCGGCGCGCCGCCGGCCTGCTGCGCGGTGACCAGCTTGACGCCGAGGTCGTCCGCCGCCGCCTGCGCGCCGTCCTGAATCTGCTGCACGAAGGGGTCGCCCTGCGCATGCGCCACGAAGCCGATGGTGATGTCCTCGGCGAAGGCGCCGGCGGCGCCGAAGGCGAGCGTGGCGGCCGCCAGCGCAATGGTCGAAACGGTCTTCCCGAATGTCATGACTTCCTCCCGATGGTTTCTTGTTTCTTGTCCTGCAGATATGCCGGTGCCGCCGTTCAGATCGCGGTCAATCCTCCGTCGACGAACATGAACGATCCGGTCATGTAGGAGGCATCGTCGGACGCAAGGAACGCCACGGCGCCGGCGATCTCCGTCGGCTCCGCGCCGCGCTTGAGCGGAATGTTCTGGACCTGCCACTCGTAGACCTTGGGATCGGCCACCAGTTCGCGGACGATGGGCGTCAGGGTGAAGCCCGGCACGACGACGTTGACGCGGATGCCCTCGGGCGCATGGTCGACCGCCATGACGCGCGACAGGCCGTGGACCCCGCCCTTGCTCGAGCCGTAAGCGATGTTGGCGGGCGTGCAGCCCGACATTCCCGTCGGAGAGCCTGTCAGCACGACCGCGCCCTTGCCGGCCGTCGCCTTTATGGCGGCGACGCCGTGCTTGCACGACAGATACATGCCGGTGAGATTGACGCCGACGATCTCGTCCCAGACCGCCTTGTCCAGGCCGTCGACCTTGTTGTCGCGCGCCCCTGAGAAGATGCCTGCATTCGAGACGAGAATGTCGAGACTTCCGAAGTGCCGGACGATGGCGTCGAAGGCGTCTTTGACCTCAGCCTCCTGGCTGACGTCGACCTTCAGGGGCAGTACGTCGCCGCCGGCCTTCCGGATCGCGTCGGCGGTCTTCTCCGCGCTGTCGCCGTTCCAGTCGAGAACGGCCACCCTGCAGCCCTCCTCCGCCAGCCTCATGGCGGCGGCCTGGCCGATGCCCGATCCTGCGCCGGTGACGGCAGCGATCTTTCCCCCGAGACCCCGCATCCCTCAACCCCCTCCCGGGTTAAAAATCCAGGTTTCCGCACGAAGGGTATCGTTTCCATGCTTGAAGTCAAGCGGCCTCTGAAAAGCTCCTGTCTCCCATTGTTTTCAAACAACTATTTTTGCGATTTTCAGGCGAATTCATACTTTATATCGTTTCCATATGATCGGCTGCGCCGGCCGTTTCGATCGATCCGATGGCGCCAGCTTTCCGATTTACCCCATGGACACCCGACCGCATTACGGTATGAGGCTCGGAACCTTCACGGGCTGTCGCGTTGTCCTACGAAATCCTCAAGTTCCTGCATGTGCTGGGCGCGATCGTCATCCTCGGCACCGGAACCGGGATAGCCTTCTTCATGCTGATGGCGCATCGCACGGGGGATATCCGGTTCATCGGCAAGACCGCCGGCGTCGTCGTTCAGGCGGACATGATCTTCACGGCCACGGCGGTCGTCATCCAGCCGGTCACCGGCTATCTTCTCATGCGGCGGCTGGGCATTTCGCTCGCCGAGGGATGGCTGGCGGTGTCGCTGGGGCTTTACCTCTTGGCCGGTGTGTTCTGGCTTCCGGTCGTGTGGATTCAGGCGCGGATGCGCGACATCGCGCTGGACGCCGCACGCGCCGGGACGCCGCTGCCTCCACGCTATCACCGGCTGTTTCGCACGTGGTTCGTCTTCGGCTTTCCCGGCTTCGGCTCGGTATTGCTGATCGTGTGGCTGATGATCGCCAAGCCGGGGCTTTGACATGGCGGGACCGCTTCCCGCCATCGCCGTCCTCGGCGCCTCCGGCCTCATCGGGCAGGCTGTCGCGACCGAGCTGACGCGGCAGGGTTTTCCCGTCGTCGCGATCGCCCGGCGCTTTACGCCCGCGCAGAAGGCGATCTTCGCGGAGAAGGCCGTCGAATGTCCGGTTCTGGACCTGGCCGCCGAAGCCCTCTCGGCCCTGTTTGCGCAGCGCGCGGTGGAGATCGTCGTCAACTGCATCGGCACGCTTCAGGACAGTCCGCAACGCGGCAGGGCCGAGGACGTTCATGTCGGCTTTGCCTCCCGGTTGACCCAAGCCCTGACCTTGGCGCGCGAGCCGCGCCTGCTCGTCCATCTGTCGGTTCCCGGCAACGAGCGCGACGACCGGACGGCATTCAGCACGACCAAGCGCCGGGCGGAAAAGGCCATTGCCGAAAGCGGCGTTCCCCATGTCATCCTGCGCCCCGGCTTCGTCGTCGCGCCGGCGGCCTTCGGCGGAAGCGCGCTGGTGCGGGCGCTTGCAGCCTTGCCGATCGACGTGTCGGAACGCGAGCTGCAACGCCCCTTCGCGACGACGGACGTGGCCGATATCGCCGGCACGATCGCCCATCTGGGACGGCGATGGGACGGCGGCGAACGTCGGTGGGCCGCGGTCTGGGATGTCATGGACCGGGAGGCGCCGTCGGTCGGCAGCGTCGTCGCGGCATTCCGAGCCCACCTTGGTGGACCGGCTTGGCGGTTGCGGCTCGCGCCGTGGATGATGACGATGGGGGCCGGGCTGGGTGATCTGGCCGCGTATCTGGGCTGGTCGCCGCCCGTGCGCACGACGGCGCTTGCCGAGATGCGCCGGGGCGTCTCCGGAAATCCCGATGGCTGGATCGGCGCGACCGGCATCGAGCCCGCGTCGCTGGCGCGCATCCTGGCGCGCCGGCCGGCGACCGTCCAGGAGAAATGGTTTGCCCGGCTCTATCTGGTCAAACCGCTGGCGATCGGCTCGCTCGCCCTGTTCTGGATCGCCTCCGGGTCGATCGCGCTGACGGCCTCGTTCGATGCCGCGGTTTCCATCCTGACGGGACACGGCTTCGCGCGGCCTCTGGCCGAAGCCGTCACCGTGATCAGCAGCGCCGCCGACATTCTGGTCGGCATGGCGATCGCATGGCGCAGGAGCTGCCGCACGGGTTTGATCGCGGGCATTGCGCTGTCCCTGTTCTACATGGCGGGCGCCGCGGCAATCACCCCCGCGCTCTGGCTCGAACCGCTGGGCGCTCTGGTCAAGACGGCGCCGGCAATCGTCCTCATGCTCGTGGTGCTTGCCATGCTGGACGAACGATAGCCGCCCGTTCCGCGCCGGCCTGCGTTATCGTCCCATATCGTGCACCCGCCGCCCCCTTCGCTCAAGCGGCTGGATCCGGGTCCTCAGGCCGCCGCGCGGGCACGATGGTCGAGTCGACCGTCAGCCGTTCCAGGTCGTCGCCACAGCCTAGAGCGGTTCAGTGATGGACGGAATCGATTTGGGATTCCGGTCTGCTTGGATTTGTGATTCAAGATGCTGGCTGGTGTGGAGGCCAGCATCTGATGACAGCACCTCTATCCAATGATCTTCGTGCGCGGGTTGTCGGCGCGGTCGAGGCCGGGGAGAGCTGCCGCTCGGTTGCCGCGCGTTTCGGGGTTGCGGTTTCCTCGGTGGTTAAGTGGTCGCAGCGGCATCGCATGACGCGTTCGGTCGCACCGTCCAAGATGGGCGGACATCGCAAGCGGCTTCTCGATCCGCATCGTGCGTTCATCGTCGAGCGGATCGGCCAGACGCCCCACCTGACCCTGCACGGACTGAAGGATGAACTGGCGTCGCGCGGGGTTCAGGTTTCGCACGACACCGTGTGGAAGTTCCTTCGACGCGAAGGGCTGCGGTTCAAAAAAAACGCTGTTCGCCCTTGAGCAAGTGCGTACCGACATCGCACGCCGCCGCCGGCGTTGGCGCGCCTGGCAGTCCGGCCTGGATCCTCACAAGCTGGTCTTCATCGACGAGACCTGGATCAAGACCAACATGGCGCCACTACGGGGTTGGGGGCCGAGAGGCAAACGCCTGCGTGCCTTTGCGCCACACGGGCATTGGCGGACGCTGACCTTTTTGGGTGCCCTGCGGCTCGACCGCCTCACTGCGCCATGCGTCTTCGACGGGCCGATCAATGGCCAATGCTTCCGGGCTTATGTCGAGCAGCAACTCGTACCTGTGCTCGAACCCGGCGACATCGTTGTCATGGACAACCTCGGCTCGCATAAGTCGGCTGCTGTCCGGCAGATGATCCGGGCAGCCGGCGCAAGGCTCTGGTATCTGCCGCCATACTCCCCCGATCTCAACCCCATCGAGCAGGCCTTCGCCAAGATCAAGCATTGGATGCGGGCCGCCCAGAAACGGTCCATCGACGAGACGTCGCGCCACGTCGGACACCTCGTCTCAACCATCCCGCCTAACGAATGCGCAAACTACTTCCAAAATGCCGGATATGATTCCATCAAAAACTGAAACGCTCTAGTAGAGCGTAACCATCCAAGGTCGAATGCGAATGGCGTCATCGCCGCCTGGAAGCTTCTCCAGAAGCTCCGCCGAGGAAACCTGGATATGTTTCCTCCAGATTTTTTCCGAAGACGCGCCGTCCCCTTCATGAATTGAATCGAGCAAGCTCGCGTATTTCTCGATTATTATGTCGAAAGTATTATACTCGATCCTTATTCTGCTGACGAGCGACTGGATCTCGGCTGTCAACTGGTCGAAACGGCGATAGACGCGCGGGAGGGAAGCCGCCAGAATCGTGGCTGACTGGATACGGAATTCCTGTTCGACGATCTCCGACGACTTCGCCCCGGACAGGGATCGCAGCCTGGCGAACTCGCCGGTTCTTATGCTGTCTATGCGGGCCTGGACCATCGCCCTTCCATCTTCCGAAAAGTGGTATTGCCCGATCAGATTGCGGATCGCGATGAGTCCCAGGGAGCCGCGGACGGCATAGACCTCGAGCACGTCGTCGGCGCTTACCGCCGATACGATCGCACCCCTGTTCGGCCGCATCTCGATCAGCTGATCCTCGTGCAGTATCCGCAGCGCTTCCCGCACCGGGCCGCGGGAAACTGCCATCTGTGCAGCGATGTCGGTCTCGATCAGGCGCGTGCCGGCCACCAACGAGCCGCTGATGATCGCCTTCCTCAATTCGCTGGCGACTTCGGTGGCCGCATTCAACGGCTGCAGGGGCCTGAGGCGGGCCATCTCCGCTCGAGGAAGTTCCTTCATGTGAGCTTCGCTCCCGGTCCGCGTGGTTCCGCTGCCGCCTGGAAATACCGTGTCCTGCAATGCACCCTCAGAACTGCACGCATAGACGCAGAGCGTCCAACAGGGCGGCATGAACCGAGCGACTGGTCACGGCATCGCCGATCCGATGCAGCTCGAAGCCCGAAGCGGGTTTTTCCCGCAGGGGATGCGGGCCGGCAATCATGGCGGAGATGTCGGTTACCCCGTCATTCGTTGAAAGAGGCCGGATCTCGTCGTAAAGATCAGACAGCGGATAGGTTCCGTTTTCCAGGATGACCTGTCCGCAATTCATGGATTGCGTCTTGTCTGTCAAGCGGTGCTTGATGACGACGTCGAAGGTTCCGTTTCGACCGATGGCCACGCGCTCGATGTCGTATTCGTTCAGCGTGCGTATTCCGAGCTCGGCGATATTCTTGTGATAGACGATCTGCGAGTGGGCCTCCATCTCGGGCGCGACGGCGGGGTCGAGGGTGACCAGAGTCACCGTCTTGCCGGCCGACGCCAGATGGACGGCTGTCAGCGGGCCGGCATGACGACCGGTTCCATCATAGATCAGCACGTCGCTCGAGGCCAGCGTCGGCGTGCCGAGAACGTCCTGCACGCTGATGCAGTGCTCCTCGCCTGGAAACCCGCCGGGAGCCGGCAGGCCGCCGGTCGCGACGATGACGAGATCGGGTCGTTCCGCGAGCACCGTGCTCGTTTCGGCATAGGTATTCAGCCTGACGGCGACGCCCAGGCGTGACAGCTCGGCCTCGCGCCAATCGACGATGCCCTTGAGATCCTGCCGCAGTCTGACGCGCGTGGCCAGGGCCAGCTGGCCGCCGAGATGGTTGGTCGCCTCGAACAGGACCACGTCGTGCCCTCGCTCGCCGAGCACCCGCGCGGCTTCGAGACCGGCCGGGCCTCCACCCACGACCACGGCCCTGCGCCCGGCGGCCGGGGACCGCTCGATCACCTGCGGCAACCATGTCTCCCGGCCCGTCGCCGGATTGTGGATGCAGTGGATCGCCCGATACAGGCAATGCGAGGCGCCGACGCAGGGGCGGATCTCGTCCTCGCGGCCCGCCCGCAGCTTGTTGACGATCTGAGGGTCGGCCATGTGGGCGCGCGTCATGCAGACCATGTCGAGAAGGCCTTCACCGACGGCGTAGCGGGCCGTTGCGAGATCGGAGATCTTCGCCGCGTGGAAGATCGGCAGGCTCGTCTCGGCGCGGAACGCTCCCACACGCTCGATCCACGGCGCCGAAGGCGAGGTGATGTCGGGGATGTTGTAGTAGAGCAAAGCGTACTTCGTGTCGAAGCGGCCGAACACGCAGTTGAAAAAGTCCACCAGCCCTTCGCGTTCGAGTATGTTCGCGACCCTCACCGCGTCCTCGAAGCTCAATCCGTCGGGGTGGTCTTCATCGATCGTATAGCGGATGCCGACGGTGATGTCCGACCCGACCTGCTTCCTGATTTCCTCATAGACCATCCGCAGGAACCGCATCCGGTTTTCGAGCGATCCTCCGAACTCGTCGGTGCGGCGGTTGACCATCGGGGACAGGAACTGCCCGATCAGATGGCCGCCCGTCAGCGTCTCCAGGCCGTCGAGACCGCCCTGCTTGACCCGGCGCGCCGCCTGTCCGAAGTCGCGCACCACCCTTTCGATGTCGTGGCGATCCATCTCCCTGGCAAAGCTGCGCCTGTAGGCTTCGCGGGTATTGGAGGGGGCGATGGCCGGCAGCCAGTCGGCCGTGGTGGCGTCGGAGCGCCGACCGACATGGGATATCTGGCACATGATGGCGGCATCATGCCGATGGATACGGTCGGCGAACTGCTGAAGAACGGGGATGACGTCGTCGCTGGTGTAATCGAGCTGGTCGCCGCCCCAGAACGAGTCGCGCGACACCACGCCCGACCCACCGAACATGGTAAGGGCGAGGCCCCCCTTGGCCTTCTCCTCGTGGTAGCGCTGATAGGCTTCGAGCGGGTAGTTTTGCTCGCTGATCGACGTCTCGTGGCTGGAACTCATGATGCGGTTGCGCAGCGAAAGCCTGCCGACCTTCAGCGGCGCCAGGAGCGGGTCGGACCGTCCCGCTCCGGTCTCGACCGAGGCCGGGCGCCTCGCCATCTCGGGCTGTGCGCCGCCCCTGGGCGCGGGATATGTCCGAACCGGTTGCGGGTCGGCGCCGGGCAGAAAATGGTCATTCATGGTGGTGGCCCCTTGAAGCAGGCTCCTGCGCAGTCGTCGCGACACGGGTGAAATTCCACGCTTGAGGCGTCTGCATGGGTGTTGTGAGCGCCGACTTCACCGGGAAGTCACTTGACTCGTAGATTGTCTACAATTTACATTCTAACGATTGCAAGGGGAGGAGGCAACGGAATGCAGAGGCGTTTCTCGATCCCGAACGTGCTCGATCCGGGCGGGAGATGACCGTCGCCACCCGGATCATCCAGGCTGCTGCCCGCGCGAATGATGCGACGAGCCGGCCTGAACTCCTGCATTCGTCGGAAGCGGCATTCCGGCGGCGGGAGGCATGGTCCCCGACATATCGCCGCCCGGCACGGGATCGCGAAATCGCGTTCGCTCCGTCGGCGCATCTCTCCGCGGCGGAAGGCGTGCCGCATCCGTCAAGGATTCCAACCAGCTTACCGGCGGCGCGCCGCAGACGCCGGACAACAGAAGACCGCCAGCTTTTCCCCGTACCTGAACCTATGGTGAGAAAGTGCAAGCCGCAGATCCGCTCCTTCAGCCTTTTCAACTGAAGGCTCTTCGACTGAAAAATCGGGTCGTCAGCACACCGCACGCCCCGAACTACGTCGAGGATGGAAAGCCCAAGCTCCGCTACCAGCTGTATCATGAAGAGAAGGCCAGGGGCGGCATCGGCATGACGATGTTCGGCGGCTCCTCCTTCATTTCCAAGGACACGCCCTCGGTCTTCGGACAGATCGACGTCAGCAGCGACGACATCATTCCGTATTTCCAGGAGTTCTCGGAGCGCATTCACCGCCATCGATGCGGCCTCGTCTGTCAGATATCGCACCTTGGCAACCGCACCACGTGGAACGCTGGCAATTGGCTTCCCGTGGTTGCTCCCTCGAGGGTCAAGGAGCCGAGTCATCGCGCGATCCCCCGCTCGATGGATCAGTACGACATAAAAAGGGTTCTCCTCGCCTATGCGGCCGCCGCCGACCGGTGCAGGCGGGGCGGCCTCGACGGCGTCGAGATCCTGTCCCACGGGCATCTGCCGGGGCAGTTTCTGTCCCCCGCCACCAATTTCCGGAGCGACGAATATGGCGGCTCGTTGCGCAACCGGGTTCGCTTTACGCTCGAAATGCTCGAGGAAGTCCGCGCCGCCGTGGGCGACGACTACATCGTCGGGATCCGGCTGGGCGCGAACGAGGATTGGGATCGGGGCCACGGTCTGTCGGAAGGCATCGAGGCCGCGCAGATCATATCCGAGGCCGGCCTCGTGGACTACATGACCGTCAATTTCGGCCATATCGAGAGCCATTACGCCCTTGCCAGACAGATACCGGGCATGTGGTCGCCGCTTGCTCCCTGGCTGTCGCAAGTGGCCGAGTTCCGCAAGCATGTCAGGACGCCGCTCATCCATGCCTGCCGGATCGCCGATGTCGCCACGGCGCGGCACGCGATCACCGAGGGGATCCTCGACCTCGTGGGGCTGACCCGCGCGCACATCGCCGATCCGCATATAGTGCGCAAGATCGAGGAGAAGAGGGAACACGAAATCCGTCCCTGCGTGGGCGCGAGCTACTGCCTCGACCGCGTGTCGCAGGGTCTGGACGCGTTGTGCCTCCACAATGTGGCGACCGGGCGCGAAGCCACGATGCCGCATGTCATCGGGCGAACGGCCGGGCCGCTGAAGAAGATCGCCGTCGTCGGCGGCGGGCCGGCCGGGCTGGAGGCTGCCCGCGTGAGCGCCGAGCGCGGGCATCGGGTGACCCTTTTCGAAGCCGGGAACAAACTGGGCGGCCAGATAAGGATAGCCTCGCTGGCAGGCTGGCGCCGCGACATCATCGGCATCGTCGACTGGTACGGTGAGCGGCTGGAGGCGCTGGGAGTCGACATTCGCTGGAACACCATGGCCGGATTGGCCGAAATACGGGAGCTGAAGCCCGATATCGTCGTCGTCGCCACGGGCGGCGTTCCGGACACCGATCTGGTGCCCGGCGGCGAGATGGCCCAAAGCGTCTGGGATGCCCTGACCGGGCGGCCTCTCTCCGGCGACATTCTCGTCTATGACGACAACGGCCAGCCGCCGGCACCCTCATGCGCGGACTATCTGGCCGGGCAGCCCGGCACGAAGGTGGAGTACGTGACGCCCGACAGGGCCGCCGCCTACGACATGGCGTCGCAGAACTTCTCGATCTTCCTGGAGCATTTCTACCGCAAGGGCGTGACGATCACGCCGGACTCGCGGATCAAGCGCATTGAACGGGAGGGCAACAAGCTCAAGGTCACCTTCTCCAACGAGTATGGCGGTCCCGACATCGCGCGCCTGGTGGATCACGTCATCGTCGAGCATGGAACGCTGCCGGTCGACGAGGTCTACCAGGACTGCCGTCCCTGCTCGCGCAATGACGGCGTGACCGATCAGGACGCTTTGCTGGAGGGCGCCCCGCAGGCCCTTCAGCTCAATCCCGAAGGCGAGTTCATGCTCTTCCGCGTTGGAGACGCCGTCGCCAGCCGCAACGTCCATGCAGCGATTTTCGATTCTCTGCGCCTCTGCAAGGACTTTTGAGGCCGGGCCCACGCAGCAACGGAACGGTTCGGCAGTGCGAACCGAAACGGAACATCAAAAGGGGAATGAACAGATGAAAGACAAGCACCTCTCCACTCTCGTCTCCCAGGGCAAGAAAGGCTCCCTGTCGCGGCGCCAGTTCATGCAGGGCGCGCTCGCACTGGGGCTCACCGTGCCCTCGGCGATCGCCCTGTGGACCACGCAGGTGAAGGCCGCGACACCCAAGAAGGGCGGGACATTCCGCGCCGGGGTCGGCGACGCCAACACGACGGATACGCTCGATCCCGGCCAGGCGCTCGGCCTCTTCGCCATCCAGGCCCCGCATATATGGGGCACGTATCTCACCGAAGTGACGCCGGACAACAAGATCGGACCCGACTCCGCGGAATCCTGGGAGGCGACCCCGGATGCGAAGACCTGGCGCTTCAAGCTGCAGAAGGGGCAGGAATTCCACAACGGCAAATCGCTCACGTCCGACGACGTCGTGGCCTCCATCAACCACCATCTCAGCGCCGATTCGAAGTCGGGCGCGAAGGGACTGCTCGCCGACGTGGAGGCCGTGAAGACGGACGGAAGCGACGTCGTCGTCATCACGATGAAGGTGGGCACAGCCGACCTGCCCGCCATCGTCGCGGACTATCACCTCCCGATCATGCCGAGCGACGGTTCCGGCAAGGTGGACGCGACGTCGGGAATTGGTGCCGGGCCGTACAAGCTCGTTTCGTTTCAGCCCGGCGTCCAGGCGAGCTTCACCCGCAACGACAAGTATCACCGCGAGACCTATTTCGACGAGATACAGCTTCTCGGCATCAACGACGTCACCGCGCGCATGAACAGCCTGGTGAGCGGCCTCGTCGACGCCATCGACCGTCCGGATCCGAAGGTCCTCGACATGCTCAAGAGCGCGCCCAACATCGTCATAGACGAGGTGCCGAGCGGCACGCAGGTCACCCTCGACATGGACTGCTCCGCGGCACCCTTCAACGATCTCGACGTAAGGCTGGCGCTGAAATACGCCCTGGACAGGCGGGCGGTCCTGGAAAAGATCGCGTTGGGATATGGCACGCTCGGCAACGATCATCCCATCGCGTCCAACATCCTCTACTACGCCCAGCTGGAGCAGCGGGAATACGATCCGGACAAGGCCAGGTTCCACCTCAAGAAGGCCGGCGCGGAGAACCTCGCCGTCAGCCTGTCCCTGAGCGATGCCGTCTATGAGAGCGGTGTGGATATCGGCAACATCTACCAGCAGAGCGCGCAGAAGGCGGGTATCAAGATCGACGTCGTCAACGAGCCGACCGATTCCTACTGGTCGAACGTGTGGGGCAAGAAGCCGTTCGCCGGCGGCAATTACGGGCAGCGCATGACCCCCGACATGGTGTTCTCGACCTTCTTCCGGAAAGGCGCGGACTGGAACGTCACGAGATGGGACAACGACCGCTTCCAGAAGCTCCTCCTGGAGGCGAAAGGCGAACTGGACGAACAGAAGCGTGCCGCCATGTACAAGGAGATGCAGCAGCTTTGCAGGGACGACGGCGGGACGATCGTCGCGTTCTTCCAGAGCTTCCTCACCGCGCGCAGCGATCGGGTGCAGCATCAGGCGAACATGTCTTCGGAATGGCAGCTCGACGGCGGACGGGCCTATCATCGCTGGTGGTTCGCCGATTGAGCCACGCGGGCCGCACGGTGGTTCATCGCCGGCGTGCGGCCCTTCACGACGGTGTAATCGAGGTCGGACATGGTGGAAAAGCGGATGGCCGCAGATTGCTTCAGGCATCGGGCGAGTAGAGGCTGATGCACCCTGTCCTCCGCACGGCCCTGCAGCGCATGGGGCTGAGTCTGCTGACCCTGTTCCTGGTATCGGTCATCATCTTTTCGTCCCTGGCCATGCTGCCCGGCGGATTTGCCGAGACCGTCCTCGGACAGAGTGCGACGCCCGAAACGATCGCCGCATTCAATCACGCGCTCGGTCTCGATCGGCCGGCCTATATCCGCTACTTCGAATGGGTCGCCCATGCCCTGCAGGGCGATTTCGGCTATTCCTATGCCGGGGTCGGCGGCAGCGTTAAGCGCAGCGTGGCCGACGTGATCGCGCCGCGCCTCTACAACACGTTCTTCCTGGCGATCATGACGGCGATCGTGGCCGTGCCGCTGGCGCTCTTTCTCGGCGTCCTGACCGCGCTCTACCGCAACGGCTGGTTCGATCGCATCGTCAATGCCACGACGCTGACCACCATCGCGATGCCGGAGTTCTTTGTCGCATATGTGCTGATGGTGTTGTTCGCCATCAAGTACCGCTGGTTCTACTCGCTCTCCACGATCGACCCGTCCACGCCGTTCTGGGAGCATGTATACCGGGCCGTCCTGCCGGCGGTTACGCTGATGCTGGTGACGGTAGCCTACATGATGCGCATGACGCGCGCCGCGATCATCAATCTGCTCGCCAGCCCGCATATAGAGATGGCGCGTCTCAAGGGCATTTCGCCCGCCATGATCATCCTGCGCCATGCCCTGCCGAACGCCTGGGGACCGATCGTCACGGTCATTGCCTTCAGCCTCGCCTATCTGGTGGTGGGCGTGGTGGTGGTCGAGGTCGTCTTCGTCTATCCCGGCATCGGCCAGCTGATGGTCGACGCGGTTTCGAGCCGGGACGTGCCGGTGGTTCAGGGCTGCACGCTCATCTTCGCGGTCACCTATATAGTGCTCAACCTCATCGCCGACGTGATCGGCGTCGTCACCAACCCCCGGCTGCTGCATCCGAAATGACCGCCGGCCATCCCAAATCGCCCAGGGCACGCCGCGGTCGCTTCGCCGCGGTGCGGCGCGAACTTTCCAAGGCGCCTTTGAGCGCCTGGTTCGCCATGATCGTGATCGCGATCTATGCCTTCTGCGCGATCTTCGCGCCTTTGATCGCTCCGCATGGCGAGGCGGAAATCGTCGGCAAGGGATACATGCCGGGCGGCTGGCATGCCGACTTCCTGCTCGGCACCGATCAGATCGGCCGGGACATCTTCTCGCGGCTGATCTACGGCGCCCGCAACACGATCGGTGTGGCTCTCGTGGCGACGATCATTTCCTTCTTCATCGGCATTGCCGTCGGCGTGCTCGCCGCGCTGAACCGTGGCTGGTTCGATCAGGTCATGTCGCGCATAGCCGACGCGCTTCTGGCGATGCCGGCCCTCATCTTTGCCCTTATGCTCCTGGCTATCTTCGGCAAGGGTATGCTCAATCTCATCGTCATTCTGGCGCTGCTCGATGCGACCCGCGTGTTCAGGCTGAGCCGCGCGGCCGCCATGAACGTCGTGGTCATGGATTTCGTGGAAGCGGCCAGGCTGCGCGGTGAAGGCACCGGCTGGATCGTCTTCAAGGAGATCATCCCCAACATCCTTGCGCCGCTCGTCACCGAGTTCGGCCTGCGGTTCTGCTTTGTGTTCCTGACGATCTCGGCCCTGTCGTTCCTCGGCGTCGGCATCCAGCCGCCCACGGCCGACTGGGGCTCCATGGTGGCGGAGAACAAGTCGCTCATAACCTACGGCAACCTGACGCCGCTCTATGCCGCCGGCGCCATCGTTCTCCTGACCGTGGCCGTCAATTTCCTCGTCGACTGGCTCCTCTACCGAACGAGCGGGCTTCGCGATGAGCAGTAACCCCCGGAAAGGCGCCGAAAGGTCGCGCATAAAAGGCAGGACCCTCCTGGAGATCCGCGATCTCAAGATAGAGGGAGAATCGAACGACGTCTGGCATCCCATCGTCAAAGGTATCGATCTGACCTTGAGGTCCGGAGAGGTTCTGGGACTCGTCGGCGAATCCGGCGCAGGCAAGTCGACCCTGGGGCTGGCGGCGATGGGGTATGTGCGCCCCGGCTGCCGGTTCGTGTCCGGCTCCGTCGCTTTCGACGGCCTCGACCTTCTCAAGACGAGCGAAGCTGCGAGGCGCGCCATCATGGGCTCGCGCATCGCCTATGTGGCGCAGAGCGCGGCCGCGTCCTTCAACCCGGCGCAAAAGATTATCGACCAGACCGTCGAGACGGCCGTCGATCACGGGATCATGTCCCGCAGCGACGCGGAGGCCGATGCCCGCAATCTGTTTCGCATGCTCCACCTTCCCCAGCCGGACAGCATCGGCGAACGCTATCCGCATCAGGTATCGGGCGGGCAGTTGCAGCGCGCCATGACGGCCATGGCCATGTCCTGCCGCCCCGAGCTGATCGTCTTCGACGAGCCGACGACGGCGCTCGATGTCACCACCCAGGTGGAGGTGCTGGCGGCCATGCGTGACATCGTCGAGCGGTTCAACACAGCCGCCATCTACATCACCCACGACCTCGCGGTCGTCGCGCAGATGGCGCACCGCATCATGGTGCTGCGCCACGGCCTCGTGGTCGAGGAGGCGCCGACCCGCGAAATCCTGACCGCGCCGAAGCAGGCGTACACGAGGAGCCTTTGGGCGGTGCGCAAGCTCCGCAAGGCCGAGGAGCCCGGCGGTGACGTCCTGCTTCGGATGCGGGGCGTCAGTGCCGCCTACGGGACGGTTCCCGTCCTGGACGACGTCAGCATCGATCTGCCACGCGGACGGACCCTGTCGGTGGTAGGGGAGAGCGGCTCCGGCAAGTCGACGCTGGCGCGCGTCATTACCGGGCTCCTGGCTCCCTCAAAGGGCGAGGTCCTCTTCGAGGGCAAGCCCTTGTCCAGGGCGCTCGCCGGACGCGACAGGGAGACGCTGAGAAAGATCCAGATGATCTATCAGTCGGCGGACACCGCTCTCAATCCGCGACAGCGGATCGGCGAAATCATCGGCAGGCCGCTCGAACTCTATCTCGGCATCACCGGCAAGGCGCGCGACCGAAGGGTGGTCGAGCTGCTCGAAATGATCGAGCTGGACGAACGTTACGTCGACCGCCTGCCGGGCGAGCTGTCGGGAGGACAGAAGCAGCGCATTTCCATCGCCCGGGCGCTCGCCGCCGATCCGACGCTCATCATCTGCGACGAGGTCACTTCGGCCCTCGACCAGATCGTGCAGGAGGAAATCCTGACCCTGCTGATGCGTCTTCAGAGGGAGACGGAGGTGTCCTACCTGTTCATTACCCACGACATCGCCACTGTCAGGGCGATCTCCGACCATGTCGTCGTCATGTGCCAGGGCAGGGTCGTGCAGCAGGGGCTGAAATCGGAAGTGCTGTCGCCTCCCCATCCGGCTTATACGGAGCTGCTGCTTTCGTCGGTCCCCGAGATGGATCCGGACTGGCTTACCCGGCTGCTCGACAGAGAGAAAAAGACGTCCAGGCCAGGCTGAGACTTTTCGTTCCCGAGCCCGGCCATTTCCGCGCCGGCCCCGTGCGAGACGGGCGAAATCACCTGCCCGTTGCCATGCGCCTGTTGTCCCACAATGCCTTGACCCGGCGGCGATAGGCCGGAAGCCGTTCATTCGGAGCCTTCTCCAACGTCATCAAGGCGAGTGCCGCCGTCGACACTATGATCTCCACGGCCCTGGCATCACGCGCGGCTCCCGACCACACCGCCATCCAGTATTCGAGGCTGGTCAAACCGTTCACGCCGCCCGCCCGGGGTTCCGGCCGTGCCCTCGAGAGCAGATCGCTCGGCTGTCCCTCCACCAGCCGGTGCATGGTCATCGCCCGAAAGGGAATCCATTCAGCGACGTCGCGGCTGCTGGCGATGATCGAGAGGTCGGTGTGGCCCAGCAGCGCGGCCGCGTCTCTGTGCAGCTCCCGATAAGCCGGCTGCGTGACGCCCAGGAACAGCGCCCGCGCGGAAAGCGGATCGAGAAGATGGACCGCTGAATTGATCGAGGACCGCGCCTCGAACAGGGAATAGAGCGACAGCAGCGCCTGGACGCCCGGAGCGAACCCGGCCAGCGGCATGTAGACGATGCCTTTCGCGGACAGCATCGCTGCGGCCTGCGGAGCCGACAACGCGACGGGGATGCCCATGGCCTCCGCGGCCTGCTCGAGCTTTCCGCCGGCATGGGCGCCGTGCATGGCCACCCTGTAGCCCGCATGCGCGACGAGCATGGCGGACTGGACGAACCAGGGCGTCCGCAGCGATCTCGGCGACAGATAGGCCGGCCAGTCGAGATCGGCGCCGCCGCCATCCACGCCCGTGGGCCGGAAGGCATCCCTTGCCGCCGCGACGATTCCGGCAAGCTCCGCCGCGGTCTCGCCGCGGTAGCTGATGAGCCGAAGCAGGGCGCCGACCTGCGCCGGATCGGCTTCGCCGCGCAGGATCGTGGCGAATGCGTCCTGCGACTCGGATTGGGTGAGCGGCCGCGAGTTGCCGGATTTCATGCCGACGATCGCGAGATACTTCGCCAGCCGGCGTCGCGGGTCGCGCTCATCCCTCACATCGGCCAGACGCCGCGCCAGCATGTCCGGCGAGGGCTGGTCGTCGAGAAGCAGCGCAGGCCGCATGGCGAGGGGCGGAGCCTCCACGATCGGATCGCGTCTCCAGCTCCTGACCGCCGCATCGTCCAGCCCGATCCGGTCCGGCGCGGGCATGTCCCCCTCCAGAATGCGCTCGGCTTCCACGGCCAGGGCACGCAGTCTGCCGCGCAGGGCCTCCGCCAGCGGCGTCGGGACGAGGCGACGGCCGGAACGGACGAGAAGGGCGTCTCCGTAGAGATCCCGGGCCTGGCCGAGCATCCTGCTCACCGCGGCAGGGCTGAGCTCCAGGCACCTGGCCGCACGCGTGACGCTGCCCTCCACGAGCAGACAGTCCAAGGCCACCAGCAGGCGCAGCCTGCCGAGATATGAAGAAGGCGGCTGCGTCGTTCCGGATTGCCGATGTCCTTCGCCGTCATCGGCCCGCGCTGGCGCCTGCGAAGCGTCGCCGACCGTGTCCATCATGTCGGCCGCTCGACCGGGCGGGTCGCCGCGGTTTGCGTTTTCCTGAATTTGGAATCGTTCCGAAACATGAGTGTTGCCTTTCAGCATAGCGGCCAATAAAGGCGACTATATTACTCAAGTTTTTTCGGACGGGGAACGCCTGACAATGCTGAAGCCGGTTTTGCCGCGGTGCGAGCGGATATTCGGGCAGGTGAACCTGCAATCGTCCCGTATCAAACCGGGCCTGCTTTCGGGCACCGCTTGCCTGGGCTTCCTGACCGCTTCCTGCCTCCAGGCGGCGGCCCAGAGCGCTCCCGCCGCGCAGCAGGCCAACGGGGCCACCTTGCTGGAGCGGCTGGTGGTGACGGCGACCGGCTTCGAGCAGAACGTCAAGGACGCGCCCGCCAGCATCACCGTCGTGCCGCGCGAGGAACTCGAAAAAGGCGCCTACCGCGACCTGACCGATGCGCTGCGCAACGTTCAGGGCGTCGCCGTCACGGGCGCGGCGGGACAGGAAGACATCTTCATTCGCGGCCTGCCCGGCGCCTACACGCTGATCCTGGTCGACGGAAAGCGGCAGAACACACGCGACGCGCGCACCAACGGCAATTCCGGCTTCGAGCAGAGCTTCCTTCCGCCGATCAGCGCCATCGAGCGCATCGAGGTCGTCCGCGGGCCGATGTCGTCGCTCTATGGCTCGGATGCGATGGGCGGCGTGATCAACGTCATCACCCGCAAGGTGCCCGAGCGCTGGACCGGCACCGTCACCGTCGACGGAACCCTGGAGGAGCATTCCCGCTACGGCAATGCGGGGCAGGTCAGCGTCTACACGGCCGGACCGATCATTCCGGAGCTTCTCGGCGGCCAGATCTGGGGCCGCGGCCTGAAGCGCGAGGAGGACACGTTTGCCAGCGGCAATCCGGCGCGCGAGGATCTGGACCTCACGGGCCGCCTGACATTCACGCCGAACGAAAACCACGACTTCGTCCTCGAGGCCGGCAGGACCCGGCTGCGGCGCGAGGCGACCCTCGGCAACACGGCGACGAGCGACAGCTACAACTACAATGACAGGGACCACTGGTCGCTCACCCATACCGGCCGCTGGGGCTGGACCACGTCGGAGTTTTCGGTCTCGCAGGAATGGGCGGAACGGACGAACTACAGCTGGAACGGTGCGTCGTCCACCTATGTCGAGAACCCGCGTTCGCCGGAAATCCGCAATTCCGTCGTCGACGGCAAGTTCACGACGCCGTTCGAATTGCTGGGCGAGCATACGCTGGTGACCGGCGGACAATTCTTCGATGCCACGCTGACCGATCAGAACCCCGGCAAGCGCACCGGCCAGGACGAGAAGTTCGGCATCAAGCAATGGGCCCTGTTCGCGGAAGACGAATGGCGGCTCACCCCCGATTTCGCGCTCACCGGCGGCCTGCGCATGGACGAGCACGAGATATACGGGACGCATCTCAGCCCGCGCATCTATGGCGTGTGGCATACGACCGACCAGATCACCCTCAAGGGCGGCGTGTCGACGGGCTTCAAGGCACCGGAGATCCGCACGATCGCGCCCGGCTATGCCTATACGACCGGCGGCGCCAATTGCACCTACGGGCCGGACGGCACCTGCGGCGTGATCATCGGCGATCCCAACCTGAAGCCCGAGAAGAGCGTGAGCTACGAGGCGTCCGTGCTGTGGGACAACCTGTCGAACTTCCGCGCGGGCGCGACCTATTTCTATACCGATTTCAAGGACAAGATCTCGAACGCGCTCGTCTACAACCCGGACGGCTCGATCGCGCGCTGGGCGGAGGATCCGAACTACCGGCTCTATTACAGCTATAATATCGATGCCGCCGTGTTGCAGGGCGTGGAACTCACGGCCGATTGGCAGGCCACGGATGCCCTGAGCCTGCGCGCCAGCTACACCTATACGGATTCCGAGCAGAAAACCGGTGACTATGCCGGCTTTCCGCTGACGCGCACGCCGCGCCACCTCGCCAGCATCCGTGCCGACTGGACCACGCCGATCGAGGGCCTGAGCGCCTGGACGGCAGGCACCTATCATGGTTCGGAAGTCAATGCCGGCATCCGCCTCGGCAGCGCGGGAACGCCGATCTACGCCGATGACGGGAAGACGGTGCTGGCGCGCAAATACGACGCCTATGCCACGGTCGACCTCGGCGCCTCCTACAAATTCAACGAGAACTTCTCGCTGAACGCGGCCGTCTACAATGTGTTCGACAAGCGGATAGACGTGGACGACTACAACGCCGCGGTCGAGGGCAGAAGGCTTTGGGTCGGCCTGACATCGACGTTCTGAGATGCGCAGGCGAAGGTTCCTGACCGTGTTGACCGGTGTTTGCCTGACCATGGCGACGGTCGCCGGCGCGGCTGCCGCGTCGGCGGCGGGCGGCGCTTCGCAGCCGGTGGTTTCCAGCTTCGACCTGGAATCGCCGACCGGCGTGACCTATCGCGTCTTCATGGCCGTTCCGGAGGGAGAGCCGCCGGCGGGCGGCTATCCGGTCGTCTACCTGATCGACGGCAACACGACCTTCTCCATGGCGCGGAAGACGCTGGCCGAACACCCCGCCATGCGCGCGGCGCTGGTCGGCATCGGCTATCCGAGCGACGACCGCAAGGAGATCGTGCGCCTGCGCTATTTCGACCTGACGCCGCCGACGCCGGCCGACCTCATTCCCCTCGCCGAAGGCATGGCGCCACCCAGGACGGGCGGCGTGGACGCCTTCTTCCGTTTCGTCGAAAAGACGCTGAAGCCCGAGATCGAGCGCCGCCTCCCGGTCGATCGGGCACGCCAAACTCTTTTCGGGCATTCTCTCGGCGGCCTTTTCGCCCTGCACGTTCTCTATTCGCAGCCGGATGCCTTCCAGACCTATATCGCGGCCGATCCGTCGATCTGGTGGAACGGCCGCTCGATCCTCGAGGAACAGAAGCGGTTTCTCAGCCGGGCGTCGGCCGGCAAGGGAAAGCGGCTGCTGATCGAGACGAGCGGAAAGAGGGTGGCGAGGCCGGGCACGGACGCGGCGACCGCGGGCCGCATCGAGACGCTGCGTTCCGGGCCGAACGGCCGGGATGTCTACGAAGCGCTGGCGGCCAGCGGCCTCGAACGTGCCTTCCGCCGCTTTCCCGAAGAGAGCCATGGCAGCATGGTACCGCTCTCCGTGGCGGATGCCCTGCGCTTTTCCCTGCTCGATGCGAGTCCAGTCTCCGAGGACGATCGTCCGGCGCCGTAAGGCGGCGGGACGTCGAGCGCCAAACCGCAAGAAGGTCAGCATGATGATCAGCACAATCAGTCGTTTCCTTGCCCTCGTCGCCTTTCTGGGGCTGGCCGGCGTGCCGGCCTTCGCCGGCGACATCACGGTCGGCCACATGCAGGGAGAGACGGCCGTCCCGCTGAAACCGGCCAAGGTGCTGGTCTTCGATCTCGCCGCGCTCGACATCCTCGATCGCCTCGGGGTCGAGGCCGCCGGCGTGCCGGGCGGCGTCAAGCCCGCCTATCTCGCGAAATACAATGACGACGGCATCCTGAAGATCGGCACGCTGTTCGAGCCCGACTACGAGGCGGTCAATGCCGCCGGGGCGGACCTGATCATCGTCGGCGGGCGTTCCGCAGCCAAATATCCCGAACTGTCCAAGATCGCCCCGACCATAGACCTGACCGGCGACCCGAAGGATTTCCTCGGATCGATCAGGAGGAACGTGGAGGTTCTGGGACGCATATTCGGCAAGGAGGCGCAGGCGTCCAGGGAGATCGACGATCTCGACGCCGCCGTGGGCGGGCTGAAAAAGAAGGCGCAGGACAAGGGCAACGGACTCCTGATCCTGACCACCGGCGGAAAGGTCAGCGCCTACGGGCCGGGCTCGCGCTTCGGCATCCTGCACGATGCCTTCGGCGTCGTTCCCGCAGCGCCCGGCCTCGCCACCGGCAATCATGGCCAGCCCGTCTCCTTCGAGTTCATTCTCGAGACCAATCCGGACTGGCTGTTCGTGATCGACCGCGATGCCGCGATCGGCCGTGAGGGCAGCCCGGCGCGGCAATTGCTGGACAACGAACTGGTGGGGCAGACGACCGCCTGGAAGAAGCAGCATGTCGTCTACCTCGATCCCGCCAACTGGTATCTGGTCGGCGGCGGGCTGACGTCGCTGCACCAGAGCATCGACCAGATTTCCAAGGCATTCGACGAGGCGTCGTGATCGCAACCGCCGGCTTTCATGACGGAATGCGCCGGCGGCTCGCGGATGCCGCCGGCGGCCGCCTTTTCTCCGGACGTGACGGGCGAGCGAACAATTGAAGGCGCTCGCCGGTGCCTGCCTGCTGATTTTCGTCCTGGCCGCGGCGAGCCTTTTCGTCGGGGTCTCCGACGTCACGCCCGGAAAGCTGATCGGCGCGGATGCCGGCAGCCGAGCTCTTCAGGTCCTGCTTGCCAGCCGCATTCCGCGCACGCTCGCCATCATACTGGCGGGCATGTCGATGGCCGTGGCGGGTTTCATCATGCAGATGCTCGCCCGCAACCGCTTCGTCGAGCCGTCGACCGCGGGGACGATGGAATCGGCAAGCCTCGGCATGCTGGTCGTCACCCTGCTTGCGCCGCAGGCGCCGGTCATGGGCAAGATGCTGGCCGCATCCGCATTTGCCCTTGCCGGCACGGCGCTGTTCCTGCGCATCCTCAGGAGCATCCCGCTGCGCTCCGTGCTCATAGTGCCCCTGGTGGGCATCATGATGGGCAATGTCATCAGCGCCGTCGCGACTTTCATCGCCTATCGCTTCGACCTCCTGCAGGCGCTCGCGGCCTGGACCACGGGCGATTTCTCCAGCGTGCTGCGCGGACGGTACGAGCTTCTGTGGCTGTCCTTCCTGCTGACGGGAATCGCGTATTTCGCCGCGGATCGCTTCACGGTCGCGGGGCTGGGCGAGGATTTCACCACCAATCTCGGCCTCCACTACAGGCGCGTGCTGCGGCTCGGCCTGGTGATCGTCTCGATGGTCACGGCAAGCGTCGTCGCCACCGTCGGCATGGTCCCCTTCGTCGGCCTGATCGTTCCCAATATCGTCGCCATGGCGATGGGCGACAACATGCGCCACGCCCTTCCATGGGTGGCGATTCTCGGTGCGGGGCTGGTGCTGGCATGCGACCTGGCCGGCCGCCTGATCCGCTTTCCCTACGAGATTCCGGTCGGCACCGTGATGGGCGTCGTCGGCAGCGCGCTGTTTCTCGCCCTGCTTCTGCGCAAGCGGAGGCAGCTTGGCTAGGCATCGCCCGACGATCGTCCTCGTCCTGCTTTCGCTCCTCGCCCTTGCCGCGATGGCGGCGTTCATGACGGTCGGCGCGAAGGGGCAGTGGAGTTTCGTGCTGCCGTTCCGCGGCATCAGGCTCGCCGCGCTGCTGCTCGTCGCCTATGCCGTCGCGGTGTCCACCGTCCTCTTCCAGACGATCACCAACAACCGCATCCTGACGC
Organism: Hyphomicrobiales bacterium; assembly: GCA_017305925.1. GTDB lineage: Bacteria > Pseudomonadota > Alphaproteobacteria > Rhizobiales > Rhizobiaceae > Arvimicrobium. The sequence continues at coordinate 40,035 of JAFKJW010000178.1, read as the reverse complement.
CCTCGATCATGGGCTTCGATGCGCTCTACATTCTGATCCAGACGGTCGTGGTGTTCGCGTTCGGCTCGGCGCATCTCGCGTCGCTCGGCCCGAACGTCCTGTTCGTCGTGGAGGTCGCCGTGATGGTCGCCTTCTCGGCCCTCCTCTATCGGTGGCTTCTGTCGGGAGACGTGCGCGGCCTGCACCTGCTGCTTTTGGTCGGCGTGATCTTCGGCGCGCTCTTCCGCAGCCTGTCGAACCTGATGCAGCGCATGATCGATCCGCTCGACTTCGCCGTGCTGCAGGACCGCTTCTTTGCCAGCTTCAACACCGTGCACAGCGAGATACTGGGCATGGCCGGCCTCGCCGTGGTCGCCGTATCGGTGGCGGGCTGGCGGCTCTTCCGTACGTTCGACGTGCTGGCGCTCGGGCGCGAGAATGCCATCAATCTCGGCCTTGAGCACAGGCGCCTGATCTCCGTTGTTCTGGTCCTGGTGACGATCCTCGTGTCGGTCTCGACGGCGCTGGTCGGACCGGTGACCTTCTTCGGGCTGCTGGTCGCCAATCTCGCCTACCAGCTTGCCGGATCCCCGCGGCACGGCGTCGTCCTGCCGGTCGCGATCCTCCTCGCCGTCATATGCCTGGTCGGCGGCCAGATCGTGTTGCAGCACCTGTTCGCCTTCGACACGGCGCTGAGCGTCGTCATCGAATTCCTGGGCGGAATAACATTCATCCTGCTTCTGCTTTCGAGGACCCGGCGATGATCGAGATCGAGAACGTCAGCAAGGCGTATGGCCGGTCGGTGGTGGTCGACGGCGTCACGCTGACCTTGCCGTCGCGCGGCATCACCTCGATCATCGGGCCGAACGGCGCCGGAAAATCGACGCTCCTGTCCATGGTCAGCCGGCTCCTGCCGATGGATCGCGGGCATGTCCGTGTCGACGGGCTGGACATCGCCGACGCCGCGAGCGACGTGCTGGCGCGCAGGCTTTCGATCCTGCGCCAGGACAATTCCATCTCGGTGCGGCTCACCGTGCGCGAGCTCGTGACCTTCGGCCGCTATCCGCATTCCAAGGGGAGGCCGACGGCCGCGGACCGGGAGCATGTCGAACGGGCGCTCGGCTATCTCGGGCTCGACGGCCTGGCCGACCGCTTCCTCGACGAGCTCTCAGGCGGACAGCGCCAGCGCGCCTTCGTGGCGATGGTGCTGTGCCAGGACACCGACTACATGCTGCTGGACGAGCCCCTGAACAATCTCGACATGAAGCACGCCGTGTCGATGATGCAGCTCCTGCGCGGCGCGGCCGACGAATTCGGAAAAACCGTCGTGCTCGTCCTGCACGACATCAATTTCGCGTCCTGCTACTCCGACCATATCGTCGCCATGCGCGACGGCAGGGTAATCCACCAGGGATCGCCTGAAGCGCTGATACGGCCGGATGTGCTGGCGGAAATCTACGACCTGGACATCGCCGTCGAAACGATCGGAGGAAGGCCGATCGGAATCTACTACCTGGGCAGCGGCAGCGCGCGGCGTCAGCAAATGCCAGGGCCAAACGGCTAGTTCGGCGGCGGCCCGACCGATTCGCGCATGACAAGCCGCGGCGGAATGTCGATCACGACGTCCTGCGGCTCCCGACCGTTGATCATCGCCTCGAGCTCGATCACCGCCCGCGCGCCCATTTCGGCCAGCGGCGTGGTGATCGCGGTGAGCGGCGGGGCGGTGAAGATGGCATCCTCGCCGTCGAGCGACACCACCGACAGGTCGCGCGGAACCTGGATGCCGCGGACCCGCGCCGCGGCCAGCGCGCCGATGCCGACGAGCATGTTGAAGGCGAAGATCGCGGTCGGCGGGGAACGACCGCCCATCAGGCTGTGCAGCGCGTCGAAGCCGCCGCGCCGCGAAACCGGCGCGTTGGCGATCGAGACGGAAGCCAGGCCGGCCTCGCGGCAGACCTCGAAGAACCCGTTGTAGCGGCGCCGCGAGGTGTCCAGATCCGGCACCGAGCCGATGAAGCCCAGCCTTGTATGCCCGGCGTCGATCAATGTCTGCGCCGCCAGCCGTCCGGATGCCTGATCGTCGACGGTCACGCTGCGGCCTATGGACGAGCGGCGGTTCACGAAAACGTGGGGCACCGGGTTGCCTTCGATCGCCTCGATCATCTCGCGGCTCTCGGCGGTCACGGCGATGATCAGCCCGTCGATGCGGCGCTCGCTGACAAGCCGCATGTAGGCGCTGGCGGAGCGCTGCTCATCGGCGACCTCGGCGATGAGCGTCACATATCCGGCCATCTCCGCCTGCCGCATCGCGCCGCGTACCGTCGTCGCGTAGACCGGATTGGTCAGGTCGGGGAGCAGGATGCCGAGGGCGCCGGTCCGCTGGGTCCGCAGGTTTCGGGCCAGCGCATGCGGGCGATAGTTGACCCGCCGCGCCTCGTCCAGGATCGCCTGCCGCGTTTGCGCGCGCACGCTGATGCCGCCGTCGTTCAGGACCTTGGAAACCGTCGACACGTCGACGCCGACGGCCCGCGCGATATCCTTCAGCGTGGCACGGGTAGCGGTCGGTTTCAACGGTTCGCCAGATGTCACGAGAATCCCGATTCTGAAGATCGCGTCGCCTTGATATCATCCCTGGAGCGAATTCCAGAATCCCGAACGCATTCGCAGTTCCCTTACCCCCAGCCCCGCGCCGATTCCGCGGTTCGCCCTGCCCTCCGCATGGATCGTCGAAGACGGGCCAGGAGAACCGCCGCTACGCCTTGCCGTATCTGGCGAGCAGATCGGCATCCGGCTCGTACCGGTAGCAGCGCGAGGTGAGGCCGCCATCGACCGCAAGCGACTGGCCCGTCACGAAGGACGCCTCCGACGAGATCAGCCACGACACCGCCGCCGCAATCTCCTCGGGTTCGCCGATCCGCTCAAGCGGGTGCTGGATCGACATTTCGCGCTCGGCGCGGGTGCTGTCCGGGCTGTCGCGGATGACGCGCTGCACCAGCGACGTCCGCACCGCGCCCGGAGCGACGGCATTTGCGCGGATGCCGATCGGTCCGTATTCGACGGCGATGTAGCGGGTCAAGGCGTCGATCCCGGCTTTCGCGACATCGTAGGCGGCCCACATGTTGAAGGCCGAGCGTCCATGCACGGACGACACGTTGACGATGGAGCCCGTTGCCCGCCGCGCGACCCAGGTGCGGATCGCCTCCGACGATCCCCAGAAATGCGACATCAGGTTCACGGCGAAAACCCGCTCCACATCGGCGTCCCTGGGCTCATGCAGGTTGCCCATCAGTGCGACGCCGACATTGTTGACCCAGCCCTCGAGAGGCGCCAGTTCCTCGGCGGCTTCCCGCGCCTGGGCAAGCATCGCCCGCTCCGATGCGTCGCCGCACAGGACCCTGTGGCCGTCGCCGAGCTTTTTCCCCAAGGCCTCGGCCGTTTCGCCGTTGATTTCCAGGCCGACGACTTTCCAGCCGTCCGCGGCGAGACGAATCGCGATGGCACGGCCGATGCCGTCGCCGGCACCCGTGACGACTACGCTTCCCAGACCCATGAAATCCTCCATTCGATCCGGGCCGGCAGCCTGGCGGCTATGCGAAGGCCGATGGTGCCCGCGATCCAAGGTCTGCTTGGACGCAAGCAAAAACTGCCCGCGACATGCCTCGGTCGCGTGGTCCCGGAATGTGTTCAGTTCTGCCGCCATTGTCGAATAACACGCAATTTATGTTTGAGCAATCGATTGACTATCGCATTTTTCGGATGCAGTCTGGAACAAGGCCGGATCGACCGACCGCGGCGACAATGAAAAATGGGGAGATGGAATCATGGATGAAAAAACGAAAATCGGCCTGTCGGCGCAGGGCGTGACGCGACGCGACCTGATGCAGGTCGCCGCGGCCATGGGTATTGCCGGCGCCTTCGGCGGTCTCGGCTTTTCGCGTCCGGCGCTTGCCGCCGATTTCGACTGGAAGAAGCATGCGGGCACCAAGCTCAACATCCTCATGACCGGCGACGAGAACGACCACCGGGCACTGGGCGACATGCTCGACCAGTTCAGGCAGGACACCGGCATGGAGCTTGAGATCACCTCGCCTGCGCTGGGCGCGCTGATCGAGAAGACCCTGCAGAACCTGAAGGCCGACCGCTCCTCCTTCGAGCTCATCGAATATCTCGGCTTCCTGACGACGCAGCAGGTCGGCGCCGGATATTACGAGCAGCTCAACGCCTACATCGACGACCCGTCCAAGACCCCGCCGGACTGGGACATCGCCGACTTCCTGCCGCCGGCCATGCGCAATGTCGGCATCTTCGACATGGCGACGGGCACGCTCGGAAAGGGCAACGACATCTACGGCATCCCCGGCCTGCATTCGGGGTCCGTCATCTATTTCTACCGCAAGGATCTGTTCGAGGCAGCCGGACTGAAGCCCGCCGCGACCTGGGAGGAATTCAAGGATGCGGCCGTGAAGCTCAACACGGACGATGTCGCCGGATGCTCCTTCATCGGCGCCAACGATTTCTCGCTCGCCGCCGTCGATTGGTACACCCGTTTCATAACCACCGGCGGCAAGCTGATGAGCGGCACGCCGAAGGAGAAGAACTTCAAGCCGAACGTCAATTCGCCCGAAGGCATCGGCGCCCTGCAGATGCTCATCGACCTGCTGCCTTACGCGCCGAAGAACGTCACGAAATACGGCTTCGCGGAAAATGTCGACGGCTTCTCCACCGGCAAGATCGCCCAGATGATCTTCTGGTCGACCATTGCCGGCCCGATCCTCAACGGCGAAAATTCGATGGTCGCCGACAAAACCGGCACGGCGCCGGTTCCCGCCAAGCCGGGCGAGACGGCGCGCGCGATCCAGGGGGGCTGGGGCATGGGCATCCCGAAGAACATCGATCCGGCCAAGAAGGATGCGGCATGGCTGGCCCTGACCTGGATGACCAGCAAGGCGTTCAACAAGTTCGAGGTCGAAAAGTACCAGATCGACGCCAGCCGCACCTCGGCTTTCACCGATCCGGACCTCGTCGCCAAGCTGCCCTACCTGCCGGATGCCTTGAAGGCCGCCTCGACGGCGGAGATCATACCGACCTCGCTCATTCCGGAATTCTTCCAGCTGAACGATGTCATGAACGTCGAGTTCAACGCCGCCCTGATCGGGACGCAGGATGCCAAGACCGCCTGCGAGAAGGTCCAGACGCAGTGGGAGGCCATGCTGCGCAAGGCCGGCCACCTCGCCTGACCGAAGCCGGGCAGGGTAGCGCATAGATGAGCATCGCAGCCGCCGCGCCGGCCAGGTTCGCTTTCGGCACGCGCGATGAGCCGGGGAGGGCCGCATGGATCCTCCTCGGCCCCTGCATGCTCTATCTCGTGGTCTTCAGCATCTATCCGCTGTTCCACAGCCTGCGCCTGTCGCTGACGGATCTGACCGCGGCGACGGGCACGGGGAATTTCGTCGGCCTCGCCAACTACAGGGCGCTCCTCGTCGATCCTCAATTCTGGAACGCCACCTGGAACAGCGCCATCCTGGTCACCTGCTCCGTCGCGGTGCAGGTCGTGCTCGGCGTGGCGCTGGCCGTCTTCTTCAATCTTCACCTGCGCGGCGCCTGGATCGTGCGCGGCATCCTGCTCCTGCCGATGCTGATGACGCCCATCGTCGTGGGCGTCATGTGGCGTGCCCTGCTCAACCCCGACTGGGGCGTGATCGACTGGGCGATCAAGGCGGTCGGCCTGTCGCCGCCCGACTGGCTGGGCAGCGTCGAGATGGCGCGCGTCACGGTCGTGCTGGTCGATTGCTGGCAGTGGACGCCCTTCGTCTTCATGATCGTCTTCGCCCGGCTCCAGGCGCTTCCGCAGGAGGTTTTCGAGGCGGCCCAGGTCGATGGCGCCGGACCGTTCGTGACGTTCCGCCGCATCACCCTGCCGATGCTGATGCCGGCGATCGTCTTCGCAACGGTCTTCCGCGCCGTCGACGCCTTCCGCTCGTTCGACCTCATCTACGGCCTGAGCTACGGCGGACCGGCCCGCTCCACGACGACCCTCAGCTTCTTCGCGTTCCAGAACGGCTTCCAGTTCCAGAACTACGGCTACGCCGCCGCGTCTTCGTACATGATGCTGCTGATCCTCGCCGTGGGGACCACGATTCTTCTCAAATACGTGCAGTTGCGGCCGGGGACCTCGCGATGAAGATCCGGCCGGGCCGAATTCTGGCATATATCGTCCTTGTCGTGCTCGGCCTCGTCGGCGCGGCGCCGTTCCTGTATCTCGCCATCCTTTCGACCAAGAAGCGGATCGAAATCCTCGCCCAGGTTCCGCCGAAGCTGAGCTTCAGCTGGGCGCAGGCGGCAAAGAACTACAATGAGGTCCTGTTCAGCCAGGGCATGCTGAGCTTCACCCTCAATTCCATCATCGTCGTCAGCATCGCGACCTTCATCGCCATCGTCATCGGAACGCCGGCCGCCTACGCCTTCTCCCGGCTTCGCTTCAGGCAGAGCGAGCAGCTGGCCAACACCATCCTGTCCATGCGCTTCATGCCGCCGATAGCGGTCGCCATCCCGCTCTTCCTGATGGTCAAGGCCGCGGGCTTGCAGGACAGCTATGCCGGCCTTGTCCTGCCCTATGTCGCCTTCTCGCTGCCGCTCGTGGTCTGGATCATGATCGGCTTCTTCGACGAGATCCCCGCCGAGATCGACGAAGCCGCGATGATCGACGGCTGCACGCGCGTCAGCGTGCTCTGGCACGTGATGCTGCCGATCGTCCGGCCGGGCCTGGTGACGGCGGCCCTGTTCGGCGCCCTGTTCATCTGGAACGAATTCCTGGTGGCGCTCTATGTCATCGACTCGCGCGGATTCCAGACCATCTCGCTCGGCGCCGCGACGCTGGTCAGCGCGCAGCGCCCGATCGACTGGAACATCGCCGCGACCGTCGGCGTGGTGACGGTGATCCCGATCCTGATCTTTTCCCTTTTCATACAGCGCTACATCGTGCGCGGACTGACAGTCGGAGCCGTCAAATGACCTATGATCTGACACCGGAACTCGTCGCTTCGGATCTCGGCTGGCCGGAAGGGCCGACGGTCATGCCGGACGGCAGCGTCGTCTTCGTCGAGAGCTACCGCAGCCAGCTGACGGTCGTCGGCAGGGACGGCAAGGCAAGACAGCTCGCCTACGTCACCGGAGCGCCGAACTCCTGCGTGCTGGGCTCGGACGGCGCGCTCTATGTCTGTCAGAACGGCGGCACGGTCGGCCCGTGGCGGGCGGCGGAGATGACCCTGCCGTCGATCCAGCGCGTGCGGCCCGGCGGCAAGCCCGAAATCCTGGTGAGCGAGGTCGACGGCGTCCCGATGAACGGCCCGAACGACCTCGTCTTCGGGCCCGACGGCACCCTGGTCTGGACCGACCCGGGCACCTACAACCCGGCCAACCCGGACCCCAGCTATATCTATGCCCTTTCCCCGGACGGCAGGACGAGCGTCAAGGTCGCCTTTCCCGAGCCGACTTTCCCCAACGGCGTGGTGGTCGAGGCCGACGGCTCCATCGTCTGGGACGAATCCTACACCGGCCACGTCCGCCGGCTGCGGACCGACGGCACGATCGAAGACCTCGGCAGGATGCCGGGCGAGAACCCGATCCTGGATGGCATGGCGATCGCCGGGGACGGGTCGCTGCTGGTCACCGACCTCGTCGGCGAAGGCTTCCACGTGCTGGCGCGCGACGGCACGCCGAAGGGCTTCGTGCGCACCGGAGGCTGCCCGACCAATCTGGCCTTCGACGGCGAGACGCTTTGGGTTACGGACGCCAGCGTGCTCGCCAGCAGCGCCGAGCCGAACTATGCCGGACGGCTGTGGCGGCTGACGTTTCCGGGCGGCGGCGCGCCGACCTACAAGGGCGCGATAACGGGGGGAGCTTCCGCATGAGCGGCGCCCGCGAACCGTTTCCCGGCCTGTCCTATCACGGCAAGGTGGCTTTTATCACCGGCGGCGGCTCGGGCATCGGCCGCGAGACCGCGCTCACGCTGGCCGATCTCGGCGCCGACGTCGCGGTGCTCGACTGGACCGCCGGCGCAGCCGACGAGACGGCACAGGCGATCCGCAGGACCGGCCGCGAGGCTGTCGCCCTCACCGGGGACACCGGCGACGAGAAGACCGTCGTCGAGGCCTTCGCCACCGCGCGGAGCGTCCTTGGAGAGATCGATGTCGCGGTCGCCTGCGCCGGCGTTCTCGGCGCCGGCGGCCCCGTCTTCGAGACCTCGGTCGAGGATTTCGAGCAGGTGATGGGCGTCAATGTCCGCGGGTCCTTCCTGGTCGCGCGCGAGGCGGCGAAAGGCATGCGCAAGCGCCGGAGCGGCGCGATCGTGCTGCTGTCCAGCCTGGACGGGCTCCAGGCCGAGCATGGCATGTTCTCCTACTGCACGTCGAAGGGCGCTCTCCTCAATCTTGCACGCGCCGCGGCGCTCGATCTGGCCCGCGACCGGGTGACGGTGAACTGCGTCTGCCCGAGCGTCACGCATACGCCCCTGCTCGCCGGACGCCTGGCGACGCTGCCGGATGGCGACGAAATTCTGGCGTCCTACGCCGCCCGCCACCCGCTCGGCCGCGTGCTGACGCCGCGCGACATCGCCGCCGCGATCGCCTTCGTCGCTTCGCCGATCGCCAACGGCATCACCGGCGCCGCGATCCCGGTCGACGCCGGCATCGGCGCGACCTGGGACAATTATCGCGACCCGCCATGGGTAGCGGCAGCCGGCTAGCCGGCTCGAGCCGAAGCGCCGTCTTATGCCGATTTCTTGAGGGCGCGTGACAAGCGGCCTCCACGCCCTGAACGGTCCGGCCATGCCGCTACGCTTTCATGCGCATCGGTCTATCGGACAATATGTTCGAGCGGCAGTTGGCTCAGTATTTCGGCGCGCTCCTGCCCGATCAGGATCGTGTGTCCGAGCGACATGGCCAGATTTCTGTCCACATCGGCGAGGATCGCGTGGAGGAACAGCACCATGCCGGGCTGCGTGAGCATAGGATTGCCGGCGTAAAGCAGCGGCGGGACGTCCATCCATGACGGCCGAAAGGTAGCGCCGAGCGAATAACCGCAAGCCGACATGCGCGACGCGCCGAACCCCTCCTTGTCGAATACGTCGCGGTGAGCCTGATCGATGGCGCCCAGCGGCTCGCCCGGTCTGGCGGCATCTGTCATCGCCAGGAGAGCTTCTCGCGTGACGTCGAACATGCGCCGTTGCTGCGACAGGTCGCTGCCGATCCGGAACGTCCTCATGAGACAGGCGCAGTAGTGGCGGTAGCTTGCCGCAAACTCGATGGTGATCTGATCTTCTGGATCGAGCACCCTGTATTCGGTGGTCGCTCTCACGAGGAGCGCCCTCTCGCCCGAACCGATCACCGGCCCCGACGGAGACGGATCACATCCGCCGCTGGCGAGGACCGACGCGCCGGCCGCGGCAATGTCACCTTCGAAGACACCGGGGCCGCTCTTGTCGATCATCGCGACGAGCGCTTCATCCGCCAGTCGCGCCGCACGCCTTACATACGCTATTTCGGCCTCGGACTTGATCACGCGCAGCTCTCGGACCACAGACGAGCCGTTGATCAGGTCGCACCATCCTTCCAGTCGCGCGCGCACGGCCTCGTAGGAGGCCGCCCGCAGCCCGAAGCTGTCGAGTTCGATGCCGACGCGCCGTCCCTGGAGGCCGTGTTCCCTGAGGATATCCTGCAGATCCTTCGAGGGATCCGAGTCGACGGTGTCGTACCAGATCCGGACGTCCTCGATTATCGAGGTCTTGCGCGCCTGAAGCAGGTCCGGCCGCCTCGTCAGGAGGACGAGCGGCCGTTCGTCGGCCGTCAGGAGAGCGAACTGGAAGTAGACGAAACCGGTCGAGTCGAAACCCGTGAGATAATAGAGGCTCTCCGGTGCGAATACGAGCAAGGCGTCCAGGTTTTTGCGCTGCAACCGGGTTCGAGCGGCGGATATGCGGCGCTCATACTCTGTTCGGTCGAACTGAAGACCCATCTGTCGTCCTTTCTGTGCGGATGCGGGCGTCAGCCGATGTGGCTGATTTCGGCGACCTCTTCTCCGGCATGGATGGGCATGTAGGCTCGGCGGAGCGCTATGAGGCGAGCCCGGCCGAACGGGTTCCGGCATATTTCGAGGGTGTCGCCATACAGGTTTCGGATGCGCCCGAACTCGTCGCCCTTTTCGAGGACCGCTTCGAGCGGAGCCATCGGTTCGAATATCCCGCCCCGCTCCCCATGGATCAGGGCGACCTCGCGGCCGATCTGCGGCGGAGGGGCTGCCGAGGCCGCGGGGAGCATTCCGAGACAGGAGCATGCTCCACGGATCGCCCGGACCTGGTTCTCTATGTCCACCTGCGTAACCGTCGCGCCGCCGCCGCTTTCCACCAGAACGGCCGGCCTGCCGGACGCGACGAAACAGGCAAATGCGGCGCCGTCAAAAACGGGCGACATCGCGTTGCATATCTGCGGTGCCCCCAGGCCGGACGCCATCTCTTCCGATTTCTTGCCCGCCGCGCCGCCATCGTTGCGGTAGATGATGTGATAGGAGCAGACGAGATGGTCTCCGCCGGAGTGCAGGTCGACCAGCGCGTCCGAAACCTCCAGGGCGGCCGTCAGCGCGACATGCGCCATGCGTTGCGTCACACCGCCGTCCGTCTGGCCCGGATAGCTGCGATTGAGATTCTGCCCGTCCACGATCGTCAACCGATCGCGCGACCTGAACGCGATGGGGTTTGCGGCAAGGAGACAGACCACGGTTCCCGAGAACCGCTGTAGGTCGAGCTCGCCGAGGAATCGCGAGATGGCCAGCGGCCCGACGAGTTCGGGACCATGCACACATGCCTGGAGCCACATCGTCGGACCGGGCCTGGCACCGGTCGCGATCGCTATCGGAGCGCAAATTTCCGTGCCGTCGGGATATTCGCCCAACACCAGTGAGCCTCTCACGACGGCCGACTTCAAGGCTTCTGCAGTACCGATTTTCACAATGCGACTCGTTCTCGAATTTGGCCTAGCGGCCTATGAAGACAGAAGACGGGTTCCGGCCGGCTCTCGATCTGCTCAGGTGCAGCATGAGCGCTGCCACCGAAACGACGGTCAGTCCGGCTGCCATGATCGTCACCGCCGCGGCAGGTACGATCGGCGTTACTTCCAGAATCGCGGCACGCCAGAAAGTCTTTGGCAGGGTCTGCACGTGAATGCCGGACAGGAAAAGGGCGACGACGATTTCGTCGAAGGACGTTATGAACGCGATGAGGCCGCCGACGGCAATGCTCGGGATCAGGAGCGGCAGGGTTATGCGCCATACACGCGACGTCCAGCGAGCACCCAGCGATTGGGCCGCTTGCTCGACGCGCTCGCCAATGCCCGCCAGACCGGTTTCGGAGATAATGAAGACGAACGGGATCGCTAGGGCGGAATGGGCCAGGGCCAGACCCAGCACGCTGTCCTGCAGGCCGAGCGGCACGCTGGTGATGTAGGCGCCAATTGCGTAGACCATCGGCGGTATCAGGCTTGGCGCGACGAACAGCGGCGCGATCAGGCGGGCGCCACGTTGGCGCCTGTCGCGCATGGCCAATGCGGCGCTCGTTCCGACGACGACGGAGATCAGCGCGGCGAGCAGCCCCACCATCAGGGAATTCAGGAACGCGGTGATCCAGCGCGAGTCGTGGAACAGCGCGTCGTACCACCGGAGCGAATAGGTCTTGGGCGGAAACTCGAGGTAGTTGCTCGAGCCCAGTGACATCGGCACGAGCGTCACGAGGGGCAGCATGATGAATGCCAGAACCGCGAGGATGACCACATTCCAAAACCAGCGCATTTCGAAGATGCGCAGCATCACGATCAATCGGGCGAGCAGCCCGGCCGCGCGTGTCCCGGTGATCGCCTTCGCACGGCGACCGGGACGCTGCCTGCGGTTTGTCAGGCGCAGCAGCACGAGGAGGAGCAGGCCGGAGACGACGAGAAGAAACACCGAAAGTTCGGCGGCCCGCGAAAAGTTGCCGAAGGTGTTTACCTCCTGCTCGATCAGCATGGAGAAGGTGCGATCCTGCGGCCCGCCAAGCAGCACCGGCGTAACGAAAAGTCCGAGCGATACGATGAAGGTGAGGACCGTGCCGGAAACGATCCCGGGAAAGGAGAGCGGCAGGAAAACTCTCAGAAAGGTTTGCGCCGGACCGGCCCCGAGGGTGCGGGCGGCTTTCAGGGTCGTCAGGTCTATCTTGGACATCTGCGCGAACAACGCCAGCGCCATCATCGGAAGCATGATGTAGATGCTGCCAATGACCGTCGCGCCTGTGGTGTGCAGCAGCTTCAGAGGCGAGCCCGTGATCTGTAGGGACGTCAACACGCTGTTCACCAGTCCGCGCCGATCCAGGACCGAAATCCAGGCATAGCTGCGCGCCAGCAGGCTGGTCCACATCGGCACGGTCATGAAGATCAGAAGGATCAGCCTCATGCGGGGGCCCGCCATGCAGGCACGCATGGCCAGCGGATAGGCGACCAGCAAGGTGCCGGCGGCGACGATCGCCGAGAGCTTGAACGTATTGAAAAGGATGGTCCAGTAGAAGCCGTCGGTTACGACCTTCACATATCCGGACAGACCCTCCGACGCCGCCAGCATGCTGAACAGCGGAAACACAAAGGTCGCGCAGACATAGATCGTCGCGAACAACAAAAGCACGCCGTTCGGCGAACAAAGGCTCCCTGCCCGTTTCAGCAGAGACGGCATCTGTCCCACTCCCAGCCTGCCTTGACGTGGTCTCCTATCGAGGGGTTGAAGTCGTGCTTGTCGGAAATTCGCCGGATCCGGAATTCCTCGCCGGAGGAGAGCCGCGTGATGTATTCCGTCAGCTCCCCCAGAAACATGACATCGCTGACGGTGGCCGGCACTCCGATGGAATCGTGCGGCGCGATGAAGGCGTGATGCGGCCGGATCGCCAGCGCCGCGCTGCCGCCGGCCGCCTGGGCGCCGCGGACATGGCCGGCATAACCCGCGACGGAAACGCGGTGGCCGCCTTCCTCCCGATCGACCGTGTCGGCTTTCAGGAAATTGCACTCGCCGATGAATCCGGCGACAAACCGGCTGGCGGGAGCGGAGAATATCTCTGACGGTGTCCCGACCTGCGCGATCCGGCCCTTGTCCATCAAGGCGATCCGGTCGGCCATCGACAGGGCTTCGTGCTGGTCGTGCGTCACGTAGATTATCGTCGCGCCGATCTTCTTGTGCAGCAAGCGGAATTCCTGCTGCATCGCCAGGCGACGGTCCTTGTCGAGCGCACCCAACGGTTCGTCCAGAAGCAGAAGGCTCGGCTCGAACACCAGCGCGCGGGCAAGAGCGACCCGCTGCTGCTGCCCGCCCGACATCTCATGCGGGTAGCGCCCGCCGAGATCGCCGAGACCGACCATGTCCAGAATCTTGCTCACTCTTGTGGTGATGGCGGAGCGATCAACCTTTCGCATCTCAAGCGGAAAGGCGATATTCTGCGCCGCGGTCAGATGAGGAAACAGGGCATAGCCCTGAAACACCACGCCGATTCCGCGATCCTCGGGCGGCATGTCGAGGATCGAGCGGCCATCCAATTTTATGTCGCCCGACGTGGGCTTGGTGAAGCCGGCGATCGACATCAGTATCGTCGTCTTTCCCGACCCGGAGGGTCCGAGGAACGCGATGAACTCGCCGCGCTCTATCTCGAGGCTGACATCATCGATCGCCGTCACTTCCCGATAGGTCACGCCGAGTCTCTCGATCGACAGCCCCTGCGATCGATCGGCAGGGGGTTGTTGATCCGCGGCGTTCACTGGAAGCCGCCCGACACCGGGATGGCGGCGCCGGTGATATAGCTTGCGTCGTCGCCGAGCAGGAAAGAGACGACGGAAGCGACTTCGTCCGGACGTCCCGCCCGTCGCAGCGGGATTGTTTCGATCGCGCGGTCGATATCCTTCTTCTCGAGGAAAGCATGCCCCATCGGGTTGTTCACGAAACCGGGGCAAACCGCATTTATGCGAATGCCGGCGGGGCCAAGTTCGTCGGAAAGGTGCCGGACGAGCCCGTTCAGTCCCCATTTGCTGACTGTGTAGTGCGGCCCGCCGACGGGACTGTGATCGAACGCCGCCGTCGATGAAATGACGACGATGCTGCTTCCGCTGCCCAGCTTGGGGCGTGCGGCGCGGATGATCGCATAGGCGCTCGTCAGATTTGCACTCAGCATCCTTTGCCATTCTTCCACATCGACACGCTCCAACGGTCCGGGCAGCAACATCCCGTGCGACACGACCACATGGCGGATCGGCGAGGCGATATTCTCCACGGCACGAGAGAGGGCGGGAAGATCGGTGAAGTCGACGTTGACATCGCCCTTGCTGGTCAACGGTGCGTGGCCGACGAGGACGGGCGCGTGCCCGTCCTCTCGCAGCCGAAGGGCGATGGCGTCCCCGATACTTCCATGCACCCCGGTAACGAGGGTCCTCGGACGCCGGGCGGCATCCTCGTCCGTTCCAAGCCGAGCAGCCATCTTCGATCCTTGTTGGTTCCACCGGCTGGCGATGATCAGCGTCCGTACCAGCGGTTCCAGGCATCGATGGTGACCTGCTGCCAGGTCTTCCCGTTTCCAGCGTCCTCGCCGTAGAACTCGCCGGTGACGGGGATTTGCCGGTTGATGTTCTCCGGCGCGATCGGCAAGGCCTTTGCATATTCAGGGTCGAGATATTGCAAGGCATCGGTATTGGGCATGCTGTACTGGATCTGCTTCATGAACTCGGCGGAAGGCTTTGCCTGCGAGGCGAAGGCGAGGAACGCCATCGCGTTTTCCTTGTTGGGTGCTCCCTTCGGCACGACGAAATAGTCGGAATACAGCAGGGCTTGGCCGTATTCGAACTCGACGGGGGCGCCTTCGGCCTTGGCCTGCAGGACACGTCCGTTGGGCATGAGGCCGTAGTCGACATCGCCGCTGATCAGTGCCTGGACGCCCTGCGCGGTGTTGTCGAACCAGACCGAAACACTCGGCTTGATCTTGTCCAGGCTCGCCAGCGCCTTGTCCAGATCGATCGGGTACAACTTGTCGGCCGGCGTTCCAGCGGCCAGGAGCGCAGCCTCCCATGGCGGGTTGGCAAAAGTGCCAGCCGGCAGGGCGCGCGGACCCGGGAATGCTTCGGTGTCCCACAGTTCGGCATAGCTTGTCGGATGCGAAGACCGGTTGCCATCGGTACGGTATGCGATGCCGTAGGAATACATAACCGCCACGACACCGCGGTCGGGCCTGAAGCGCGGCTCGATCGCCTTGAGCGTCGCCTCGTCGAATTTCGAGTAGTCGATCGGTTCGATCAGGTCGAGCCTGACGAGATTGAGATAGTCCGCCTCGGTAACCTCCACGACGTCCCACTGCACGTTGCCCGCTTCGACCATGGCCTTGATCTTCGCGACGCTGGGGCCGGAATCGGTGACGACGTTCACCTGATCGGCCTCGGCGAATGGCTTCACCAGGGCCTTCTCCTGAGCTTCCTGAAAGGAGCCGCCATAGGAAACGAACGTCATGTTCCCTTCGGCGGCTGCGCCGAAGACTCCTAGCCCCATTGCGAGGCCGAGCGTCGCCGCGCTGCGGGAGAGCGTACTTTTGTAGATCATCGGATGTTCCCCTTCTTCGATAATTTCTAGATGCGCATCCTGCCCACCGCGCGAAACTTGCAGCGATCGACGCGGTAGATGATCTTGCCGGTCTCGACGGGCGTTTCGTCAGCCAGGAAGTAGACGAAGCTGTTCTGGAAAACCGGCGCGCCCGGTGCCACGCCGAGTATGCCGGCGGTCTCTATGTCTGCCGGAAGGATCTCGGTTTCGAACTCGACCTGGTCGATCGGCGCGTTCGCGAGCTCGGACACGACATGGGCAAGCCCGCGCGAGAGCACGGTCTGAGGGTCGAAGCGGGATGCCAGGCTTGCCGGCAGGTAGCGATGCTCACAGCAGACGATCTGTCGGTTGACGATCCGCGTCAGTCGCAAATAGCCGACCTTGTCTTTGGCATGGATCTTCAAAGCCTCGGCGACGTTTGGCGGCGCCCGGAAGTCGGCCTCGTATTGCAAGACGCGCGTCTCGAACTGTATTCCCTGTCGCCGGAAATCATCCTCCAGCGCGGTCATGGGGATGTTGTTCCGGACGATCTTCGGAGGGCTGACGATGGTGCCCTTTCCTCTCACCCGCTCGATCAGTCCCGCCTGATTCAGGAGCGCCAGCGCCTGCCGTATCGTCACGCGAGAGACCACGAATTCTTCGGCGAGTTCGTTCTCAGTCGGGAGCAGCGTGTTCGCAGGCATGCCCTGCACGCGGGCTTTCAGCGCCTCGTAAATCGCCAGGTATCGGATCTCTGCACCAGCAGTCATTGCCACCCTCAATAAGTACCATCCTATTAGTATATACCTGAAGGTCAATACCTTTGGCCGGCCCGCCATTCGAAAAATCAGCCGCGGTTATCGGCCCTCCCGTCCCGAAGCTGGAGCCGGCAAGCCGGGCTATGCCGAATATGAAGGCTGTCCCGCCGGAACGACCCCGGCCACGATCGATCGCGAAAGCGGCCGACGGCAGCCGCACGAGCGGCGCACCCGCCCGCGCCAAACCGGTTCAAATCATGAGAAGGATGTTGAATGCCGCCGCGTCGGTGACGCATGCACGACGACCGAGATTATTGTCGCGAGGCCGACCGGATGAAATTTCGACAAGTGGCTCGCCGAGCTGTCTCGTGGCCGGGACATATTTGACGGCAGCCAGAGATCCGAGGCTGCCCACCGGCCGGCCCGCCTGCGAAACCTTGCGACACGTTTGCGGCGCACCGTTTCCGAGGTTTCCCTCCGGGCGGCGACGTCATCCGGCTCGTCCGTGATATCCAGGCCCGTGAGCCCTCGGTGCTGAAGGGGGGGACATGTCGAAGCTCGATCTCGACTTCCACTACGAGATGGCATCGTAAACCCCAACAACGGGTCCAGCGACATGTTCGCGGGCGCAAGGTGGATCTGGAGCCGCTGGTTTCCGACATCCTGCCGCTCGAGGACTGGAAGGCCGGGTTCGACCGCTCCATATCGGCGGAAGGCGTGAGGTTCGTCTTCGATCCAAGGCTGTGACGCATCGCCTGAAGTCTTCCGCGAGGCCGGCGATCGATCGATATGGACCCTTCGCCCGGAAAGGCTCCATCGTGTCGGCTCGACCGGTCCCGCCCGGATCGGGGCCGGACTATCGAGGCGTGTCAAAAATCTCGCGGATGAGGGACATTGCGTTGAGTGCGAGCGCAGATCGAAAGGACGTTGGCGTGATCCGATGCCAGGCGCGAGCGCGTGAATGCCTCGACCCTATCAGCCCGCCACTTCCCCGAGCACCCGCCTGACATTGTCCGGCTCGGCATCCGTCGACCACACGGCAGCGTGGATGGCCGTCTTCACCATTCCAATTCCTCCTCTGCGGCCGCGGCGCGCGATCCGCAGATGTAGCCGGCCGTCCTTCCGTCGGGCAAGATACTTAATGCATCATGTATCATGCTTGACGCGGCGGGCCTGCTGAGGCAGGGTTGATCCTTGAGGAGCGCCAGACGGGCATCGCCCGGCTCCGCCTATTCAAGAATCCGTTTGTTCGACAGGATCCGGCAGGATCGCTGCGAGAGCATCCGGGCCGGGAGGAGGAATGACCAAGCTGGTCGCAACCGAAGGGCGTGCGGCGGGGGATGTGCTCTTCACAGCCCTGAGGAGCATGCTGGCAATTCCCGCGTGGCCTGCGCTGGTGCTGCTCTTCGCGACGGCGGCCGTCATGCAGCCGCGCCTGCTTACCATTCCCTTCCTGCTGATCGTCCTGCGCCAGGCCGTGCCGCTGGCGCTGGCCGCGATCGGCCAGTGCCTGCCGATGATCGGCCGGTCGATCGACCTGTCGATCGGAGGCGTCATCGCGGTCGTCAACGTGACGCTCGCGCTTCCCCTCTTCGCCGGCGGGCCGCTTTGGATGTCCGTCGCCTTCCCGCTTGCGTTCGGCGCCGCGATCGGCCTGTTCAACGCCGCATTGATCGCCTTCGTGCGCGCATCCGCGGTCGTTGTCACGCTCGGCGTGTCGGTCATGCTGGTGGGTGTCAGCTATCTGGTGAGCGGCGGCGCTCCGGGCGGCACCGTGCATCCTTTCGTGCGCGAGCTCGCGGCAGGACGCTGGGGCCTCGTTCCGGTGGCAGGGGTCCTGCTTCTCGTCATTGCGACGCTTGCGGCGCTGCTCCTGCGCCGCAGCACCTTCGGGCATGCGCTCTATGCCACCGGCGCCAGCTACGGAGCGGCCTGGCTGGGCGGACTGCCGGTGCGCAAGGAACTTGTCGCTGCGCATGTGCTGAGCGGCATCTTCGCGGCCGCGGCAGGCGTCATCCTGACAGGCTATATCGGGACCGGCACGCTCAATCTCGGGGCCGACCTCGTCATGGCGTCGGTCGCCGCGGTCGTGCTCGGCGGCACCAGCTTCGGCGGCGGCGCGGGCGGCGTGGCCGGCGTTCTCGCGGGGGCCTACGCGCTGACGTTCCTGGCCAATCTGATGACCGGGATGGGAGTCGGGAAGCCGGCCCAGCTGATCGTCCAGGGTGCGATCATCGCCGGCGCCGCCGCGCTTGCGCGATGGCGCGAAAGGTAGAATTTCCCCGGACTGGTCCGGGGAAGAGCTGCGCGCCAAGGATGCGCGCGATTGTCAGGAGGGAGTAAGATCATGAAACTGAAACAATTGCTGCTCAGCGGCGCGATGCTGGTGGCCGTCGCCATGATGCCGGCATGGGCACAGGAGGTCCCCGAGCTCAACGCGGCGCTGTCGCCGGTCGCGGGTTCGCCGATGGTCGACCGCGCGGCATCCACGAAGGACAAGTTCGTCCTCGGATTCTCCAACATCTCCGTGGTCAACACCTGGCGCGTCCAGATGGTCGAGGAGCTGAAGTACGAGGCCTCGTTGCATCCGGAAATCACCGAGGTGATCGTCGCGGATGCGGGCGGCGACGTGAACAAGCAGGTCGCCGACATCGAAAGCCTGACGGCGCGCGGCGTCGACGCGCTTCTGGTCGCGCCCGGCTCCGAGGTCGCGCTGAACGGTGCGCTCGACAAGGCCTATGACGCGGGCATCCCCGTCATCATCTTCTCGTCCAACGCGACGCCGAAGAACTATACGGTCAAGCTGCTGGCCGACGATGCCCAGTTCGGCCGCGACGGCGCGAAATATCTGGCGGAGGCGCTTGGCGGCAAGGGCAACGTCCTCGCGATACGCGGCATCTCCGGCAACTCGATCGACAACGACCGTTACCGCGGCGTCGAGGAGGTTTTCGCCAGCTACCCGGACATCAAGATCATCGACCAGGGCTTCGGCGACTGGGCCTATGACAAGGGCAAGCAGGTCTGCGAATCGCTCCTCGTCGCGCATCCGGACGTTCAGGGCATCTGGTCCTCCGGCGGCGCCATGACGCAGGCCTGTGCGGAGGTGGCGGAAGAGAACGGGCTGCCGATGATCCCGATGACCGGCGAGGCCAATAACGGCTTCCTGCGCATCTGGAAGGAGAAGGACCTGCAGAGCGTCGCTCCCATCAGCCCGACCTGGTTCGGCCAGCAGGGCGTCGTCGCCGCTCTGCGCGTTCTCAAGGGCGCCCCGATCGCCCGGGACAACCTCGTCAATCCCGCGCCGATCCTGAAGGACCAGATCGACAAGTTCTATCGTCCGGACCTGAACGACGCATACTGGGTCGGCTCCACGCTTCCCGACGAGAAGCTCGCCGAGATGTACAAGAAGTGAGCAGAGGCTGAGGGATGCTTCTGGAGGCACGGGACGTCACCAAGTCCTTCGGACCGGTGCAGGCGCTACGCGGTGTTTCGCTTCGGCTGAAGCCGGGCAGCGCGCACGCTGTGCTGGGCGAGAACGGGGCCGGCAAATCCACCTTGATGAAGATCATCTCGGGGGTGTTCCCGCCCAGTTCCGGCACGCTGAAGGTCGGAGGCGAAGAGGTGCGGTGGCACCGGGCCGAGCAGGCGCGGGCCGCCGGCGTCTCGACCATCTTCCAGGAGTTCATCCTCCTTCCCAACCTTTCCGTGGCCGAGAACCTGTTTCTCGGCCACGAGCCGCGCAATGCGCTCGGTCTCATGGACCGGGCGCGCATGAACCGTGAGAGCCGCCGCATCCTCGAAGACGTCGGGCTCGATCTCAATCCGGAGGTCCTGACCGGAACCCTCAGGGTAGCCGAGCAGCAGATGGTCGAGATCGCCAAGGGCGTCAAGCGCGACGCGCGCATCTTCGTCTTCGACGAACCCACGGCCGCGCTCGGCGACCGCGAGGCGCAGAAGCTCTTCGAACTGATCCACAGGTTGCGATCCGACGGCAAGGGCATCCTCTACATCTCGCACCGTCTGCCCGAGCTCTTCCATCTCTGCGACGAGGTGACGGTGCTGAAGGACGGCCAGTTCGCCGGCCACTTTCTGATGAAGGACACCAACGCCGAGCAGCTTGTCACCACCATGGTCGGCCGCTCGCTCGACCAGCTCTACCCGAAGCGCCGGCCGGCCGGAGCCGCGGGGCCGCCGGCGCTGGAACTGCGCGGCGTCGCGGTCAAGGGCCGGGCCGGGCCGGTCGACCTGACGATCGGAAGGAACGAGATCGTCGGCCTCGCCGGCCTGGAGGGACAGGGCCAGATCCAGATCACGCGCGCCATCTACGAGGGCCATGCGCTCACCTCCGGCAAGATCCTGTTCGAAGGCGTAGAGCTCGGCCACTCCGGCCCGGCCGGCGGCATCGATGCCGGGATCGGCCTTATCCCGGAGGACCGCAAGGTCGAGGGGCTTTTCCTGCCGCTCAGCGTGGCGCGCAACGTCTCGGCCGGCCTCCTCCCCGGCAGGGGACTGGCGATGCCGGCACCCACCGCCCGGCGGGCGGTGGCCGGACAGGTCGAGCGCCTGCGCATCCGCCTGCGCAACACCGCCCAGCCCATCCGTGAGCTTTCCGGCGGCAACCAGCAGAAGGCCCTGCTGGCACGCTGGCTCGTGCGCGGCGTGAAGCTGCTGATCTGCGAGGAACCGACGCGCGGCGTCGATATCGGCGCCAAATCCGAAATCTACGCGCTGTTGCGCGAACTTGCCGACAGCGGCGTGCCGGTGCTCGTCACGTCGCGCGAACTGCCCGAGCTGATCGGGCTGTGCGACCGGATCGTCGTCGTGCGCGATGGTGCGACGGTCGCCGAGTTCCGTGGCGAGGAAGCGAGCGAGGAAAAGATCATGGCGGCCGCCATCGAGGGAGGAAAGGCATGAAGCTTGCCCGGGCGACCAGCGCAGTGCGACTGCGGCGGCTGTCGGCCCTGCCGGTGATCGGCTTGATCGTCATCCTGGCGACCATCCTCGGCCTCTCGTCGCCCTATGCGCTGTCGTCGCAGAATCTGGTCAACATCCTCAACCAGCAGGTCAGCCTGATCCTCGTCACGCTGGGCCAGGTCATCGTGATCCTGACGGCAGGTCTCGACCTTTCCGTTGGTTCGGTCGTGTCCATGACGACGGCCATCGTGAGTCACGACACGCCTTATGCCGTGCCGCTCGCCCTCGCCGCAGCCCTTTCGGTCGGCCTGATCAACGCGATCGGCATCCTGCGGCTCGGCGTGCACCCAATCCTGATGACGCTGTCCACCATGACCGCCGTCCAGGGCGTGGCTCTCTTCGTGCGTCCCATACCGGGCGGGCAGGTGCCGGGCTGGATGACCAGCTACGCGTCCGCCAGTTTCCTCGGTCTGCCGCTGCCCGTCATCTGCGCGGCGGCGGCGGTGGTGTTCGCATCGGTCTTCATCGCGCGCAGCCGCTTCGGCCTGCATCTGCTGGCGATCGGCGCCTCGCCCGAAAGCGCGCTGCTCGGCGGCGTGAACACGGGCAGGATCATCCTGTTCGCCTATCTGTCGTCCTCGTTTTTGGCCTGCCTCGGCGGGCTCAACCTCGCCGCGCGCCTCGCCAGCGGCGATCCGCTGGTCGGCACGTCCTTTGCCATCGATTCCATTGCGGCCACGGCGCTCGGCGGCACGCAACTGTCCGGCGGGCTGGGCGGCGTCGCCGGCCCCGTCACGGGCGTCCTGTTCCTCGCGCTCCTGGGCAACGGGCTGAACCTGCTCAATATCTCGACCTATTACCAGATGATCATCAAGGGAGCGCTGCTCATCCTCGCCGTCAGCGCGCATCGCCGCAGCCAGCCCGGCCTGTGAGCCCGGCGGCCGGAAAACAGGAGAAAGGAAAGCTCATGGAGATCAAGGCAATCGTCGACTGCAAGACGCTGCTCGGCGAAGGACCGCTCTGGGACGTCGCCGAGCAGAAGCTTTACTGGATCGACAGCCTTGGCGACCGCATCTTCCGCGCCGACGAGAACGGCAAGGGAGTGGAAAGCTGGAGTGTGCCACAGCACATCGGCTCGATGGCGCTCCGCGAGCGGGGCGGCGCGGTGCTTTCGCTCGCCGACGGCTTCCATCTCTTCGATTTCGGGACCGGCCGGACCGAACCCCTGGAGATCATTCCCCACAAGGGACCGAGCGTGCGCATGAATGACGGCAAGGTCGACCGGCGCGGCCGGTTCGTCGCCGGCAGCATGGACACGACGGAGGAAGCGCCGCTCGGCGTTCTCTACAGCCTCGACGTGAACCGCAAGGTGACCGCGATCGACGACAATATCACGGTGTCGAACGGCCCCTGCTGGAGCCCCGACCAGAAGATCTTCTATTTCGCCGACAGCCGCTCGCGGGCGATCTGGGCCTATGACTACGATCTGGAGACCGGTGCCGTCGCCAACAAGCGCAAGTTCCGCGACTTCGGCCCCGAAGACGGCCTGCCGGACGGCGCCACGGTGGATGCGGAAGGCTGCGTGTGGAGCGCCGGCGTCTACAAGAGCAAGATCCACCGCTTCGACCCGTCGGGAAAGCGCATCCTCACCATCGACATGCCCGTCGTGTGCATAGCCTCAGTGATGTTCGGCGGACGCAACCTCGACCGTCTCTACGCCACATGCATGGAGCGCGCTCCGGTGCCGGGCGTCATCGAGACCGGACCGCTTGCCGGCTCGCTGTTCGTGATCGACGGGCTCGGCGTGAAGGGCCTGCCGGAATACCGCTACGGCGGCTGATCCCGATATCCCGGGTTTTTGCCCCGGGATATCGCCACCAGTACCCTTGGCGGCGTGGCACCGCCTCGCCTATCATGACCCCAAGCCCGAGGTCCGACCATGCCGCCTAAACCGCTCGTCAAGGAAAACCTCTCCGAACAGATCTACCGGAACCTCCGCCTGTCCCTCATGGACGGAGAATACCGACCGGGGGAGCGCCTGACGATCAGTTCCATCGCCGAGCAATACGGGACGTCGATCACGCCGGTGCGCGAGGCGATCTTCCGCCTCGTCAGTGAACAGGCGCTCGAGGTGAAAGCTGCGACCTCCGTCATCGTCCCCAATCTCACCAGCCGCGACCTTCGCGAGATCGTCTCCATCCGTCGGGATCTCGAGGGCATGGCAGCCTTCCGGGTCGGCCAGATCGCGACCCCCGCGATGATCGAGGATCTCGAGGTTCAGAACGCGGTCTTCAGCAGGGCGGCCGCCTCCAATCCGCGCGAGGCCGCGCAGGCGAACCGCGATTTCCACTTCCTCATACTCCGGTTCGCGGCGATGCCCTATGTCGAATCGATATGTGAGAACATGTGGACCCTGATGGGTCCCTTCCTGCGTACCTTCCACGAAGAAATGCCGGTACGCCGCCTTACCGCGGACAACCACCTGCATTTCAGCTTCATCGACGCGGTCAAGGCTGGCGATCCCAAGGGGGCGCGCGAGGCGATGCAGGGCGACATCAACTGGAGCGACGAATTGATCACCCGTCATGAGGAATACGGAAAGGGCGTGGTCGTCTAGAGACCGTCATTGGACTGCTCCCGGCGGGCAATTTCCGTCTGCAGGAGCGCCGGCCTTTCCCGAATCGCGGCGAATCCACGAACTCGCCGTCGGAAGATGGTGTCAGGCTATGGAATAGCCTCCGTCGATGGGCAACACCGCGCCATGCACATAGGTGGCCTGGTCGGAGACCAGAAAGGCGATCACGTCCGCAACCTCCGAGGGCTCGGCCCAGCGGCCGAGCGGAATGCGCGGCGTGATCTTCGGCTCACGCATGGGATCGTTCCTGGCGCCCATGCCCATGCGCGTCAGGATCCAGCCGGGGGCGACAGCGTTGACGCGGATGCCCTCAGCCCCCCAGGCGACGGCCATGGAGCGCGTCAGCGCCACGATGGCTCCCTTCGACGAGGCATAGGCCGGCGATTTCGGCGAACCGAAATAGCTCCACATCGAGGCGATGTTGACCACCGACCCGCGCGCGGCGCGCAGCTTCTCCCGCGCGGTCGTGGCAGCGGCGAGGCTCGCGGTAAGGTTGACGTCGAGCACGAACTTGAATTCGTCGACCTCCCATTCGCGCTCCTGTCGCACGATGCCGGCGCAGTTCACCAGCGCATCGACCTGTTCCGCACGGTCGATCAGCGTCCTGAGATCGTCCTGCTTCGTCACATCGGTTGTCAGGAACTCCGCGCCGGCGGGAAGTTCACCCTCCCGGTCCAGCCCGCCGGCGATGACCTTGTAACCGGCGACCGCAAGGCGATGGCAGGTGGCAAGGCCGATCCCCGTGCCGCCGCCCGTCACTATTGCCGTCTTCTTCATGCGGTTCTCCCTGTCAAGTTCGCTCCTCAGGCCAGCAGGAACTGCTCAGCGACTTCGCGAATGCCTGCGCCGTCCAGCTTGTAGTGGGCATAGAGATGCAGCGGCGGCGCGATCAGGCTGTATTCGTCATGGATGCCGTGGCGTTTCAGCCTGATGCCCTTGCCTGCGTCGGTCAGGACCTCGGCCACGGCGGCACCCAGCCCGCCAAGCACATTGTGCTCCTCGACGGTCATCAGTCTGCGCGTGCGCGAACGCTCCGCCGCCTCCAGAACGGCGTCGCGGTCGAGCGGCTTGATCGACGCCATGTCGATCACGCCCACCGAGCGGCCGCTGGCGTTCATTGCCGCCGCCGCCTCAAGGGCCGCATGCACGGTGATGCCGCAGGCTATGATGGTGAGATCCTCACCGAAACCGTGAACATGCGCCTTGCCGAAGGCGAAGGTCGTGCCACCTTCGTAAACGACCGGGTCGCGGCCGCGCCCGATGCGGAAATAGATCGGCTGGTCCCATTGCGCCGACGCGCGGATCGCCGCCTCGAGCTGAAACCCGTCGGACGGGGACACCACGGCGAGGTCGGCGATCGAGCGCATCGTGCCGATGTCCTCGGTGGCATGGTGCGACGTGCCGTAGAATCCGAGCGATATGCCGGTGTGATGGCCCACCAGCCGGACCGGCTGCGCCGAATAGGCCACGTCCATCCGGATCTGCTCACAGGCGAGAAGGCCGAGGAACGAGGCGAAGGTGGCGACGAAGGGGACAACCCCGGTGGTGGCGATGCCCGCCGCCGCGGACACCATGTTCTGCTCGGAGATGCCGAAGGCGATGTAGCGCTCGGGGTATAGCGCCGCGAAGCGGTTCAACCCGTTGGAATACTGGAGGTCGGCCGAGCCGGCGACGACGTTGTGACCGGCCTTGACCAGATCGATCAGGCCGTTCGACAGGTGGTCGAGGCCGGGATTCTTGGCGTTCAGGCTCCGGTACTGCCACGAATTTGGAGATTTCGGTCCGCTCATCTCAGATAACTTTCGACTTGATTTCCGCCACGGCCTCTTCAGCGTCCGATGGGTCGAGCCAGCCAAGATGCCAGCCCGGCTCGGTCTCCATATAGGAGACGCCCTTGCCCTTGACGGCCGTGGAAATCACCAAAGCGGGCTGCTTGCGGGTGTCGTCGGCGCGCAGCCGGCGCAGCAGTTCGGTGACAGCGGCGATGTCGTGGCCATCCACAGTATGGACCTCCCAGCCGAAGGCGCGCCATTTCTCGTCCAGCGGCTCGATCGCCATCACATCGTCGACGCGACCGTCGAGCTGGAAGCCGTTGCGGTCGACGATGCCGACCAGCCTGCCCAGCTTGTTATGGGCGGCGAACAGCGCGGCCTCCCAGACCTGGCCTTCCTGCATCTCGCCGTCGCCCATCATGCAGAAGACGGTATAGTCCTTGCCGGTCCATCGCTGGGCGAGCGCCATGCCGATGGCATTCGACAGCGCATGGCCGATGGAGCCTGAAGAGAAATCGACACCGGGCACCTTGCGCATGTCGGGATGGTCGCCGAGCGGGCTGCCGAGGCGCGTGTAGCCGTCCAGCCAGTCCTTCGGGAAGAAGCCCAGATCGGCATAGATCGGGAACAGGCCGACGGCCGCGTGCCCCTTGCCGATGGTGAAGCGATCGCGCTCGTCCCAGCCGGGCTCGCCCTTGCGCAGCTTCATCACGTCGTAATAGAGCGCCGAAAAGACCTCCGCCGCGGAAAACACCGAGGTGTAGTGGCCTGTCTTGGCGATATCGATCAGCCGGATCGTCTCGAGACGGATGAACTGTGCGCGCTCCCTCAGCCGATCGATCGTGGCCTGGTCCGGCACGTAGCTGTTCCGGGCGGGCGCGACCGCGCCCGTTTGCGATGTCATGTCGCTCTCCTTCCTGTCATGCGGCACAGGCCGGCGCCCCGGCCCGCCTTCATTTGTCGAAACGCGGAATGATCCGTTCGTCCTCGAGGCGTCGGAACAGATCGAGGAACGTGTCGGTCGAACACTGGTAGTCGAGGAAGCCGGCCTTGCGGCTGCGGCTCATGTCGGAGATGCACTCGACCTTGCGGCCGAAATCGGCGTCGGTATGCCACCATGTCGCGAGCCGCGAGATGTCGGGCTCGGCCAGCCCGTATTTCTCCGCCATGGCGCGCCAGACCGGGCCGATGCCGGCCATCATCTTCACAAGGCTCTGCTGCCTGCCATCGTAAGGCGCGGCCTTGATGCCGAAATGGTCCGCGATGGTCTTCCAGATGCGCTTCCAGCGGAAGACGTCGCCATTGCCCGTATTGTAGGCACGGTTCTTCGCGGCCGGCGTCGTCGCCGCCCATGCGACCTGCCGGGCGATGAGACGCGCATCACTGACCTCGGTCAGCATATCCCACTGTTCCTGAATGCCGGTGAAGACGAACGGGCGTCCCGTCTCGCGGCAGATCGCGGCATAGCAGGCGAGCGTCACGCCCTGGTTCATGAGGGCGCCCACCGCGAAGCCGACAACGGCGTTCGGGCGATGGACGCTCCAGGTGAAGCCGTCGCGCTCGGCTGCGGCGAACAGGACGTCCTCCTGATCATAGTAGAAATTCGGAATCGGCAGCCGCGGCGTTTCCTCGAGAAAGGGGGTGTCGGGCAGGAATCGGCCGAAATCCTTGAACGGTCCGAGATAGTGCTTCACGCCGGTCATCAGCACGACATGCGCAAGCGGATGCCCGGCGGCCTTCACCCCGTCGAGCACGTTCGAGAATTGCTGCGCATTGATCCTGCAGGCTTCCTCCTCGGTGTCGGCCGGGGTCCAGCTTGCCTGGAAAACGTGGGTTATCGGGCCAGTGCCCGCTATTGCGGCCGCGACGCCTGCGCGGTCATCGAGATCCGCGGCCAGAGGTATCGTCCCCCCCGGGGCCCGCCGGGGCCGCCGGGCAAGCCCATACACCGACCAGCCATCCGCGATCAGCCGCTCGCATATATTGCCTCCGACAATGCCGGTGGCTCCCACGACAAGGGCGCTGCGTCGTTCGGTCAATTCAGCCTCCTCCCGGTGTTTCCGCCCCGGCCGCGGCGTTCACCGCTCCGCTTGGACATATTCAAATTATAGACGCAGGCCTTCGCGAACACAAGCATGATGCATCATGGATGATGCTTGACTAGAATACCGATTCTGGGTAGCTCGAAGCGCTGCGATAGACTTTATGTGATGCATCATACAGGATATCGGGTCCCGTACCGCGATCAGGAGGAGACCGCGCAATGATCATCTTCGGCTCGCCGTCCCGCTATGTTCAGGGCGCCGGCGTCCTGTCGGGCATCGGCGCGGAGATCGGCCGCGTCGGCACCACGGCGGTGCTGGTGCTCGACCCCCTGATCCAGGACAAATACGGCGAGCTGATCGCCGCGTCCTGCCGGGTCGCCGGCATTGCCGCCACGCAGCTTCGCTTCTCGGGAGAATGCACGCCGCAGGAGATCGACCGGCTGGCGGCCGCCGCGCCGCGTTCCCCCATCGTGGCCGCCGCTGGCGGCGGCAAATGCATCGACGCCGGCAAGGCTCTCGCGAACCGGACCGACGCTCTGATGGCGACGGTGCCCACGATCGCGTCCACCGATGCGCCGACCAGCCACAACTATGTGATGTACGACGAAAACCACCGCATGCTCCGTGTCGAGAAGATGCGCCGCAATCCGGCGCTCGTCCTCGTCGATACGGCGGTCATCGCCCGCGCACCCAAGAAACTCTTCGTAGCCGGCATCGGCGACGCGATCGGCAAGATCTATGAAGTCGATGCCTGTGCCAATGCCAACGGAACCACCATCTTCGGCGGGCAGTCCTCCTGGGCAGCCGTGGCGCTCGGCCGCGCCTGCCACGGGATCCTGCGGGACAGAGCGGAAGGCGCGCTGGCCGCGATCGATCGCGGCCAGCCGGACGAAGCGTTCGAGCGTGTCGTCGAGGCCACCGTGCTGATGAGCGGGCTCGCCTTCGAGAGCGGCGGCCTCTCCATCTCGCATTCGATGACGCGCGGCCTGACCGCCGTGAAAGCGTATGCCGACACGCTGCACGGCTTCCAGGTTGCCTATGCGAATCTCGTGCAGATCCGGCTCGAGGGCCGCGCGGAAACGGAAATCCGGTCGCTGGCGGACTTCTACGGACAGGTCGGCCTGCCGCGCAGCTTGAGCGAGCTTGCCGCGCCGGCGGACGACACGACGATGGACACGATTGCCGAGCTGACCATGACGGCTCCGCATATCCGGCATTTTCCGCGCCAGATCGCTGCATCCGACGTGCGCGATGCAATGGTCTGGGTGGAGAAGGCATTCGCCCCGAAATGATCGCGCCAGGGGCGACCTCCGGAGGGGCACGGTAGCCCTTCCGAACAAATTCGGTCCCTGCCGAGTCCGCTTCAACAAACGAACCGCAGGAGACGGTTCGTCACGGAGGAGAAAACCATGAAAATCGCCACAATGCTGGCCGGCGTCCTGGCGCTCGGTCTTGCCGTGTCGCCGCTCGGGCTTTCGTCGGCGCAGGCCGAAGGGCTCGACTTCCTGAAGAACGTCAAGAAAAGCGAAAAGCCCTACAAGATCGGCTTCTCGAACGGCTTCATCGGCAACGCATGGCGCGCCCAGCACGTCGAGGGCGTCGAGAAGACCGCGGCCGAGCTCAAGGCCGCCGGCATCGTCTCCGACGTCGTCATCGTCAATTCGACATCGGGCGCCTCGGGCCAGATCTCGCAGATCAACTCGCTCCTGGCGCAGGGCATCGATGCGCTTGTCGTGAACCCGGTATCCGCCGAGCCGCTCATGCCGATCGTGCAGCGCGCTATCGACAGCGGCGTCCTCGTGGTCGTCGCCGACAACCCGCTGCCGATGGAAAACGTCCTCAACGTTTCGCTGAACCACACGCAGTACTGGGGTATTGAGACCGAGTGGCTGATCGATGCGATCGGCGGCAAGGGCAATATCGTGGCCATCGAGGGTCTGGCCGGAAACACCGCCAATGACTGGCGCGTGCGCGCCCGCGACGAGGTGCTTGCCAAGCATCCCGACGTCAAGCTGCTGGCCTCCGTTCCCGGCGGCTGGGACCAGGCGCAGGCTCGCGAAGCGATGGCCGGCCTGCTCGCCGCGCATGGCAGCGACATCAACGGCGTGCTCATCCAGGACGTGATGAGCGAGGGCGTCATCCGTGCCTACAAGGCCGCTGGCGCGGCGCTGCCGCCGCTGACGGGCGACTACGTGCTGTCCTACTTCAAGCTGTGGAAGAGCGATCCTGATCTGGTTTCGGCAACCGTCGCCAACCCGCCGGGCATCGGCTCCGATTCGCTGCGCATCGCCGTCGAGCTGCTTGAGGGCAAGGAACTCGACACCAGCAAGCTGGTGCCGAACCCGCTCAATCCGGACTATTCGAATACGATCCTCATCTCCCAGCCTTATGTCGTCGAGCGCGAGGCCAATACCTCCCGCTCGTGGTGCACCGAGGAGACCCAGTGCATCTCGCTGGACGAGGCGATGGCCAAGCTCGACGGCCAGTCCGACAATGCGGCGCTGGACAAGACGCTGAGCCAGGATGAGGTCCGCGCCCGCTACTTCAAGTGAGCCGTTCCTTTACATAGACGGAAGAGTCTCGCGTCCGCCCGACCGGCGGGCGCGAGGCCCGAAGGCAGGAGGCGGACAATGGCGCTGGTCCTCGAAGGCATATACCGGTCCTTCGGTCCGGTCCGGGCGCTCGACGGCGTGTCGATCTCGGTCGCCCCGGGGGAATGTCGGGCACTCTATGGCGGCAACGGGTCCGGCAAGAGCACCATGGGCAAGATCGCCAGCGGCACATTGTCCGCCGACGCCGGGAGCATAAGGGTCGACGACCGCCCGCTCGCGGCTGCCTCGCCCGCGTCGGCGCGCGAGCTCGGCGTGGGCATCACGTTCCAGGAACTGAGCCTGATCCCCGAACTCACGGCGGGCGAGAACGTCGTTCTCACCGACCTGCCGCGTCGCTTCGGCCTGTTGCGGGACCGCAAGGCGGAAGCCGGACTGGCCGCCGGGGAATTGCGCAAGGTCGGCCTCGCCCGCGTCGCGGACCAGCGCGTCGAGCTTTTGCAGACCGGGGAAAAGTACCTCGTCGAGCTTGCGAAGGCCCTGTCCAGGCGTCCGCGCTATCTCATCATCGACGAATTGACCGCGACCATGCATGCCTCCGAGGTGGAGACGTTCGCGGCGCTGCTTGCGGAGTTCCTTGCCAATGGCGGCGGCGCCTTCTTTGTCAGCCATCGGTTGCCGGAGCTTCGCCGCTTCTGCGACACCATCTCGGTTCTGCGGAATGGCAAGCTCGTCTTCGACGGCAGGCTGGCGGATGTCGGCGACGGCGAACTCGTCCAATGGGCTGGAGGCGGCCAGCCCGACGACGCGGCTGCAATCACGTCGCCGCATGCCGGCAAGACCCTCATGCGGCTTTCGGGAATCCGGCCGCTGGCCTCCACCCCGCCCTTCGACCTTGAGCTGTGCGCCGGCGAGATCGTCGGCATCGGCGGCCTTCCCGACCAGGGTCAGAAAAGCTTCCTGCGGCTGATCGCGGGACTGCGGCCGCCGCGCGACGGCGAGGCGGCCAGGATCGGCGACGAGCCGCTGCCGCTCGGTTCGAGCGCCGCCGTCGCCGCGAAGGGGGTTTCGTTCGTTTCCGGCGACCGCGACGAGATGGTCTTCGCGAAGCGCTCCATCCGCGAGAACATGCTCGCTCCCTTCGTGAGCATGAAGGGGCGCGAGCTTCCCGGCGACAGCGAGATCACGGCGGCGCTCGACCGGCTCTCGACACGCCACGCCGGCATTCACATGCCGATAGGATCGCTGTCCGGCGGCAACCAGCAGAAGATCCTCGTGGCGCGATGCCTGCTGATGAACCCGCGCCTGATCGTTGCCGAGGATTCGACCAAGGGTATCGATGTCGCCGCGCGCAACGACGTGCATCATCTCCTCAGGGACCTCGCCCACCGGCAGGGAGCGGCCGTCGTCGTGACGTCTTCCGAAGACCAGGAACTGGCCGAGCTTTGCGACCGCGTCCTTGTCTTCGAGGGCGGCGCTATCATCGCCGATCTGTCCCGGAGCGCCGGTACGCTCAGCGCGCAGACCATCGTATCGGCCTACATGAGACAGGAAAGGGCCGCGTGATGCTGAGGCCCGTCTGGTCGCATTCGGCTTTTCCCGCCGGAATCCTGGCGCTGGCCGCCCTGCTCTTCGCGCTGGCCGTCAATCCGGGCCTGCTGACGACAGCCTCGATGATCGGCTGGTCGAGCTCCCAGCTCGGTCTCTGGGTCGTTGTCCTCGGCCAGACGCTGGCGCTGATGGGCCGGGGTATCGACCTCTCGGTCGGAGCGGGCGTGAGCTTCGTCAATGTCGTGGCGATCGCCCTGTTCGAGACAGGCTATCCGCTCTCCGCCGTGATCCTGGCCTGCGTGGTTCTCGGCCTGGCGATCGGCGCGGCCAATGGAACGCTGATAGGCATCCTCCGGCTCAATCCGCTGCTCGCGACGTTCGCCATGTCTTTCGTGCTTCTGGGTCTGACGCTGCAGATCCGTTCGGCGCCGGGCGGCATGGCGCCCATGGAGGCGGTCAGGTTCATGAACGGCGCGAGCCTCGGCATTCCCAATGCGATGCTGGTGTTCCTCGGCGTGCTGGTCGTCTGGTCGCTGATCGCGGCGTCGGACTTCTGGCTGAAACTGCGGGCGACAGGCGCCGACCCTCAGCGGGCCTGGAATTCCGGCCTGCCGACCGCGAGGCTGCGGTTCGCAAGCTATATGCTGGGCGGAGGCTTCGTCGGGCTTTCGGGCCTCTTCGTGACGCTCTGCGTCGGCGCGGGCGATCCGCTGTTCGCCCAACCCTATACGCTGCTCAGCATCGCCGGCGCGGTGATCGGCGGCGTGGCGCTGAACGGCGGCTCCGGCAGCGGCTTCGGCGCCGTTCTGGGCGTGATCTTCATCGGGCTGATAAGCGATGTCGCGCTCGGCATCGGAGCGTCGCCATTCTGGCAGCAACTGATCGTCGGCTGCGTGCTGCTCGCCGGCCTCGCGGCGGTGGTTCTGTCCGGCGGCTGGCTCAAGGCCAGGAACGACAGGATTTCGCGTGAGATGCTCGCGGGCGGGGGCCGGACATGAGCACGACCGGATCAGGCAGGCCGCGGCTTTCCCTCGCCGCCGTCCCGCATGGCGGAAGCCTCCTCATCATCGCGCTGCTGTGCGCCGCGGGCTGGCTGGTCAAGCCGGCCTTCCTGTCGCCCATGAACATCTGGGCCGTGCTGGCGATCTCGTCGCTCCTGGCGGTGGCCAGCGCGGGCCAAACCCTCGTCATCGTTTCCGGCAACCAGGGCATCGATCTCTCGGTCGGGTCGATCATGACGCTTTCGGCGCTCATCGTGTCGGGCATGGCCGGCAGCTCGAACGAGCTGCTGCCGATGGCGCTCGGCACGGTTCTGGTGCTCGGCATCGCGATCGGGCTGGTGAACGGCATCGGCATGCGCTTCCTGGGCCTCTATCCGCTCGTCGTCACACTTGGCGTCTCCTTCGTCGTCGAGGGCCTCGCGCTCGTCTATGCCCAGTCGCGGGCGCCGCAGATGCCGGGCACGCTGATCGAGAATATCGGCATCGGCCGCTTCCTCGGCATTCCGTGGCTCGTCGTCATCTGCGCGCTCGTCGCCGTTCTGATGACGGTGCTGCTGCGCTACACGCGCTTCGGTCGCCAGCTTTATCTGGTGGGATCGAACGTGCGCGCCGCGCAGGCGGCGGGCGTTCCGGTGACGCGCGTCCTGCTCCTGACCTACGCGGCGAGCGGCGCTCTGGCCGCGCTTTCGGGCGTCCTGCTCTACGGTTACGTCGCCAGCGCCAACCTTTCCATCGGCGCGCCCTACACGATGATGTCGATCGCAGCCGCGGTGATCGGCGGAGCGGCGCTGTCGGGCGGCACGGGAACCTTCATCGGAACGATGCTGGGCGCGCTGATCTTCAGCCTGCTCACCAATCTTCTCATCACGCTCGGCCTTGGGCCGGCCCTTCGTTATGCGATCAGCGGACTCGTGCTGATCCTTGTGCTGTTTGCAACGTCGCGGGACGCGAACTGATCCGGGAGGAATGAAGATGTGTGAAGGACATAGCCAGACGCCTGTTCCGCATATGCGCGAGCTGATGGAAGGACTGCCGCGCAACTGGGGGCGCTGGGGCCAGGACGACGAAGTCGGGGCGCTGAATTTCCTGACGCCCGCGGAAGTGCTGCGCGGGGTGGCTTCGGTCAGGACTGGCAAGACCTTCACCCTCCAGGTCCAGATGGGCCATCCCAAGGGCGATCCCGTCTGGCCCGGCCGTACCGGAGCGCAGCGTTTCAACGTGATGGACAAGGGGCATTTTCTGTGCGGCGCGGGCAAGGAATCTCCCGGAAACCATGAATTCGCCGACGACGTGATGATCATGTACCTGCAAGGGTCGACACAGTACGACGCGCTCGGCCACGTCTGGTACGACGACCACATCTACAATGGCTTCGATGCCCGCACCACCGCCGGCAGCATGAAGAAGGCAAGCGTGCTGCCGATCGCCGAGCGGGGCGTCGTGGGGCGCGGCATATTGATCGACATGGCGCGCCATCGCGGCAAGAAGGTGCTCGACAAGGGTGAGACCTTCCACCACAATGACCTCCTGGCGGCGGCGAAGGCACAGGGCTGCGAGATCCAGAAGCACGATATCCTGCTCATCCGCACCGGCTGGATCGGCTCCTATTACGAGCGGGAGAACGCCGAATTCTACGCAGACTTCATCGAGCCCGGCCTTACCTTCAGCCCTGAGCTCGTCAAATGGTTCCACGAGATGGAACTCGCGAACCTTGTTACCGACACCATCGCGAACGAGGTCACTGCCGACCCCGAGACCGGTGTGGTGATACCCTTGCACTGTGCCCTGATGCGCAATCTCGGCGTGACCTTCACCGAAATTGCAGCGCTTGACGCGCTCGCCGAGGACTGTGCGGCAGACGGTCAGTGGACGTTCCTCTATACGGCGGCGCCGCTCAAGGTGGTCGGCGGCTCAGGCGCCCCGGTCAATCCGGTGGTCATCAAGTAAAGACGGTCGATGCTCCCAAAAGCGGGATCGCCGCGGCGTATCGCTCGGAAAAAACCGCCTGCATCCAGGCCATTGCCTGACCTGCGCCGGCACGAGGATCAGCGCGGAGCTGGGCGGGCCCCGATGGCTGTCATCGACCCGCCTTTTTTCGGGAAGGAAGAGGGCTATCCCACAAGATGTGCAGGGTCCTGTTTGGCTGAGGCGGCACGCAGCGGCTTCGGTTTGAGGAAGCTCAGCAATTCGTCGAGGAACACCCGCGTTTTGCGCGGCATCAGCTTGCGGCTCGGGAAAACAGCGCGCGCCATCGCCGGCGGCAGCCGCCAGTCCGGCAGGACGCGCCTGAGTTCGCCGCCGTCGACATAAGGCTGCGCGAACATATCGGGCAGGGCGGCGATGCCGGCGCCGGCGCGGGCGAGCCTGAGCAGCAGATCGTAGGAATTGGCGGAAACGCGCCGGCCCGACATATCGGCCGCCGCCACCTGTGCACCCTTTTCCAGCCGCCAGCAAACGGCTTCCCCGCCGGTATGCAGGACGAGCATGTCGTGCCGGGCGAGCGATTGCGGCAGGTCCGGCTCGCCGGAGGCCGCCACATAGGACGGCGCGGCATAAAGCCCGATGCCGATATCGACCAGGTGCCGCGCGGTGAGATGCAGGCCAAGCGTCTCTCCGCCAATGCGTATGGCGAGATCGAAACTGTCGGCCAGCACGTCGACATAGTCGGGCGAGAGGTCGAGCTCGAGCTGTACCGCCGGGTAGTTTATGGCAAACTGCGCCAGCATCGGCGCAAAGGCGATGGAGGCGAGGTCGCCGGGCATCGAGACCCTGAGCCGGCCCGATGGCGTCACCTGGCTGTCCTCGGCCAGCGCCGTGACCACCTCCACTTCGTGGACGATCTGCTCCGCCGAAGTGCGGATGCGCTGGCCCATTTCCGTCAGCACGATCCTGCGCGTGGTGCGCTGGACGAGCCGCTCGCCAAGCGCAGCCTCGAGCGCCGAGATGCGCCGCGACACCGTCGATTTGGGCAAGCCCAGCCGTTCGGCGGCAAGGGTGAAGCTGCCGGCCTCGATGACGTGGGCAAAGATCATGAGGTCGAAAGGGTCGGCTTTGCGCAGCATTCGATTGTTCCTGTTTTGCAACAATCGAACCCATTGTCGTCAATTGCGCAATGATGGTTCGTCCAATACCCTGTCAAAAGCACAACGAGATCGGGGGGCAAGCTGCTGATGGCGTCTTCTTCGCTTATCGACAAGGCCATCGTCTGGGAAAGCGCCGTCGGCTGGACGCCGGAATGCCTGGACGAGGGACCGGACATGCTGGCGCGCTATCGCGCCGCCGGTTTTTCCTTCCTGTCGCTGACGATCGGCGCCGATTGGGACCGGCCGGAACCGACGCTTCGCCATCTGTCGCAGCAGCGGCGCTGGTTCGAAGCACGCGCGCACGAATTCGCGATCATCGACACGGTGGCGGATATCCGCAACGCCAAGGCATCCGGCAGGACCGCGATCAGCTTTCACCTGCAGGGCGCCGGGCCGGCCGCCTACGAGCCGGCGATGATCGAAAGCTGGTATCGGCTGGGCGTGCGCTGGATGATCCTGGCCTACAACACCCGCAATCCGCTCGGCGACGGCTGCCACGAGCCTTCCGATGCCGGCCTGTCGATGCTCGGCCGCGCCTTCGTGGCCGAGGCCAATCGCGTCGGCATGATGCTCGATGCCAGCCATGCCGGCGTCAATACCTCGCTCGACATCATCGAATTGTCGAGCAAACCGGTGATTTTCTCGCATTCCAGCGTGCGTGCGCTCAAGAACCACGAGCGCAATGTCGACGATACGCAGATCAAGGCGGCGGCGGCGCGGGGCGGCGTGATCGGCATCAATTCGATCGGCGCCTTCCTCACCGACGACAACACGTCGGGCGTTTCGGCGATCGTGCGCCATATCGACCACATCGCCCAGCTCGTCGGGCCGCAGCATGTCGGCCTCGGCCTCGACACCGTCTTCTATCAGCCCTTCATGACCAAGCTCTATGATTCCGGTCCGATGATGGCCCTGCGCGGCTATCCGCGGCCGCCATGGGCCGACGTCAAGCCCGAGGCGCTGTCCGAACTGATCGAGGCACTGGACCGCCACGGCTACGATGAAACCGCGCTTCTCGGCATCCTGGGAGAGAATTTCCTGCGGGTCGCCGAACAGAACTGGCGCTCATAGGCGCACCGCAACCAGGGAGAGTAACATGACAGGACGTCTGAAATCGATTTTCGTGGCCTTGGCGCTGACCGCCTTTGCCAGCGCCGCCTCGGCCGATCCGAAGCTGATCGAGATCGCCAGCTTCGGCGAGCATCCGGCACTCAACGAGGTCGCCGACGGTTTCAAGGCACGCATGGCCGTGCTCGGCTATGCGGAGGGCAGGGATGTGCGCTACGAATTCCGCCATGCCAATTTCGATCGCACGCTGGTGCCGCAGCTTTTGCAGCAGGTCGAGGCCCAGCATCCGGACATGATCTTCGCCATCACCACCGGCCTCAATCAGGCCGCCGTGCGCGGCATTACCGACAAGTCGATCCCGATCGTGTTCGGCGCCGTGGTCGATCCGGTCGTCGCCGGCATCGTGCCGGACTGGCAGCACGGCTCGGCGTGGAGCACCGGCGCGTCCATGCTGCCGAATTTCGACGCTTCCTTCGACTATCTCAAGCAGGTCCTGCCTGGGATCAAGAAGGTCGGCACGCTGTTCAATCCGGGTGAGGACAACGACACCTCGAACATGGAGCTGATCAACAAGGCGGCCGCCAAGGCCGGTATCGAGGTCGTGGCCGTGCCAGTCGACAATGCCAACGACCTGCCGCAGCGTGTGCAGAGCTTCGCCGGCAAGGTCGATGCGATCTTCCTCATCCAGTCCAACATCGTCCAGACGTCGGTCCCTGTCGTGGCGCAGGTCGCCCAGCGCATCAAGCTGCCGCTCTTCAACTCGGTCTACGCGCCCGATCTCAAGGACCAGCTCGCCGGTTTCCATGCGATCTCCTACCGGAAGAACGGCGAGCATGCCGCCGACATCGCCGACCGCATCTTCAAGGGAGAGAAGCCCGCCGATATCCCGCCATATGTGCCGCAGCCGATCGACTTCGAGTCCTATGTCAGCCCCAAGGGGCTGGCGGCGGTGGGCCTCACCATCCCGGATGCGCTCAAGGACAGCCCGTGGATCCTCAAGTAAAGGACGACGCCGTGCGGGCGCCGGGCGGCGTCCCGCTGCTGATCTGCAAAGGCCTGACGAAGACATTCAATGCCGGGCAGGCGACGGCCCGCCCGGCATTGAACGGGCTCGACCTCACTGTCGACCGCGGCGATTTCATCGTCGTCATCGGCAGCAACGGCGCCGGCAAGTCCACCCTGCTCAACATGATCGCCGGTGCGATCGAGCCGGACAGCGGCAGGCTGACGCTCGACGGGCGCGACATTACCCGCCTGCCGGCTCATCGCCGCGCCGGTATGATCGCCCGCGT
Source organism: Hyphomicrobiales bacterium (assembly GCA_017305925.1). GTDB lineage: Bacteria > Pseudomonadota > Alphaproteobacteria > Rhizobiales > Rhizobiaceae > Arvimicrobium. Next base: position 1,773 of record JAFKJW010000178.1, on the reverse strand, counting down.
GTTCCAGGATCCGATGATCGGAACGGCGGCGGCGATGACGATCGAGGAAAATCTCGCGCTCGCCGAACGGCGCGGCAAGGGCCACGGCCTCGGCTTCAACCTGACCGCCGGCAATCGCGGTCGCTATCGCGAACTGCTTGCCGGCCTGGCGCTCGGCATGGAGAACCGCCTGTCGACACCCGTGGCGCAGCTCTCGGGCGGCCAGCGCCAGGCGCTTTCGCTGATCATGGCCTCGCTGTCGAAGCCGAAGCTGCTGCTGCTCGACGAGCATACGGCCGCGCTCGACCCGCGAACCGCCGATCTCGTCATGGCCATGACGCGCCGCCTCGTCGCAGAACAGGCGCTGACGACGCTGATGGTGACGCACAACATGCGCCAGGCGATCGAGACCGGCAACCGCCTGGTGATGATGGATGCGGGCCGCGTGCGCGACGACATTCACGGCGCGGAAAAGACCTCGCTCACCCCCGCCGACCTCGTCGACAAGTTCAAGATCGAAAACGACCGCATGTTGTTGGGAAGCTGACCCGATGGATCTCGTCCATGCGTTCCTGAACCTGGTGCCGGTGACGCTGTCGCAAAGCCTCATCTATGCCTTCGTGGCGCTCGGCATCATGATCCCGTTCCGGCTGCTGAGTTTTCCGGACCTGACCAGCGAAGGCGCCTTCCCGCTGGGCGGCTGCGTCTGCGCGGCATTCCTGCTCGCCGGCTATACGCCGCTGCTCGCCACCGTGGCCGGCGCGTTGACCGGGGTCGTCGCCGGCGCCGCGACGGCCCTGATCCATCTCCGCTTCCGAATCAATCCGCTGCTTTCCGGTATCCTGGTCTTCACCGGCCTCTACAGCGTCAACATGCGGGTGCTGGGGCGTTCAAACGTGGCGCTGTTCGGGGCCGACAACATTTTCGCCCAGATCAATCCGGACATATTGACCAATGTCGGCCTGCAGATCGTGACCTTCGCCATCATCCTCGGCGCGGCGTTCCTGGCCCTGCGCTGGTATCTGATGACCCAGTCCGGCGCGGCGATGCGCGTCATCGGCATCAATCCGGAACTCGCGCCCTCGCTGGGCATCAATCCCTGGACCTACACAGTGGCCGGGCTGGGCATCGCCTCGGGGCTCACCGCGCTGGGCGGCTCGCTGGTCGTGCAGTTGCAGGGCTATGCCGATGTCGGCATGGGCACCGGCATCCTGATCAACGGTCTCGCCTCGCTGGTGATCGGGGAGACACTGACCGGCCGCGGCACGGTCCTGCGGCAGTTGCTGGCGCCCGTGGTCGGCGCCATCGCCTACTACCAGCTACTGTCGCTGGCGCTTTCGCTCGGCCTCCAGCCCAGCGATCTGAAGATCGCCACAGCGGCGCTCGTCCTAATCACGCTGGGACTGCCGCTCGCGCGTGCGCAGGGCACGATGCGCGAAACGATGCGGGCATAGCGGAAAGGCAAGATTGTCCTTCCGCAGCCGGCGATGTCCTCGAAGCCGTCGCTGGCCGCGATCGTGCCGCAGATCCTTGACGTGACAAGGTGACGCCGCCAAAAGAGCCTGCCTCCCGGCTGGAACGCACGGGCAGTCGGACACGGTCACGCATGAATCCTGGCTTCCTCACGGCAGTGCTGCTGTCCTTTCGCGTCGATCTTCGTCAGCGGCGCCGGTCCGGACCCGGCCAGGATCCTGCGGCTGTCTTCCTCGCGCCATCGCCAACTGGCGAATTCGGCGGCCTCGCCGAGGCAGGCCATGATCGCGCGGGCCGCATCGAACCCGCTTCCGCTCGCGG
>JAFKJW010000124.1 GCA_017305925.1 Hyphomicrobiales bacterium | reverse complement strand
GTGCCGGCCGACCGTGACGGATGGGGAAGAGTTTTCCATCCGCGCCGGGCGGCATCCGGAGCCCGAGGTCGATCTCGGCGTCCTGCCGGAGCCGCCGGGGAATGCCGATCCTTCGGTGGATTTCCCCGCCGTCGTTCCACCGGCCCTCGACCATGCCGATATTTCCGCGCCCGTGCCGGACGCGCCGCCGCGAATCGCGGCGGCGGACCGTGCCGGCCGCCGGAGCGAAAAGCGCCGGCCCTTCGCCGCGGCGCTCCTCGGCGCCGCCGTGCTCGTGCTGCTGGCCGGCGGGCTTCTCTACGCAATCCAGGCCGGGCTCCTGAAATTCCCCGCGGGACGCGGCGTGACGGCCCAGGACACCCCCGCCACGGAGCCGGACGAGGATTTCAGCCCGGCTCCGGTCGGCACGTCCTCGCTCGGCGCGCAGAGCGGGGCGGAGCAGAAATGGGTTACGATCTTCACGCCCGCCAATCCCGCGACGATCGGCACGCCGGCGGATGCGAAGGCCGAGGTGATGCAGGGCGACAATGGCGGCTTCCTGCGCATCCGCTCCGGGGCCAGCGGCTCTGCCATCTCGTTCGACGTCGGTCCGGGCGTCCTCCAGCAGCTCGCCGGCCACAAGGCCGTGTTCAACGTCACAGCGCGCGGCGCCGACGGGCAAGGCACGGAGATGTCGATAGAGTGCAATTTCGGCGATCTCGGCAATTGCGGGCGCAAGCGTTACGAGGTCGGCTACGAGAAGGCGGAATTCCTGTTCGACCTTCAGATGCCGGACAAGCAGGCCGGCGCCGACGGCACCATCGCGATCAATTCCGACTTCGCCGGCAAGGGCCGCGCGCTCGACATCTTCGAGATCAGGGTCTCGGCGCAGTAAGGCATGTCTCCCGAAAGTGGGCGCCGGTTTCGGGAAAAAGACATGCGTAGTAAAGCATGTCTCCCGAAAGTGGGCGCCGGTTTCGGGAAAAAGACATGCGGGGGATAGCGCTCCGGCGCGGGCTCAGCCGATCAGCGCCTCCAGCGTCTCGAGGCGGTCGGCCTCGGCCGCCGGCTTGTCCCACCTGAGCCGCGAGATCCTCGGGAACCGCATGGCGACGCCCGATTTGTGGCGGGTCGAGCGCGCCAGTCCCTCGAAGGCGATCTCCAGCACCAGCCCGTGGCGGCGGTCGGCGCGCACGGAGCGCACCGGCCCGAACCGCTCGACGGTGTTGTCGCGGATGTACTTGTCGAGCTGCCTCAGCTCCTCGTCGGTGAAGCCGAAATAGGCCTTGCCCACCGGCACCAGCTCCTCCGCGCCGTCCGGTCCGGCCCAGACGCCGAACGTGTAGTCCGAATAGAAGCTGGAGCGCTTGCCGTGGCCGCGCTGGGCATACATCAGCACGGCGTCGACCGTGTGGGGATCGCGCTTCCACTTGAACCATGGTCCCTTCGGCCGGCCGGCGAGATAGGGCGAATCCCGGCGCTTCAGCATCACGCCCTCGATGACGGGATGCGGCGGCGCGGTCCTGAGCGTCTCCAGCTCGTTCCAGCCGGCGAACGCCACGAGCGGCGAAAGGTCGAAGCGCGTCGGCTCCAGGCCTGCCACGAAGGCTTCCAGCGCCTTGCGGCGCTCGCCGAAGGGCAGCGCGCGCATGTCCTCGCCCTCCCGTTGCAGGATGTCGTAGCAGCGCATGAAGGCGGGGTAGCGCTCGCGCACCTTGGGCGAGACGGTCTTGCGGTTGAGCCGCTGCTGGAGATCGGAGAAGGTGCCGGTCGCCGACGGCGACCCGACCAGCAGCTCGCCGTCCAGCGCGCCGTCGAAATCCATGGCGTCGACAAGGTCGGGAAAGGCGCCGGAAATGTCGTCGCCGGTACGCGAATAGAGCCGCTTCACACCGCCGTCCGAGACCGCCTGCACGCGGATGCCGTCCCACTTCCATTCCGCCGCGTAGTCGGCGGGGTCGAGCTTTTCGAGATCGCGCTCCTCCACCGCGTGCGACAGCATGACCGGCCGGAAAGGCGCCTTCGCCGCGCCGGCCGGTCTCTCGGCACTGCCTTCCAGCCATGCGAAGAGGGACACGTAGGGCGGCGACAGCCCGTGCCACAATTCCTCGACCTCGGCGACGTCGACCCCGCCGAGATCGGCGGCGGCCTGCCTGGCGAGCCGGGCGGACACGCCGATGCGCAGGCCCCCCGTCACCAGCTTGATGATGGCGAAGCGGGCAGCGGCGCCGGCATTGTCGAGCAGGTCCGCGAGCACGCGCGGCCCGTCCGAGCGGCTGGCCGCCTGCAACCGCTTCACCACCTGCCCGAGCGTCGGGGCGCGGTCGGCACGCATCCCTCCGGCGGGCTCCGGCCAGACCAGCGAGACCGTTTCGGCCAGATCGCCGACATAGTCATAGGAATAGCCGAAAAGCACCGGGTCCATGCGCTCCGCGACGAGCTGGCGCAGCATCGCCGGCTTGACGGCGGCGATGGCGAGGTCGCCGGTCAGCGCCGCCAGCGCCAGCCCCCGGTCGGGATCGGGCGTCTCGCGGAAATAATCCGTCAAGAGCTTCAGCTTGCCGTTGCGCGACGGCGTCAGCACCAGCCGGTCGAGAAGCTCGGCGAAGCGGTCCATCAGTCGCCTTCGTCCTCGTAGCCGACGAGATGCAGCGCCTTGCCGGAAATGCCGGCGAGCTCGCACCAGCGCACCAGCGCCTCCTCGCGGCCATGCGTCACCCAGATCTCGGCCGCCTCCGTCTCCTCGATGGTCTCGACCAGCTCGTCCCAGTCCGCATGGTCGGAGACGATCAGCGGCAGCTCCACGCCGCGCTGCCGGGCGCGCTGGCGGATGCGCATCCAGCCGGAGGCGAAGCAGGCGACCGGGTCGGGAAAGCGCCGCGCCCAGCGGTCGGCGAAGGCCGACGGCGGCCCCACCACGATCGCGCCCGCGAAATCCTTGCGGGCGCCCGGCTCCACGGTTGCCGGCGCCAGCGGCCCGAGCCCGACGCCCCGGCTCTCGTAATAGGCGCAGAGCCTCGCCAGCGCGCCGTGGATGTAGATCGTCTCGTCATAGCCGGCGTCGCGCAGCAGGCGGATGACGCGCTGCGCCTTGCCGAGCGCGTAGGCGCCGACGAGATGCGACCGTTCGGGGAACTGCCGGACCGATTTCAGGAGCTTGCCGATCTCGTCCGCCGCCGGCGGATGGCGGAATACCGGCAGCCCGAAGGTGGCTTCGGTGATGAAGACGTCGCAGCGGATCGGCACGAAGGGATCGCAGGTCGGATCGGCGCTCCTCTTGTAGTCGCCCGACGCGACGATGCGCGTGCCGCCGTGCTCGACGAGGATCTGCGCCGAGCCGAGCACATGGCCGGCCGGCTCGAAACTGACGCCGACCCCGTTGATCGTGATCGTCTCCCCAAGCTGTGCGGCCTGCGTCGCGCCGGCAAATCCCTCGCCGCAGCGCAGCGCCATGATGTCCAGCGTCTCTCGCGTCGCAAGCACATGGGAGTGGCCGGCGCGCGCATGGTCGGAATGGCCGTGCGTGATCAGCGCCCGGTCGACCGGCCGGACGGGATCGATGAAGAAATCGCCGGGCGGGCAATAAAGCCCCTCCGGCCTCGGCTTGAGCAGGTCGCGTGCGCGCATGTCCCGAAGATAGGGGTTCGCGCGCAATGTGGAAGCCCGCTGCCGGCAATCGCTCGACAGGCATGGCGTTCACGCCGCCGCGCCCCTCCGGCGCCCGCCGGGGGCTTGCGCAGAAACGGCCGCAGGAATAACGCTCGGCCGGCATGAAACCGCTCCAGACTTCGTCCGGACACCTGCTCGCCGACCGCCGCGCCGACTATGCGCAGATGCTGTTCGCCTCGGGCAGTCATGCTGCGGCCGCCGAGCTGCTGCTCGGCGCGCTGGAGCTCGCGCCGGACTGGTCCTTCGGCTGGTTCCGGCTCGGCGAGTTTCACGAGGCGGCGGGTGACCTCGTGCAGGCGGTCGAAGCCTGGCGCATGGCGCTGAAGCTCGACCCGGCCGACCGGGTCGGCGCGTCGCTGAAGCTGCAACTGGCGGGCGCCGAGCCGGCCGATTCCGTCCTGTCGAGCGGCTTCGTCGAGGCGCTGTTCGACCAGTATGCCGGCACCTTCGACCGGTCGCTGGTGGAAAAGCTCGGCTACCGCGCGCCGGAGCTGCTGCTGGACGCCATCCGCGCCGAGGCTCCCGGCCGCTTCGATCTCGTCATCGACCTCGGCTGCGGCACCGGGCTGATGGGGGAGCGCCTGCGTCCTTTCGCCGGCCGGCTGGAGGGTTACGACATTTCCGCCGAGATGCTGCGCAAGGCCGGGTCGAAGAAGATCTACGACCGGCTGGTGAAGGCAGACCTGCTGACCATGCGCTACGGCGGCGATCCCGCCGGCCTCGTCGTCGCGGCGGACGTATTCATCTATCTCGGCGCGCTGGAGACGGTTTTCGCGCTGGCCGCCGCGATGCTGGCCCCGGGCGGGCTTTTCGCCTTCTCCGTCGAAAGGCACACGGGCGAGGGGGATTTCGCGCTGCGTCCCACGCGCCGCCACGCCCACGCGGAACCCTATATCCGCCGCCGGCTGGAAGAAGCCGGCTTCGCCGTGCTTTCGCTGGACGGCAGGGTGATCCGGCAGGACCATGGCGAGCCGGTGGAAGGGCTCGTCGCTGTGGCGCGGCGCTCCTGACGCCAGCCCGCCATATCGTTCCGTGCCGTCCCTTTTTGATCTTTCCGGATCGGTTGTTCTGCTTTAGTTCTTGTGCCGTGACGGACCAGACATCCATCGAAACCGCGCGATCCGCCCCCGCCGCCCTGCCGGAGCCGTTCGAAAAATGGTTTGCGGAGCGTGGCTGGACGCCGCGTCCACACCAGCTCGACCTGTTGGCGAGCGCGAAGGCCGGCCGGTCCGTGCTGCTCATCGCGCCGACGGGCGCCGGCAAGACGCTGGCCGGCTTCCTGCCCTCGCTGACGGAACTTGCCGCGCGGGCGAAGCGGCGGCCGGGCGAGGCTTATCGCGGGGTTCACACGCTCTACATCTCGCCGCTGAAGGCGCTGGCCGTCGACATCGAGCGCAACCTGGCCAAGCCGGTCGCCGAGATGGGCCTGCCTGTCGCCATCGAGACGCGGACCGGCGATACGCCGCCTCACAAGCGCCAGCGTCAGAAGCTCGCGCCGCCAGACATCCTGCTGACGACGCCCGAGCAGCTCGCATTGCTGCTCGCCTCCTCCGACGCCCGGCGCTTCTTCGCGGATCTGCGCTACGTGGTGCTCGACGAGCTGCATTCGCTGGTGACGTCGAAGCGCGGCCACCTGCTGGCGCTCGGTCTGGCGCGCCTGCGCAGATACGTGCCCGGCCTTCAGGCGGTCGGCCTTTCGGCGACGGTCGCCGAGCCGGATGAATTGCGCCGCTGGCTGGTGGGGCAGAATCCGCACGACGCTGGCATTGCTTCACCCCCCTCTGTCCTGCCGGACAGTCAGCACGCCACCGCCCCGATGGCCGATATCATCACCGTCGCCGGCGGGGCGAAGCCGCACATCACCATCCTGGACTCCGTGGAGCGGGTGCCGTGGGCCGGCCATTCGGCGCGCTACGCCATTCCCGACGTCTATGAGGCGATCCGGCGCCACAGGACGACGCTGCTCTTCGTCAATACGCGCAGCCAGGCCGAGATGCTGTTCCAGGAGCTGTGGCGCGTCAACGAGGACGGCCTGCCGATCGCGCTGCATCACGGCTCGCTCGACGTGGCGCAGCGCCGCCGCGTCGAGAAGGCGATGGAGACCAACAGCCTGCGCGCCATCGTCGCCACCTCCACGCTCGACCTCGGCATCGACTGGGGCGATGTCGATCTGGTCGTCCATGTCGGCGCGCCGAAGGGGGCGAGCCGGCTCGCCCAGCGCATCGGCCGCTCCAACCACCGCATGGACGAGCCCTCCCGCGCCATCCTCGTGCCGGCCAACCGCTTCGAGGTGCTGGAATGCCGCGCCGCGCTCGAGGCCAACTATCTCGGCGCCCAGGATACGCCGCCGCTGGTCGACGGCGCGCTCGACGTGCTGGCGCAGCATGTCCTGGGAGCGGCCTGCGCCGAACCGTTCGACGCGGACGATCTCTTCGAGGAAGTGCGCTCCGCCGCCCCCTACGCATCGCTGGACCGCGACACATTCGGCCGCATCGTCGATTTCGTCGCCACCGGCGGCTACGCACTCAGGAGCTACGAGCGCTATGCCCGCATCAAAAAGACGAAGGAAGGCAAGTGGCGCGTCGCCCATCCGCGCGTGGCCCAGCAATATCGCCTCAATGTCGGCACCATCGTGGAGGCGCCCTATCTGACGCTGCGCTACGCGCGCGCCGGCCGCGGCACGCCGCTGCGCGGCGGTCCGGTGCTCGGCAAGATCGAGGAAGGCTTTCTGGAATCGATCGCGCCGGGCGACACCTTCCTCTTCGCCGGCAAGGTGCTGCGGCTGGAGGGCATCCGCGAGACCGAGGCCTTCGTCTCCAACGCCACCGGGCAGGACGCACGCGTGCCGGTTTATGCCGGCGGCAAGTTTCCGCTCTCGACCTATCTGGCTTCCCAGGTGCGCGCCATGCTGGCCGATCCGGCCCGGTGGCAGGCCTTGCCGGAGCAGGTGGCGGACTGGCTGCGCGTGCAGCGCGACAAATCGGTGCTGCCGTCACGCGACAGTCTGCTGGTCGAGACCTTTCCGCGCGGCAGCCGCTTCTACATGGTCGCCTATCCCTTCGAGGGGCGGCTGGCGCACCAGACGGCGGGCATGCTCCTGACGCGCCGGCTGGAGCGCGCAGGCGCCCATCCGCTCGGCTTCGTGGCGACCGATTATTCGCTCGGCATATGGGCGCTCGGCGATCTCGGTGCCCTGTTCAAGGCCGGCAAGCCCTCGCTCGACGCGCTTTTCGACGAGGACATGCTGGGCGACGACCTCGATGCATGGCTGGCCGACAGCTATCTCCTCAAGCGGACGTTCCGCAATTGCGCCATCATCGCCGGCCTGATCGAGCGCCGCCATCCGGGCAAGGAGAAGACCGGCCGGCAGATGACCGTCTCGGCCGACCTGATCTACGACGTGCTGCGCACCCATGAGCCGGACCACATATTGCTTCGCGCGACGCGCGCCGATGCCGCCACCGGCTTGCTCGATGTCAGGAGACTGGGCGAGATGCTCTCCCGGATCAGAGGCCGAATCATGCATAGGGATCTGGAGCAGATATCGCCGCTCGCCGTCCCCATCATGCTGGAGATCGGCAAGGAGCGGGTGAACGGAGACGCGGGCGAGATGCTGCTGTCGGAAGCGGCGGATCTGGTCGAGGAGGCGATGGGCGAGGCGTGACGGCTCTGGCGGTCATTCGGGATGCGGGATCGCGCGCGGGCTTTACGCTCGCCGGCGAGCGCGTCGTCTGCGACGAGCGCGGCGTGCTGTTCTTCCCCGACGCCTCGCTTCTGGCGGTTTCCGACCTGCATCTGGAGAAAGGATCGTCCTTCGCCCGGCGCGGCGCGCTGCTTCCGCCCTACGACACGGCCGCGACGCTCGTCCGGTTGCAGGCGGTGATCGCCGATTACGAGCCGCGGCGCGTGGTGAGCCTCGGCGACAGCTTTCATGACGGCGGCGGCGCGGAGCGCCTGCCGGAGGTCTTCCGCTTGCAGGTCGAGGCGATGGCGGCGGGCCGGGACTGGTTCTGGGTGGCCGGCAACCACGATCCCGAGGCGCCCGCCGGCCTGCCCGGCGAAAGCGTGCGCGCCTTGCAGGTCGGCGCGCTGTCGTTCCGCCACGAGCCGTCGGCCGGCGCGCTCGACGGCGAGGTCGCCGGCCATCTGCATCCGTGCGCCCGCATCGTGCGGCGCGGCCGCTCCGTCCGCCGCCGCTGCTTCGCCAGCGACGGCCACCGCATCGTCATGCCCGCCTTCGGCAGCTATACGGGATCGCTCAACGTGCTGGACCGCGCCTATGCCGCGCTGTTCCGCTGGGAGCGCTTCTTCGCCTATATGCTCGGCCGCGACCGTGTCTTCGCCATCGCCAGGCCGATGCTGCGGCCCGGCTGAATAAAGCATCGCGCCGAAAAGTGGGTGCCGGTTTTCAACGGAAGCGATGCGAGAACGAAAGCTGCTTGTAACGCGGTGGCGAAGAAGGCGGCTGCCATTGCCGCCACCGCGACCGGCGTCAGCCAGACGCGAAGCCGCCGGAACCACTCGGGAAAGCCCGGCTCCTCGGCTGCGAAGGCGTCCCATGCGCCCTGCGCGGCGAAGGCCGCCGCCAGCATCGCGAAGGCGAAGGGAAGCGGCAGGACCGTCGCGACCCAGCCGGCAAGGCCGGGCGCGACGCTGACCGACAGGTCGCGCGGCGCCTTGTCCGTCGCGGCGCGCAGCGCGCTCGCCCAGCGTATGCCGCCGAGGAAGGACAGGACGACGGCGGCATAGGCTTTCAGGAGCGCTATGGTGGCGCCGCGCCACGGATGGTCGGCCTGTATGCCGCAGAGCCACAATGTCAGCACCACGAAAGGAACGAGCCCGGCAAGGCTCAGCGCGACCGCCCGCCGTCGCGCCGCCGGAGCGGCATCGGGTGTGTCGGTCTCGGCCATGCGGATCAATCCTTGCGGAAGACGATGCGGCCGTAGGTGGTCCGGCGGAAAGGCCGCGTGCTGGGCGTCTGGCTCAATCTCGATTCCGTCACGTTCAAGAACGTGCCGATCTCCTATTCCATCGCCACCACCCGGCAATTCCAGGACATCACCGAGCCGCAGAACTACCAGCGGC
>JAFKJW010000123.1 GCA_017305925.1 Hyphomicrobiales bacterium | reverse complement strand
CGCTCGACGATGTGGAACGTAAATGCGCTTGTCCGACTTCTTGTTGGCTTCGAGGAATTCCCTGAGGTCGAGCATCTGTTCAGCCGAATAGTAACGCCGCCCGGCATTGACCTCCACCTCAGGCCCCTTACCGTCCGTATGAAGTTGGCGCAGATGGCTTTGGGTGACACCAATTAGATCGGCGACTTCAGCGATCTGAAACTTCCGAAGTCCCTTTCTGGCGTCCGGTGGATACTGCTGCATCCGCAGCACATTTAAAGCACTAGAAATCCTTGCACCTTGCTGCGCAATCTCGTGGTCAAATCGCGTGAGCACTGACTGATTCATTTCGAAGACCGTTTCTCCGGCACGTCACTTTCGCAAAAATGCTGATGACGTGGAAATTTGCGCAATTATCCATTCGATTCTATCCAAACGTCAAGAATTTTAATGCTAACAAAGGGTTAACGATCAAGGACCCCCGGGCGCGACTATTATATTCCCTATTCAAACTTCGTATCACGTTGATATTGCTCTCCTTTATCGCACAAAAAACGGCTGACAATCGAACATTGAACGTCGCGAATTGATCCGTCGCATGCTGCGGCAGCGAGGTCGCGCATGTAAGCCATCCCACTCTGTCCAGGTGAAGGGAATAAAATCGATCCCAAAAGTGGCTTTCTGCCCTTACGCTTGTTGCTGCCCCACTCCGCGCACAAAATCTATTCCGACATGGGTTTCTGCTACCGCCACACTGCCCCTTAGAATGAATAGCGGGGTTCTACCGAGCAAAACAAGGCAACGGCGCTGCGGTGGCGGAACTGTCCACGACCTGCACGCAGACTATGGGCAACTACTTCTCCGAAAACCCGCTCCCTCCAATGGCCCAGCGTTATGAAGAAGAGTCGAGCAAAGGGTAGTCCAAATGTGACGAGTCCCCCCGGGGCGTATGGCTGCAACTTGTGTCATCGGCCAAAAGAGACTATTTTGAAGCCATTATGAGCAAGCATTTGGCATCCGTCCTGACGACCGTGAACGCGCCCCACAGTGTGCAACTGGACGACGCAGCACTTGCGCATTGCCTTGCGGATCTCGACTTGGCAAAAAAGCATCCGGGACATGTCAGCACCTTTTTCGGTGAAGTTTCCCCGACGCTACAGATCGAGTTTGCTGCAGAGCATCAAATCCTGGCGCCCGACCTGAAGGCCTTTGCCGCCGCGTTCTCGGCCTGGTCCGGCGAGAGCTATCCGCTCGCTGCGTGATGGACGAACGCGATAGCCGGCGCCCTTCCGAATGGCGACGGCTTTTTGGAATCGCCGTCGACCTGATTGAGCAGCTTCGAGAGAATGCTGGCGGCTTCGATTTCGAATGGTCGTTTGGTGGCGGTACAGCGATGATGATCCAGATCGGTCATCGTGAGAGCCATGACATCGACATTTTCCTCGATGATCCTCAATTGCTCGGTTTCATCGATCCGTCCAGAAGCCGCCTGCGTCTTGATCTGGCGCCGTCGGACTATCAGGGCGATGGACTTCGCTTTCACAAATTCGCCTTCGAGAACGTGGGAGAGATCGACTTCATCGTTGCCGGTACGCTGACTCAGATGCCGTTCGATATCCGTGAAGTGGAAGGCAGAGCGGTCCGCCTCGAAACCGTTCCCGAGATTATCGCCAAGAAGGTCTACTACCGAGGTCCGGAAGCCAAGCCTCGCGACATTTTTGATATTGCTGCCGCAGCACGGTTCAAATTGGAGCCTGTAGTCAACGCTCTTCGAGCTTTCCCGGACCAGGTCTCCAGAACCAAGGAACGTCTAGAAAAGCTGAATCCCGAGTTTGTCGACCGCGCGATCGCGGACCTGATGATCATGCCTGACTTTCAGGCTTCCGCCGCCGACAGTCTGGACACCGCGCTGGCTGTGCTTAATGGGGCGTTATCGGCGCCTAAGGAGACCTGACCACATCCAAATCGAGCGAGAAGGGGAGGGGGCTATTCTACAACCCTGAGGCCTTTGTCAGGTTGACCCTGAACCGGTCGCGGCGGCGCTGGTATTTTCTGGTCATCTCGGCGGAGGCATGGCCGAGTTGCTTCTGCACATAACGTTCGTCGACCTCGGCCGATGAGGCGAGGCCGGCGCGCAGCGAATGGCCGGCAAACATCAAACCGCGTTGGCCCTCTGGCAGATCGCCGCGCACGCCGGCGGCGAGCGCGGTCCGCTTGACCAGACGGGCGACTTCCTGGTCGTTGAGTCGGTCGGCGCCGACCGCCTTGCCCTGGCCTGTGACGCGGCGGAACAGCGGGCCATGCGCGATGCGGGCAAATTTCAGCCAGGTCTCGAGCGCCACGATAGGGCAGGTGGCGTCCGACGAGCCGCGTCCGACCTCGACCTCGCGCCAGCCGGTCTTGCCGCGCAGGGTCACCAGCATGCCTTTGTCGAGGAACTCGACCCAGCCGCGGCCGTCCTCGGTCTGGTCGCGGCCGACATCGAGGCCGACGATCTCGGAGCGGCGCAGGCCGCCCGCGAAGCCGAGCAGCAGCATCGCGCGGTCACGCAACCCGCGCAGGGTGCCGCGGTCGAGCGTCTCCAGCATGGCGATCAGATCCTCGGGCAGCACCGCCTCCTTCTGCCGGGGAGGGGAGGCGTGCTTGTTGCGGATACCGGCCATGACGGTGGCGATATGGCGATCCTTGCGATCGAGCGGCTGGCCGCGCTGGGCATAGTTCCAGGTCAATGACGAGAGGCGGCGCTCGATGGTCGACACGGAGTTCGGCTTCCTGTCGCCGGTCGCCTTTCCCGAGGCGCAGGCTGTGATGTAGAGGCCGACCACCTGCGGATCGGGGGGAAGCAACTCGATGCGCTGGCGACGGCACCACGAGGCAAAATGGCGCCAGTCGGACGCGTAGGCACGCCGCGTATTGGCCGAACTCGCCGCTTCGACATAGTCGCGGGCGCGGCCGGCGAGCGCCTCCAGGTGACCGGGGAGACGTCCAGTTTCTTTCGCTGCCATCGGCAGGGGAGGGGAGGGGGCTTGCACCGGCGGCTCCTCCGGCACGCGGCCCATCTCCATGACGACGTCGATGATGTCGGGAAGGTCGTTTTCGTCTGAAGTCATGCCGACGCCTTTCATTTGTAAGCATTCAATGCGTACAGACTTGCAACCGTGTGTTTTCGAGAGTATCTAGCTTGGACAGGCATCTTCGGGAACGAAGCCATGGCGCGCGCAGCCCTTGACGATACCGATCGCATGAACATCCGGGTGAAGCCGGAGGTGAAGGCACGTCTGCTGCGGGCCGCAGCGCTGCGCCATACCGATCTCACCAGCTTCGTCACCCAGTCCGCGTTACGCGAAGCTGAGAGCGTCATCGCCGAAGCCGATGCGATCAAGGTATCGGAGCGCGATTTCGATCGCATCCTGGAGCTTCTCGACAATCCTCCAAAGCCGAACGCCAAGCTGCGTGCGGCGGCCGCCGCGCTTCCGAAAGCCCTGTGAGCCTGCCGCCCTGGCACGAGGAGGCGATCGCCAGATCGCATGACCGCAAAGGTTTTGATTGCGGTGACGACGATATGAACGCATTTCTGCAGCGGTTCGCTCGCCAGGGGCACGAGCAGAATGCGGTGAAGACGTTCTGCGCGATCGCCGACGACACGCCGGACAGGATTCTCGGTTTCTACAGCCTGGCGCCGGCGGCCGTTGAACACGACGCTGTTTCGGCCGCAACGACGAAGGGACTGGCGCGCCACAATGTGCCGGGCTTTCTTCTGGCGCGGCTGGCGGTCGACAAGTCGATGGCGGGCAGGGGGCTTGGTGGCCAGCTTCTGCTGGCAGCCGCGCTGCGCTGCATCCGCGTCACCGACGAGATTGGCGGCGTCCTGATGATCATCGACGCCAAGGGCGAGCGGGCCGTAAACTGGTACGCGAGCTACGGCGCCGAGCCGCTGAAGGATCGCCCGCTGACGCTTGCCGTTCCGCTCGCAAGCTTGGCCGAAACCCTGAAGACCAGCGGGCACCTTTGACGCCGCGCGCTCGGTCGATGCCTGCGCTGCCGTACTGTGGGACGGTCCGGAGGGTCGCGCGCGGTGATTTTCGGGCTTCTGCTCGCTGAAAACGGCCATGTCCGGGCCATACGATATAACGAACGATAATGCAACATTATCGTTCGTTTATAATTTACGACAAGCCGTGCGCTTTGAGGTCGATATTGTAGCATTAAGCGCACGAATCGGCTATGTTCCAAACATGATTCCGGCCGTCGCCCATCTCCGCGCGCTTGACCGGCCGCCACCAATGGTGCCGGGCTGGGCGGTGCCGCGCGGGACGGTGACGAGCGATACGGAGGCGGCCTTTTTTGCCGGTTCCGCCTTGAATTCCCTGGATAATCTGGTGCGGTCCGATCCGCCCTGGGCCGGCGCATGGCGTCAGCGCCTCGCCCTGAAATGCGCCGCCGCCGCGGTCTCCGTAGCTGGCCGGACCGAGGACGAGGCGGCCCTGCGCGATACCTGGCATTTGCGTCAGACCGGCGACGATCCTGGCCCTGCAGGCAACATTCTCGCCGCCTGGAAGCGTCTCGCCGCTCGCTCGCCTAGGCTCGATCTGGATACGTTGCGATCGACGGTAGGGCTGCTCGGCCTGCGCTGGGACGACGAGCTGGCGCCGCTGGCGGATCGCGTCGGCGATCTTGCCCGCAGCGGAGCTCCCGCGCCCTTCGCCGCCGCCGCTATCGCCGGCGACGTTCAGGCGCTGCGGCCCGACGCCGAGCTGCTCGGCTGGTGGCTCGCCGACCACGTGCTGGCGCTGCGGCTGCGCTGGCCGCTGCCGGTGCCGATCCTCGTCGCGCAGGCGCGCAGCAACGCCTTCCGAGCCGAGGGCGGCCGTGGCCGGATTCGACCGGGAGGAGAAGGGTTCCAGCGCGCGGTCTGCGTCGCGCTCGCACAGGCGGCGGCCGAGGCCTGCCGCCTCGCAGGTGAACTCGCCGGCCGCGCGGCCCGGCTCGAAGCCGTGGCGCCGAAGTTGCGCGCGAAAGGAGCAGGGGAGGCGATCCGGCTGTTACTCGACGACGATGCCGTGCCAGGCACGCTGCAAACCGCGCGCCTGTCGCGCTGGGGCGCCCGACGTCTGTTCGAGCGCCTCGAGACGCTGGGCGCGGTGCGCGAGCTTTCCGGCCGGCCTGCCTTCCGGCTCTACGGGCTTTAGACCATGGCGAAGCGGGCGCGGCGCGAGGAGGGACTCGATATCGAGCTCGCGGAATTGCCGGTCGAGCTGCGCTGGCGTGAATGGATGGGCCGGATCGAGGCGGTGATCTTCGCCTCGCCGGAGCCGGTCGGCCGGGAGGTGCTGGCCCGCGTCGTCGGGCGTGGCTGCAATCTCGACCTGATCATCGACGATATCCGCGGGGAGTTGCGCGGCCGCCCCTATGAGCTCGTGGCCGTCGCCGGCGGCTGGCAGCATCGCACGAAGAAGGGTTTCGCGGATGCGGTCCGTGCGGCCACTGGCCTTGGGGCCGAGACGAAGCCCCTGTCGCAGTCGGACGCTCTGATCCTGATGTGCATCGCGTATTTCCAGCCGATCACCCGTGGCGAGCTCAGCCAGTTCTTCGGCAAGGAAGTCAGTCGGGACATGATCGGGCATCTGCGCTCCCTGGGATTCATCGCTGCCGGGCCGCGATCGCCGCAGCCGGGCGCGCCCTACACCTATGTCACGACGAAGGGATTTCTTTCTCACTTCGGCTTCGACACGCTGCGTGATCTACCCGACATGGAGGCGTTGGAAGATGCTGGCCTGCTCAGTAAGGACAGGCTGCTGGCGGGCGACATACCAATCTTAGCTAGTGATCTCTCGGCAGAAGAGGGTGAAGCCGAGGACGTGGGCCTAGATTTCAGCGAATAAATGGGAAACAGGGCGCTAGGGTGATGTGTCTTTCTGAAATCGAGCAGTAAATAGAAGGCCGATCATTCGCAGCCTGAAATCAATGTATGACCGTGTCGAAGATCTGCGGCACGCGGCTGTTGAGCGCGTCGGCGAGCAGCTCACCCGCGTGACGTCGGTCGGTGCCCCATTCCGATGTGCCGGTCGCCGTCCAGCCGAGTTGCCGCGCCTCGACGGTCCACGACGCGAGCTCCGGCATGTGGTGAATCTTGATCTCCACATCCATCGTCTCCTTGACGAAGGCGACGACGTCTGCGGCCGGAATCCACGGTGCGCCGAGACGCGCCGTGATGTCGGACGGCTTGAGATCGGCAGGCTGCACGCCCTGTAGCGCCGTAACGTTGCGCTCATAGTCCGGGTCTAGCGCCGCGGCGGCCTCCGCGGTCTTGAGCTTCTCGCGAACGGCGCCGGACAGGTAGGCGTGGAAATAGCGGACGCGGCCGTCGATCCTCAGTTCGAAGAACACGCTCGTGACGCTGCCGGTAAGGAATTCGCGCATCGCGAACATGTCGCCGCGTATCGACAATGGCGGCAGGATCTCGAACATATAGTCATGCTCGGCTGCGCCGATCTCGAACCACTCGCCCGCATATAGCGCGGTCGCGTCGTCGTCCGTGCGGCTCGGTCGCTGCTTGTGCCGATCGAACATGCGAAACATCTGCCGGCGGTCGGCGGCGCCTTGATAGACCTTGCGGATCGAAGAGGGGGTCATGGTGGGCTCCTTTCAGCCTCGTCGGGCCGGAGCGCGGCTCACCTTTCCGGTTCGCCATCCTCTTCAGCCCTTCTGACCCCTCCTTCGCGGCCGCCTCTCCGGTCCGGCGGGTCAAGGGCCGCGAAGCGGGCGAAGCCTCCCTTGACGCGCCGGCCGGGCATGCGGCACGTCATTCCAACTTTTCCCGTTCCCCTTCTTTCCTTCCTTCCATCGCGCGCCGCTCCACCGACCGGAGCGCGGCGAGCGCGGCCCTGAACACCGCCGAACCGCGTTCTTCCGAAAGATCGGAGGCCGCGGCGACAGCGGCGCAAGCGGCATGGATATCGTCGTCGCCGATCGCATCGGCCGAGAGTGTCGCGAAAGTCTCGTCACCGGCGATGACGTCGCCGATCGTCGCGCGCACCTCGCTCTCGTCGAAGGAGAGCAGGATGTGTGGCCGGGGCGTCGACGCATCCGGCGCGGGATCGCGCGCACCAGCAAGGATCGCCTCCGCCTTGGCGACGGCCGAAGCGGCACGTTCGACCCAATAAGCGCTCTGTCTCGCATCGCCCGCACCGGCCAGAACCTTGACCAGGCCGAGCAGGATCTCGAAATGATCCGCCTTGCGCTGCACGGTCTCGTCGAAATGCGACGGCACGGGCAGCGCTGGGCCGCTATAGGCGCAGTCGCGGCCGTCCCAAGCGCCCGTGACATAGGTTTCGCCGGCGGATTCATAGTCGCGCGTTTCCGCCTCCCAATCATCGTCCTCGATAGCGAGGCGGCAGGCCTCGGCAAGGCTCGGCGCCTCGTAAGAGCGGTGGCGGTAGACCGGCAGGTGGTAGGTGGTCTCGATCGTGTAGATGGGCATGGGGCCGTCCTTCCCTTCGGGTGTTGAAGACACCTTCGGGGCGGCCGCTTCTCCGGTCCGGCGGGTCAAGGGCCGCGCAGCGGGCGCAGCCTCCCTTGACGCGCCGGCCGGGCATGCGGCAGCGCTCACTCATTGCCTGTCCGGCCCTCGGCTCTCGCCTTCACCTCTTATCCGCGCAAACCGTACCCGGCTGATTTCACCCCGGCGGTTCGCAACCTCGGATGATCACCCGGCCGCCGCGAGGGGCTCTTGTGCAAGTCGGCCGAGAAGCACGAGCAGATCTTCGTTCCAATCGCCGGCGCGCGGGCGCGCTCGCGCGTAGGAGGCGCCGGTCTCGTCAGCGATCTGCCGGATGCGCTCCGCATAAACCTCGCCCTGCCGATTGTTATCGGTCGCGCCGACAAGACGAGTATTCCGCCGACTGGCCAGGCGGCGAATGGCTTCCTCGCTGGCCTGCGACCAGCCGCCGCCGGTGCTGACATAGAGCGTGTCTGGCCGCAGAACCTGGATCGCCGCGAGGCTCATGGCGTCGATCGCCGCCTCGGTGATACAGATCCTTGGCGCTGCCGAGGGACCCAGCCGGAACAGTTCCTTCGCACCGCCGGTCGCGAAACCGCGCCACTCAGGGCCACGCTCTTCCCAGCCAAGCAGAGCGCCATCGTCGTTGCCATGAGCCGCCCACATGCTGCCGCGCGGGCCCTCGCGGAGTGTGCCCTGTCCGACGGCGGCAATCACAATCGTATCGGGTATGCCGCGAACCTCGGTGAGGTAGCGCCAAGCCTCGGATCCGAGCCGTGGGATGCCCCGCCGGCGCCAGCGATCGGCTACCGCCGCGACCGGCGTGGACCGGGCCTCACGCTGCCATGCAGGCGGGCTCGGCACAAAACCGACAAGCGCCGCGACCCGTTCGCAGGCTTGCGGAAAGCTTTGCGCGCCCAGATGCCCGGCCAAATCAAACACGTCACCTTTCGCGGTCGACAAGGGATCGAACCAGCCGCGATCGTTGTGAATGACGATGATGATCTGGGCATCGCGACGGTACTTGACGGCGCGCCGCGTGCTTTCTTTCACATCGACCTTCCAACCACCCTGCTGGAGCAGCGCGGCGCAACCCACCTTGGCTCGCAACTCTTCGATTTCGCTTTTCTCCATGATCCTTCACCTGGCGCGCTTCCCGCCTGGTCCTTTCTGTCGCTGACCCTCCGTTGCCCTATGGCGACGGCAATGCCATCCGCCCGCCGCGAAGCGTGCCGGATGCAAGGGCGCGTTGACAAGCCGTCTTAAAATGGGATCCCGGCCGCGGCGCAGCCTCCCTTGCATCGGGCATCGCGCCAGCGGCATCACCCCGGCTCAGCGAGCCGGGGCAATGAATCGTGCTGTTGGGCGAGCCTGACATCCTCTTTTCGAGCTTCGCCGGCGGCAAGATTGGGCGTCGATGAGTTGGGCGAAGCTGCGGCGGGACCTTCTGAGCGACGAGGCAGATGTCACGGGCGTGGCGCTTAAGGGGGAGCCTCCTTCGAATTCATTCACGAGATGTTCGTCAGGGATGGCTGCCCAAATGGGGGAAGACCCAC
>JAFKJW010000122.1 GCA_017305925.1 Hyphomicrobiales bacterium | reverse complement strand
CTCGACGCCGTCGGGGGCATGCTTGAATCTTTCGCAGGTGCTGTTTTCGCTGGCCGGCCGGCTTCCGCGGCTGCCGTTCTGGTATGCGGTGATCGCCATCGCCGCGTTGCTGCCGGTCGCCGTCTTCGTCCTGATGATGCTTCTGGGTCCGGCCCCGTTCCTGGTCATGATCCTGATGCCCGTGCTGTATCTGGCGGCGATCTGGATCGGCTTCGCTCTGAGCGCGAAGCGCCTGCATGACCGCGACAAATCGGCCGGATGGCTGCTGCTCTTCGCGCTCCTGCCTTCGCTGCTGGCGCAGGTGGCGCATCGTATGGTGAACGAACCGTCGGCGTCCCTCGTCGCCGCCGTCCCCGCCGCCCTCGCCGCCGCGCTGGCGTTCTGGGGCTTCGTCGAGGTCGCCGACCGGATTCTCGACGCCCGCCGCAGGAGGAACGCCGCATGACGGGAGGCGGATCGCGCAGACGGCAAGGCTGAAAACGGAGGCCGGGGGCTTCCGCGGAAGGATCAAGGGGGCCGGACGGCCGCGAGACGGAACGGGACCGGGAGGCGAGACAGAATGTCCGTGGCACAGGTGAAGCGCATCGCGATCTCGGATTCGCCATGGCCGTGGCTGCTGCCGCTTATCGCGCTGCTAATCGTCTTCACCGTCTATCCGTTCTTCTACAATGTCTGGCTGAGCGTCCACGAATTCATGCCGCGCACGCGCTCGCTCAAGTTCGTCGGCGTGGACAACTGGGTCCAGCTCTGGAACGACGCCCGCTTCTGGGGCTCGCTCGGCGTCACCTTCGCCTATTTCGCGGTGGCGCTGGTCATCGAGCTGGCGCTCGGCATGGCGATCGCGCTGCTGCTCGACGCGGAGCTGCCCGGCTTCGGGGCGCTGCGCGCCGTCCTGTCGATGACGCTGGTCATCCCGCCGGCCATTGCCGGCATGATGTTCCTGCTGCTGCAGGACCCGCAATTCGGCGTCGTCACCTACCTGCTGAACTGGCTCGGGCTTCTCGACAAGTCGACGCCGATCCTGGCGACGTCGAGCACCGCTCTGGCGGGCGTCCTGCTCGCCGAGATCTGGCAGTGGACGCCGTTCATGGTGCTGATCTTCCTGGCCGGCCTGCGCTCGCTGCCGGCCGAGCCCTTCGAGGCGGCCATGATCGACGGCGCCTCCTCGTTCCAGATGTTTCGCCGCCTGACGCTGCCGATGATGTCGCGGGTGATCGCCGTCGCCGTGCTGCTGCGCGGGATCGACCTGTTCCGCGTCTTCGACTACGTCTTCACGATGACCTCCGGCGGGCCGGGCACGACCACCTACACGCTCAGCTACTACGCCTGGCAGCAGACCTTCTCCTTCCTGAAATGGGGCTACGGCGCGACGCTCAGCCTGACCAGCCTGATCATCGTGATGGTCCTGGCGGAAGTCTTCATTCGTCTCGCCAAGGTGAGGTGGTGACATGAACCAGAGCGCGTTCGCCCGCACGACGCGGACCATCGCCGGGTGGGCGGTGGTGGGCCTCTTCTTCTTCCCCATCTACTTCTGGACGTCCGTCGCCTTCCGCAACGCCAAGGACATCTTCAACTGGCCGCCGATCTTCTTCGACTTCCAGCCGACCGTGCGCAATTTCGAGCAGGTGTTCGGCATCTCGCTCGGCTTCGACTTCGGCAACCAGGAGGCGGTCACGCCCGGCGGCGGCAATTTCTACATGGCGCCGCGCCTGTGGGATTCGATCGTGGTCGCCTCGCTGTCGACCGTGCTGGCTATCGCGGTCGCGACGCTCGCCTCCTACGCGCTCTCGCGCATGGCTTTCAGGGGGCGGCACCAGTTCGTGAGCTGGGTGCTCTCCACGCGCATGATGCCGCCGGTCGCGGTGGCGATCCCGATGTTCTTCATCTTCAAGCAGTTCAACCTGCTCGACACCTATACCGGCGTCATCCTCGTCCACGCGCTTATGAACCTGCCGCTGGCGGTCCTGCTCCTGAAGAGCTTCTTCGACGACATTCCGGCCGAGATCGACGAGAGCGCCCTGCTCGACGGCGCCTCGCGCTGGACCATCTTCCGGCGCATCGTGCTGCCGATGGCCAAGGGCGGCATCGCCGCGACGGCGGTGCTGTGCTTCATCTTCTCGTGGACGGAATTCCTCTTCGTCCTGACGCTGACGCAGACCGGGCTGAAGACGGTGCCCGTCGTCTCGTCCACCTTCGTGACTTCGATCGGCACCGCCTGGGGCAACATGGCTGCCTTGGGCGCCGCGGCCATCGTCCCGGCCTTCATCGTGATCCTGCTCGTCCAGCGCCATCTGGTGCGGGGGCTGACCATGGGTTCGCTGAAGCAATGAGAGCAATGAAGCCGGCCGGAAGCCGGCGCTACTGGATATCGCGATGCCACTTCCGGCAGCGGATATAGGAGGAAAGCATGAGAGACAGCGACAGAAAACTTTATCTGGCATCCCTGACCGACAGGCTGGTGAAGGGACAGATGGGCCGCCGCGACTTCCTGCGGCTGGCAGGCAAGCTCGGCCTCGGCGCCGGCGCGCTCGGCATGGGCATGCATCGGGGGCCGTTCAATTTCGTGCCGTCCGCCGCCGCGCAGGAGGCGCTCCAGCCTTCGGCCGACATCCTGAAATGGGTCGCGGACGCCGGAAAACCCTTCGCGGGCACGACGCTCAAGCTGGCGACCGAATCGACGCCGCCGTCCAACGCGCTCAACTCGCAGCTCAAGAAGTATTTCGAGGAAGCGTCGGGCATCAAGGTCGAAATCGAGGTCCTGCCGCTCGAGCAGGTCCTGCAGAAGCTCACCCTCGACGTCGCCTCCTCGCTCGGCACATACGACCTCTACTATATCGACCAGAGCTGGGCCGCGTCGTTCAGCCAGGACGTGTTCGACCCGCGCGAGCAGCTCCAGAAGACCGACCTCGCCATGCCGAACTACAACATCGACGATTTCCTGCCGGCGCTCGTCGACGGCATCGCGATGTATGACGGCCGCATGGTCGGCGTGCCCTACGACATCCCGATCTTCATCATGATCTACCGCAAGGACATCTATGACGAGCTGGGCCTGAAGGCGCCGGCGACCATGGCGGAGCTTGCCAGCAACTCCAAGGCGATCATGGACGCCAAGGGACCGGCCATGGCCGGCATAGCGGGCCAGATGAAGTCCGGCCACTATTCGCTCGAATGCGAGTGGACCTCGATGCTGTGGGGCCATGGCGGGTCGATCTTCAACCCCGACAAGAAGTTCGTCGGCAACGACGAGGCGGGGCTGGAGGCGATGGCCTACTGGACCGAGCTCAAGAAGAGCATGCCGGCGGGCGTGGACGGCTGGACGTGGGACGGCCAGGGCCAGGCGGTCGCGCAGGGCGTCGCCGCCTCGATGCTCTCCTGGGGCGAGTTCTTCCCGTATTTCGACGATCCGTCGCAGACCAAGATCTCGGGCCTGTGCGAAGTGGCGGTGCCGCCCGCGGCGACCTCGCTGCGCACCAAGGACCAGACCGCCTTCGGCGAAACGCCCGGCGTGGGCCACCAGGGCGGGTCGACGCTCGCGGTCTCGAAATACTCCAAGAGCCCCGACGCGGCATGGGTCTTCATGCAGTGGGCGACCTGCGCCGACACGCAGTCCCTCATCACCGCGCTCGGCGGCGGCACGGGCCCGACCCGCACCAGCGTCTACGACGATCCGCGCGTGAAGGCGAACGCCCGCGTCGGCGCCGGCACGACCCGCCACCTGCCGGTGGTGCGCGAGACCATCGCCAAGCATATGGGGTCCGAGCCCGATCTCCCCGAATGGGCGCAGATCTCCTCCGACACGATCCCGGTCAGCCTCGGCAAGTATTTCGCCGGCGGCTACGGCTCGGCCAAGGAGGCGATGGACGACATCGCGACGCAGGTCGACACCATACTCAAGGGTTGATCCACAGCATGGGGGACCGCGGCTCCGGCCGCGGTCCCCCGCCCATGATCGAAGCGAGGAGAAGGACGCATGGCCAGCAAACCCCTGATCGCCGTCACGGGCGCGAGTTCCGGCATCGGCGAGGCGACGGCGCGGGCCTTTTCGAAGGCGGGGCATCCGGTCCTGCTCATGGCGCGCCGGCTCGACCGGCTGGAGGCGCTGGACCTGCCGAACGCGGTCATCCGGCAGGTGGACGTACGCGACCGCGCGGCGATCGCCGGCGCCGTGGCGGACGCCGAGGCCGCGCACGGGCCGGTCGACATGATGTTCGCGAATGCCGGCGTGGCGCGGCTCGGCGACATCGCCCGCCAGCCTCCCGAGGACTGGGACGAGATGATCGACATCAACACCAAGGGGGTGATGAACAGCGTCCATGCGGTGATGAACGGCATGATCGGCCGCAAGCACGGAACGCTCGTCATGATGAGCTCGATCGCCGGGCGCAAGGTGTATCCGGACCACACGATCTATTGCGGCACGAAGTTCTTCGTCCATGCGGTCTCCGAAAGCCTGCGCGAATATCTCGCGCCGCACGACGTGCGCGTGATCGTCGTCTCGCCGGGCATCATCGACACGGAAGTGCTCGACGGCGTCCGCGACCAGACCACGCTCTCCAACTACAAGGCGAACAAGGCCGCGATCGGCGGCGGCATCTCGGCCGACATCGTCGCCGACCTGATCCTGAACGCCTACCAGCTTCCGCAGCGGGCGATCGTCCAGGAGATCGTCATCACGCCGACCCGGCAGAAATACTGACGCCCGGCACCGGCCGGGAAAACGCGAAGCGAGGAAGCCAATGGCGACCGTGGAATATCAGCGCATCGGGAAGTCGTTCGGCTCCGTGACGATCATGCGCGACGTCTCGTTCAAGATCGACGACCATCAGTTCGTCGTGCTGCTCGGGCCCTCCGGCTGCGGCAAGACCACGCTGCTGCGCATGACGGCGGGGCTGGAAACGGTCAGCGAGGGCGAGGTGCTGATCGACGGCAAGCGCGTCAACGACGTACATCCGCGCGATCGCAACATCGCGATGGTGTTCCAGAACTATGCGCTCTATCCGACGATGAAGGTCTACGACAACATCGCCTTCAGCCTGGAAGTGGCGAAGCTTCCGGCCGCCGAGATCGCCAAGCGCGTCGACCGCGCGGCGGAGGTGCTGAACCTCACCGCCTATCTGGACCGGTATCCCAAGGAGCTTTCCGGCGGCCAGCGGCAGCGCGTCGCGATGGGGCGGGCCATGGTGCGCGAGGCCGCCGTCTTCCTCTTCGACGAGCCGCTCTCCAATCTCGACGCCAAGCTGCGCGCCCACATGCGCACCGAGATCCGGCAATTGCACAACCGCCTGAAGACCACCACCATCTACGTCACGCACGACCAGATCGAGGCGATGACGATGGCGGACCGGATCGTCGTCATGCGCGCCGGCAAGGTCGAGCAGATCGGCTCGCCCGACGATGTCTACGACCGCCCGGCGAGCAAATACGTGGCGGACTTCATCGGCTCCTCGGCGATCAACTTCCTGCCGGGCACGGTCGTGGCGGCCGACGGAGGGGCGGCCGTGGACACCGCCACCGGGCAGGTCCGCATCGACGCGGCGGTCGCCGCGCAGCCGGGCCAGAAGGTGGTGGTCGGCCTGCGCCCGACCGATCTCGTGGTGGACGCGAACGGCCCGCTGTCCGCCAAGACGGTGCTCCTGGAACGGCTCGGCCACGACGCCCAGCTCTTCTGCCGCGGCGCGGACGGTTCCTTCGTGGCGATCGTAGACAAGGCGGCCCGCTTTCCCGAAGGCAGCGACGTGCGCTTTGCAATCCCGCCTTCCAAGGTGCATGTCTTTGACGCCCAAACCGAGATTCGCCTGTGACATCACGGGCATGAGCCAAACCGAAGAACAAATGCAGGGCCGGCGCGCCGCCGTCCGGCCGGAAAGGATGTTTCATGAAATCGCGCTGGTCGGACGCTGAGTTCAAGTCCGTCGTCGACGGCTACGTCGCCAAGGGCGTCAACCGCGACCTCGCCATCCGCACCTACACCACGCGCCTGCTCGGCTGCGATCCGGAGCTCGTGCTGCATGGCGGCGGCAACACCTCGGTCAAGACCGTCTTCACAGAGATGGACGGCACGACGGTCGACGTGCTCTGCGTGAAGGGCAGCGGCTGGGACATGGGCGTGATCGAGCCGCCGGGGCTTCCCGCCGTCCGGCTCGATCCGCTGCGGGCGATGGTCGAGTTCGAGACGCTCTCCGACACCGACATGGTGATGCTGCAGCGGCGGCTCCTGCTCGACCCCTATGCGCCGAACCCGTCGATAGAGGCCATCCTGCACGCGCTTCTGCCCTTCAAGCACATCGACCACACGCATGCGAACGCCATCGTCTCGCTGACCGACCAGCCGCATGGCGAGGAGCTTATCCGCGAGCTCTATCCGGACTTCATCGTCGTGCCCTACGTGATGCCGGGATTCTACCTCGCCAAGGCGTGCGACAGCGCCTTCAAGGCCAAGCCCGACGCGCCCGGCATGGTCCTGCTCAAGCACGGCATCTTCACCTGGTCGGACGACCCGCGCCAATCCTACGAATCGATGATCGAGAAGATCGACCGCGCGGAGAAGCGGCTGGCGAAGGGGCGGGCAAAGCCCTATACGGTCGCGCCGCCCAAAGGCGAGCTCGCCTCGGCCGCGGAAATCGCGCCCATCATCCGCGGCGCGATCGCGGTCGCCACGGCGGTCGAGGGCATGCCCAAGCGCTTCGTGCTGGAGCATCGCACGAACGAGAAGATCCTCGATTTCTGCAACGCGGAAAACCTCGAGAGCCTCATCAGCCGCGGCAATGCAACGCCCGAGCACGTGATCCACATCAAGCGCTTCGGTCTCGCCCTGCCCGCGCCGAAGGCGGGAGAACTGGACACCTGGGCCAAGTCCGTCGGGCAAGCGGTGGACGCCTATGTCGCGGACTACAAGGCCTATTTCGAGCGCAACAATGCGCGCGTCGGCGGCATCAACAAGATGCTCGACCCGATGCCGCGCGCCTTCTACGTGCCGGGCATCGGCATCTTCGCTGCCGGCCCCACCAAGAAGGCGGCCGGCATCGGCGGCGACGTGATCGAGGCGACGATCGACGTCATCTCCAAGGCCGAGGGCATCGAGAGCTTCGAGGCGCTGTCGGAGGAGGACCTGTTCGACGTCGAATACTGGTCGCTCGAACAGGCGAAGCTCGCCAAGAACGTCGAGAGGCCGCTGACCCGGCAGGTCGCCGTCGTGACGGGGGGCGCGAGCGGCCTCGGCCTCGCCGTGGCGGAAGCGCTCAAGGCCGAGGGCGCGGAGGTCGCGGTGGTCGACATCAACGAGGAGTCGCTGAAGCGGGAGGCCAAACGGATCGGGGCGTTCCCGGTCGTCTGCGACGTCACCGACCCGGCATCCGTGGACGCCGCGGTGGCCAAGGTGGCGGCGCATTTCGGCGGCGTGGACATCCTGATCTCCAATGCCGGCGCGGCCTTCCAGGGCAAGCTGCTTTCCGTCGACGAGGCGACGTTCCGCAAGGCCTTCGATCTCAATTTCTGGAGCCATCACTACATGGCGCGCGCCGTGGTGCGCGTGATGGAAAAGCAGAAGACCGGCGGCGCTCTCGTCTTCAACGTCTCCAAGCAGGCGGTGAACCCCGGCGCGGACTTCGCTCCCTACGGCACCTCCAAGGCGGCACTGATGGCGCTGATGCGCCACTACGCCATCGAGCACGGCCCGTCGGGCATCACCTCCAACGCCGTCAACGCCGACCGCATCCGCACCGGCCTGATGACGGACGAGATGGTCAAGGAGCGCAGCAAGGCGCGCGGCGTCACCCCGGAAGTCTACATGCGCGGCAACCTCGTGGCGCGCGAGGTCACCGGCGCGGACGTGGCCGCCGCCTTCGTCCATCTCGCCAAGGCCCGCACGTCGACCGGCGCGGTGATCACCGTGGACGGCGGAAACGTGGCGGCGATGATGCGGTAGCCTCGGCAAGTCCGGCGGCTCGGAATGGGAACCGAAAGATGGCCACGATCCTGATCCTCGGCGCCGGCGTGATGGGCTCGGCGCTTGCCGTGCCCGCCGCCGACAACGGGCATCGCGTCCTGCTCGCCGGCACGCCGCTCGACGACGGCATCGTCGCGCGGCTGAAGCAGCCCGGAGGCGTGCATCCGAAGCTCGACGAGCCGCTGCCCGATACGGTCGAAGTGCTGGCTGACGCGGAAGTCCGGCCGGAGCATGCCGATGCGGCCGACCTGATCATCGTCGGGGTGAGCAGCCCGGGCATCGGATGGGCGGCGGAGCGGCTCAATGCCCTCCTGACGCGAAGGCAGCCGGTCGCATTCGTCACCAAGGGACTCGACCGGTGGGACGGGACGCTCGCAACCTATGCCGAGACGCTGCCGCCGCGCGTCGCCAACATTGAGGCCTTCATCGGCATAGGCGGACCCTGCATCGCCCGCGAGCTCGCCAACCGCTATCCGACCGCCAGCATCTATGCCTCGCGCGACCGGGCGGCGGCAGCCTTTGCCGCGGGGCTGATGCAGGCGCCCTATTACCGGCTGGCCGTCGGCGACGACGTGACCGGGGTGGAGGCCTGCGCCGCGCTCAAGAACTTCTTCGCCATCGGCGTCAGCGCCATGCAGACCCGCCATCCGGACAGGGCGCGGCCGGACGGGCAGTCGAAGAACCCGACCGCCGCGGCCTTCAACCAGGCGGTGCGCGAGATGGCGGCGTTATGCGAACTGCTCGGCGGCCGGAGAGAGGTGGCGTTCGACCTGGCGGGAATAGGCGACCTGCACGTGACCGTGGGCGGCGGGCGCAACAGCCGCCTTGGACATTTTCTCGGCGCGGGCCGCGTCGTCTCCGACGTGATGAAGAAGGAGCTCGCCGGCGAAACGGTGGAAGGCATCGACACGGCTCGCATGCTGGACACGCTCGCCACGTCCGAAGCCGGTTCCGCAACGATCAGCCGCGACCGCTTTCCGCTGGCCTTCGCCATACTGGACGCGGTCAGGACCGACAGGCCGCTCGGCTTCGAGCTCGCATAGAGGCTTCACCGCGCCGCATCCTTCCGGAGGAACGATGGCATTCGAATGGCTCAACCCGCCGCCCGCCTGGTCGGG
>JAFKJW010000121.1 GCA_017305925.1 Hyphomicrobiales bacterium | reverse complement strand
GGTTGGCGCCAGCGCTTCTCGTTTTGAGGCTGGTGCCATCCGTCCTCATCCGGAGGCGCGAGCCCGCAGGAACGTTGGAGAGCAGGGTGATACTGCCGGCGGGCGAGCCTCGAAGGACGCACCAAGGGACTTATCCCACCAAGATCGCCCTCAGATCGTTGACGTTCGTTCCCGTGGGGCCCGGCACGAAGAGGCCGCCCGCGGCCTGGAAGGCGGTCCAGGCATCGTTGCCGGCAAGTGCCGCCCTGGCGTCGACGCCCGCGGCGCGCATGCGCGCGACAGAGGTTCCGTCCGCGAAGGCGCCGGCATTGTCCTCCGAGCCGTCGATGCCGTCGGTGTCGGCGGCGAGCGCGTGGATGCCCTCGAGACCCTGAATGCCGATCGCGAAGGCGAGCAGGAACTCGCTGTTGCGGCCGCCCTTGCCCTTCGCGCGCAGGGTGACGGTGGTTTCCCCGCCCGACAGGATCAGAACGGGCTTGCGGAACGGACGGCCGCGCAGCGCCACCTCGCGCGCGATGGCCGCGTGCACCGAGCCGACATCGCGCGCCTCGCCCTCGATGGCGTCGGAGAGGATGACGGCCTCGACGCCCCGGCGCTTCGCCTCCGCCGCCGCGGCCTCCAGCGAGACGGCGGCCGAGGCGATCACATGCGTCTCGTTGCGGGCAAAGCGCGGGTCGTCGGCGCGCGGCGCATCGGCGGCCGGCGTCTCCAGATGGCGCAGGACCGCCGGCGGCAGCTTCAGGTTCCAGGTCCTGACGATGTCCAGAGCATCCGCGCGGGTCGCCGCGTCGGGCACGGTGGGACCCGACGCCACCAGCGCCGGATTGTCGCCGGGAATGTCGGAGACGACCAGCGACACGATGCGGGCCGGCGACGCGGCGGCGGCAAGCCGGCCGCCCTTGATGCCCGAGACGTGCTTGCGGACGGCGTTCATGGCGGCGATCGGCGCGCCCGACGCGAGCAGCGCTTCGTTCACCGCGATCTCGTCGGCCAGCGAAAGGCCGGCAGGCGGGCACGGCAGGAGCGCCGAGCCGCCGCCGCAGACCAGCGCCACCACCAGATCGTCGGCCGTCAGCCCGCGGACCGCGTCGAGCAGCGCGCGCGCGGCAAGCAGGCCGGCCTCGTCCGGCACGGGATGCGCGGCCTCCAGAACGCGGATGCGCTCGCAAGGCACCGCATAGCCGTAGCGGGTGACGACCGCCCCCTCCAGCGGTCCGTCCCACGCGCGCTCGAAAGCGCGGGCGAGCTGCGCCACGCCCTTGCCGGCGCCGACGACGACCGTGCGCCCCTTCGGCCGCGCGGGGAGGAAACTGCGCACGACCTTTTCCGGATCGGCGGCGGCGACGGCCGTCTCGAAGATCGCCGTCAGGAATTCACGCGGATCGAAAGCGGTCATGCAGGCGCTCCGGAAAGAAATGCGGAGCGACCTTTAGCGCTCACGCCGCTCCCGTGGAAGCCATGTCGCTCTTCGCCGGCTTTCCCGCCACATAGACCTCGGCCACCGCGCGGTCGTCACCCAGTGTCTGGAGCAGGAACAGCTCCTCGGCCAGCGAGCCGACTGTCTCCATGCGGGTGCGCAGCACCGGCGTGGCGCGGGCGTCGAGCACGGTGATGTCGGCGTCCGTGCCGGGCTCCAGCGTGCCGATGCGGTCGGCGAGCGACAGCGCCTCGGCGTTGCCGCGGGTGAGCTGCCAGAAGGATTGCAGCGGGTTGAGCTTCTCGCCGTTCAGCGCGATCACCTTGTAGGCCTCGTCCATGGTGCGCAGCATGGAGTAGTTCGTGCCGCCGCCTACATCGGTGGCGGTGGCGATGCGCAGCGGGTGCCCGCGGCGGCGGTAGCGCTGGTAGTCGAAGAGGCCGGAGCCGAGGAACAGGTTCGAGGTCGGGCAGAAGACGGCCACGGAGCCCGATTGCGACAGCGCGTCGGCCTCGCGCTCGGACAGATGGATGCAGTGGCCGAAGAGCGCACGCGGCCCGAGAAGGCCGTAATGCTCGTAGACGTCGGTGTAGTCCCGCGCCCACGGGTAGAGCTCGCGGGTGAAGGCGATCTCGGCGTGGTTTTCCGAGAGGTGCGTCTGCACATGGAGGTCGGGGAACGCGCGGCAGAGGGCGCCGGCCATCTCCATCTGCCCGGGCGACGAGGTGATGGCGAAGCGCGGGGTGATGGCGTAGTGCTGGCGGCCCCTGCCATGCCATTCGGCGATCAGCGCCCTGGTGTCGTCATAGGCCGATTGCGGCGTGTCGCAGACGGCGGCCGGCGCGTTGCGGTCCATCATCACCTTGCCGGCCACCGTCAGCATGTC
This sequence comes from Hyphomicrobiales bacterium, assembly GCA_017305925.1. GTDB lineage: Bacteria > Pseudomonadota > Alphaproteobacteria > Rhizobiales > Rhizobiaceae > Arvimicrobium. The sequence goes on along the minus strand of JAFKJW010000121.1, from coordinate 6,826 downwards.
GCGGCTCGCGGCCTCGGCGAAGAAGGCTTCCGCGGACTGCCTGTGCACCGAGCAGTAGGCGGCCACCGACGTGGTGCCGTGGCGGATCAGCTCGTCGAGGAAGAGGCGCGCCATACGCCGCGCGTGCTGGGCGTCGACGAACTTCGCCTCGGCCGGGAAGGTGTATCTGTTCAGCCAGTCGAGCAGCTCGGCGCCATAGGAGGCGATCACCTCGACCTGCGGGTAATGCGCGTGGCAGTCGATGAAGCCGGGCAGGATGAGGTTCGGGCGATGGTCGACGGTCCGCACACCCTCGCCCGCCTTGGCGCGAATGTCGGCGAAGGGGCCGGCCGCGAGGATCCGGCCGCCGCGGATGAGGACGGCGCCGTCCTCCTCGTAGGCGTAGGCGGCGGTGTCGTCGAGGCTTTCGGGCCAGCGGCGGAAGGTGAGCGTGCGGCCGCGCAGGAGGAGGGAGGTCATGACGGCAGCCCACCCCCCTCTGGCCTGCCGGCCATCTCCCCCTCAAGGGGGGAGATCGGCAGCTTTATCGGCAGCGCTCGTTCTGCTGCGTCGAAGATTGGCGAGATAGCGAGCAACTGCCGATCTCCCCCCTTGAGGGGGAGATGGCCGGCAGGCCAGAGGGGGGGCGTGTCAGGCACGTCCATCGCCCTCACCGCGCGCCCTCGAACCATGAAACAAGGAGCGCGCGCTCCTTGTCGGAGATCTGCGTGACGTTGGCGGGCGGCATGGCGTGGCTGCGGCCGGCCTGGAGATAGATCTCGCGGGCGTTGGCGGCGATGCCGGCGTCGGTGTCCAGCATCACGCCCTTCGGCGCATGGTAGATGCCCTCCCAGGACGGCTCGGCGGCGTGGCACATGGCGCAGCGCCCGCCGATCGTGTCGCGCACGGCCGGGAAGTCGGCCGAGGCGACCAGCTTCTGTCCTTCGCCGGCCAGCGCGGCCTGCGGCTCGCCGGTCAAAAGCTTCGGCACGGTCGACAGCCAGATGATGGCGACGAAGAGGATCGCCGCGACGAGCCATGTCCAGGTCGGGTTGCCCTTGTTGGCGTGGCGCGTGTTGAAATAATGCCGGATCAGCACGCCGATCAGGAACACCAGCGAGGCGATCACCCAGTTGAACCGGGTGGCGAAAGCCAGCGGGTAGTGGTTCGACAGCATGAGGAAGAGGACGGGCAGCGTCAGGTAGTTGTTGTGGAGCGAGCGCTGCTTGGCGATCTTGCCGTATTTCGGGTCCGGCTTGCGGCCGGCGATCAGGTCGGCGACGACGATCTTCTGGTTGGGGATGATGACCAGGAAGACATTGGCCGACATGATGGTGGCGGTGATGGCGCCGAGATGCAGGAAGGCGGCGCGGCCGGTGAAGAGATGCGTCAGGCCCCAGCTCAGGAACACCAGGAAGACGTAGAGCAGCACCATCAGGCCGATGTCGTGCCGCCCGATCAGGACGCGGCAGAGCAGGTCATAGACGAGCCAGCCGCCGGCGATGGTGCCAAGCGAGAGGACGATCGCCGTCGTGGCCGAGATGTCGAGCACGCTCGGATCGACGAGGAAGAGGTCGGCGCCGGCGTAATAGACGATGCAGAGCATCGCGAAGCCGGACATCCAGGTCGCGTAGGATTCCCACTTGAACCAGGTCAGGTGCTCCGGCATCTCGGCCGGCGCCACCAGATATTTCTGGATGTGGTAGAAGCCGCCGCCATGCACCTGCCATTCCTCGCCATGGGCACCGGCGGGCAGGCCCGGACGCTGGCGCAGGCCGAGGTCGAGCGCGACGAAATAGAAGGACGAGCCGATCCAGGCGATGCCGGTGACGACGTGCAGCCAGCGGGAGGCAAAACTCAGCCAGTCCCAGAAAATCGCGAATTCGTTCATCTTTCCCCGCGTCTTTGCCCGCACCTTACGATGGCCGCAGCAAAGCGGAAGAGGGGTAGTGATCGATCACTTTCAAAAAATCCGCGAAAATACTAGCGTTCAGCCTCCGCAATCGGCTTAAGATCGCGCATGGCCTATCTGGACAACATCGCCGTCTTCGTGCGCGTGGTCGAGCTCGGAAACCTCTCGGCCGCCGGGCGCGACATGCGGATCTCGCCGGCCGTCGCCTCCAACCGCATCAAGGAGCTGGAAAAGCATCTCAACGTGCGGCTGTTCAACCGCACGACGCGGCAGCTCATGCCCACCGAGCACGGCAGCGTGTTCTACGAGGGCGCGCGCAAGATCCTCGACGCGATCGTGGAGGCGGAGGCCGCGGTCGTCGCGCTGTCGGGCAGCCCGCGCGGCACCATCCGCGTCACCGCGCCGCTGGGGCTCGGACGGCGCTTCATCGCCTCGGGCATTCCGGAATTCCACGAGAAATACCCCGACATCGAGGTACGGCTGAGGCTCTCCGACCACAATGTCGACATCCTCAAGGAGGGCATCGATCTGGCGCTGCTCCTCGGCAACATCGAGGATTCGAGCCTCAGGATGCGCGGCATCATGGACTGCGAGCGCGTTCTGGTCGCCTCGCCCGCCTATCTTGCCGGGCGCGGCGAGCCGGCGAGCGCACGCGACCTGATCGACAGCCGCCACGACTGCCTGATGCTGCGCTATCCGGGCCTGCGCGAGCATTTCTGGATGCTCCAGACCGCCGACGGCCCGCAGAAATTCGAGGTCCGGGGCCCTTACGATTCCGACGACGGGGACGTGCTGACGGACTGGGCGCTCGCCGGCCACGGCATCACCAACAAGCCACGCTTCGAGGTCGAGCCCTTCATCCGGGACGGGCGGCTGAAGGTGATCCTGCCCGAGACGCCGCCCGTGCCGATCCAGTTCGCGGCGGTCTACCCGCACAAGAAGCTGCAGGACCCCAAGGTGCGGCTGCTGCTCGATTTCATGGCGGAGCGCTGCCAGCACATGATCCGCGACATCTTGGCCGGGCGATAGCCGGCTCCGCGTGCTTGCCGGCGGTCCGCGCATGCCCATATCTGAAAGGCCGACGCTGTTTCAGGCCGTAGTCCCCGCGGCCGGCATTCGTCATCCGGAGAGATCATGGACACCATCCCCACCAGGAACGACCTCAAGTCCAACGCCCGCAAGGCCTCGATCGAGCTGCTCAACGCCCGGCTGGCGGACGCCATCGATCTGGCGCTCGTCACCAAGCAGGCGCACTGGAACCTGAAGGGCCCGCAGTTCATCGCCATCCACGAGATGCTCGACGGCTTCCGCGCCGAACTCGACGGGCATGTCGACATCATCGCCGAACGCGCCGCGCAGCTCGGCGGCGTGGCGCTCGGAACCTCGCAGGAGGTCGTGAAGACGAGCAGCCTGAAGCCCTACCCGACCGATATCCACAAGACGAAGGACCATCTGGCCGCGCTGATCGACCGCTATGCGACCGTCGCCAAGCTGGCGCGCGCGGCGATCGACGAATCCGACGAGGCGGGCGACGCCGACACCGCCGACATCTTCACCGCCTTCTCCCGCTCGCTCGACAAGTCGCTGTGGTTCCTGGAATCGCACACGCAGGAAAAGGAGTGAGAGGCGACGCCTGCCCGGGTCTTAGCCGAGGGCAAGGCCGCGCCTCTTATCGTGACCATTGGCGATGCGGAATCGTTCAGGCATGGATTCCCGGGTCGCGCCCTTCGCTCCGCTCAGGGCTCGCCCGAGAATGACGAAGGTAAGGGTCGTGCGGCCAATCACGGTCGTCAGATAGGCGCGGACACTTCTCATGTCGTCATTCTCGGGCGCGTCCCGAGCGGAGCGAAGAGCGCGACCCGGGAATCCATGCCTCGGACTCGAAGACGCCAAAGACCATGAAATAGAGTGCCGATCGCCGGCGTTAAATGGAGCGTGCAGGCAAGGCCGCGCCAGCCCCGTGCAGCGTCAGCGCCGTCATCACCTCGGCCGCCGCGAGCGCGGCGATGACGGCGGGGCGCTTGTCGCGCACCGCGTCGCCGCCGATCGGCGAGACCAGCCGGGCGAAGGCCTGCGGGCTGCCGCCGGCGGATTTCAGATACCAGCTCCGGAACGTCGCCTTCTTGGTCTTCGAGCCGATCATGCCGACATAGGCCGCGTCGCCGCGCTTCAGCGCCTCGGCGGCGATCAGGAAATCGAGCGCATGGTCGTGGGTGAGGACAAGAAAGGCGGAGCCCGCCGGGGCCTCGCGCACCACCTCCTCCGGCACCGCGGTGAGCCGCGACTCGGTTCCCCGCGGCAGCGCCGCGATCTCCGTGGCGCGCGTCTCCACGACGATCGGCCGGACCGGCAGAAGCCGCATGGCGGCGGCAAGCGCGCGCCCGACATGGCCGCCGCCGAAAATATAGACATGCGGCTCGGCCGCGGCTTCCGCCTCGGCGGCCGCCACGAGCTCGGCGCCAAGCGCGTCGTCGACGATCCGCGCCGACAGCGCGACGCGGCCGCCGCAGCACTGGCCGATCTCCGGGCCGAGCGCGACGTCGAGCGTCAGCGTGCCCATCTTGCGGAAGCTCGGCGTGCGCATCATCTGCCGCGCCTTGTCGATCGCCATGTATTCGAGCTGGCCGCCGCCGATCGTGCCGAAGATGCGGCGCGGCGCGACCAGCATCCAGGCGCCCTCCTCGCGCGGCGTCGAGCCCAGCGCCGACGCCACCCTGACCAGCACCACGTTCGGGTGCCCGGCGAGGAAGGCGGCAAGCCGGTCGACCTGCGCGGTCATGCGGCGGCCTCCCGCTTCATCCGCTCCACCGCCATCAGAACGCGCTCGGGCGTCGCGGGCGCGTCGAGGCGCGGGCAGACCCTGTGGCCGGCGACGCTGGCGACGGCATCCTGCAACGCCTGGAGCACCGAGATGCCGAGCGGCAGCGGCGGCTCGCCGACCGCCTTGGAGCGGTGGATCGTCGGCTCATAGGCCTCCGACCAGTCGACCAGCGCGACGTTGAATATTTTCGGCCGGTCTGACGCCAGCGGGATCTTGTAGGTGGAGGGCGCGTGCGTGCGCAGCCGCCCCCTGGCGTCCCACCAGAGCTCCTCGGTCGTCAGCCAGCCGGCGCCCTGCACGAAGCCGCCCTCGACCTGGCCGAGGTCGATGGCGCGGTTCAGCGAGCGGCCGGTGTCGTGGAGGATATCGGTGCGCTCGATCACATATTCGCCGGTCAGCGTGTCGACCGACACTTCGGAGCAGGCGGCGCCGTAGGCATAATAATAGAAGGCGTGGCCGCGGCCCGCCGCGCGGTCCCAATGAATCTTCGGCGTCTTGTAGTGGCCCGCCGCCGAGAGCTGCACGCGCGCCACGAAAGCCTGCCGCACCAGCTCGTCGAAGCTTATCTCCTGGTTGCCGACGCGCACGCGGTTCGGCAGGAATTCGACCTGGTCGAGCGGGACCGAATATTTCTCCGCCGCGAAGGTCTCGATCCGCCTGCGGATCTGGCGCGCGGCGTCCTGCGCCGCCATGCCGTTGAGGTCGGCGCCGGACGAGGCGGCCGTCGGCGCGGTGTTCGGCACCTTGGCGGTGGTCGTCGCGGTGATCTTCACCCGGTCGATGTCGATCTGGAATTCCTCCGCCACGACCTGCGCCACTTTCATGTGCAGGCCCTGCCCCATCTCGGTGCCGCCATGGTTCATGTGGACGGAGCCGTCGGCATAGACATGCACCAGAGCGCCGGCCTGGTTGGACTCCGTCTTGGTGAAGGAGATGCCGAACTTCACCGGCGTCAGCGCCAGGCCGCGCCTGACGATGCGGCTTTCGGCGTTGAAGGCGGCGATCTCGCGGCGGCGGCGCCAGTATTCCGCGCTCTCCTCCAGCTCGGCGACGATGCGCTGGATGACGCAGTCCTCGACCTTCTGGTGATAGGGCGTGAGGTTGCGGCCGGTGTCCGTGCCCATCGCGTCGTAGAAATTGAGCTTCCGGATCTCCAGCGGATCCTTGCCGACGGCGAACGCCACCTCGTCGATGACGCGCTCGGCGCCGACCATGCCCTGCGGCCCGCCGAAGCCGCGGAAGGCGGTGTTCGACACCGTGTTGGTGAACAGGCACGACGAGCGCGCATGGACATGCGGGTAGAAATAGGCGTTGTCGCAGTGGAACAGGGCGCGGTCGCCGACCGGACCCGACAGGTCGGCGGAAAAGCCCGCGTTCAGGGCATAGGTGAAGTCGATGCCGAGGATGCGGCCCTCGTCGTCGAAGCCGACATCGTAGTCGATCGCGAAATCGTGCCGCTTGCCCGTCGCGGTCATGTCCTCGTCGCGGTCGAGCCGGATCTTCACCGCGCGTTTCAGCTTCTTTGCAGCCACCGCGGCAAGGGCGGCCCACTGGTTGGCCTGGGTCTCCTTGCCGCCGAAGCCGCCGCCCATGCGGCGGACCTCGACCATGACCGAATGGCTCGGCACGCCCAGCACATGCGCGATGATGTGCTGCGTCTCCGTGGGTCCCTGCGTCGAGCAATGGACCAGCACGTCCTCGTCCTCGCCGGGGATCGCCAGCGACACCTGGCCTTCGAGGTAGAAATGATCCTGCCCGCCGAGAAGCATGCGGCGGGTGATGCGGCGGGGTGCCGTGCGGATCGCCGCGGCCGCGTCGCCGCGCTTCAGGACGAGCGGCGGCCAGACCTGCCTGTCCTTCGCGGGATCGAGGTCGCGGATCGAGACGAGCGGCGCCGCCTCCTCGTATTCGACACTGGCGAGACGGGCGGCGCGGCGCGCCTGCTCGCGCGTCTCGGCGACGACGCAGAACAGCGGCTGGCCGTGGAACAGCACCTCGCCGTCGGCCAGCAGCGGATCGTCATTGGCGCCGCTCGGCGAAATCTGGTTCTCGCCGGGGATGTCCGCGACGGTGACGACGTCCACCACGCCGGGCGCGGCGCGCACGGCGTCGAG
>JAFKJW010000120.1 GCA_017305925.1 Hyphomicrobiales bacterium | reverse complement strand
AGCACTGGATGCGACAAGCAGCCCAGCGAAGTGTCGAAACCGTTCACAACGCCATCGCAAATGTCCTCGATGCCGTCACCCCAACAGAGTGCAGGAACTACGTCGAAAACGCCGGCTATAAGTCAACATAAATGCGAAATGATCTAGGCTTACCGGGTCCGAACGCGCCGATCCCCAGTAGAAGCTTTCGTCCCGTTCGACACGATGAAATTCAACTGCGGCTTTCGATCCGCGTTGGCCCACAATCTCAGACGAGCGCTTCCGGTGAAAGCGGACGGCGACCTTGGCGCGTTCAAGAACCAGCCTGAAAAGTGTCTGCATCATCGTCACCTCCTGATCATACGAACACGAATGGCGAAGAGTCGGCTTGCAAGGACATCATTATGGGTCGGCCGGACTCTAATGTCTATAATGTTTATAGAGTATTGAGTATTTTACTGAACCCGCCGCAGGTCGGAAACAGGAGCGAGGGCGCGGTCCGACCGCTCGCAGTCGTATCCGGCGCAACAGCCATCCCTGTAGGTTTTATTGAGGTACCGGAGGAGTTAGCAGGATCAGTCTGCCGCCGCCGTCATTCGGAAAGTCGAGCGCCAAAAGCCGGCTTACCACCCATGGGCCGTTTAAAGCGTATATCCGTCCCGGCCTCCATCGGAATGAAATTCTCCTATTTCGAGAGCACATGGCATCGCGTGCTCAGATGCCCACCAAAATAGCAATCGATCTATGTCTATAAACTTCATAGACTAATGATCGGAGGCTGCCATGTCGATTGATCGGATTGCCGACTCTTCGAGGAAAAGGACACCGACAACGTCGGGGCAACCTATAGCGACAGTCGTCGCTTATGCCATGTTCGTCGTCTCCTTTGCATTCGCTGCCGCGATGGTTCTCGGTCTGGTGCCCTGAGGTCGCCAGATCCGCACGCGCCCAGGAGTATTTCGCGAGCGCGTATCAAACGTGCATTTCATAATAACGAGGGAGGAAATACGATGCCGATCGGGTTCACTTTCGTCCCAGGAGCCAACGGGAAGGCGGGCGCGTTCTTTTCCGATCCCACGATTGCGGGTTTTAGGCTAGCCCAGGCTGCTGGTGCTGGTTTTGAGCGCGTTGTCGTCCATGAACCTGGCGGCGTGCTCGCCAACCTTGACGTGGCGGCATATGCCGCCCGTTTGTCGTCCGCATTGGAGATTGTCCTCACGCACTGGCCAGGTGCGATCGCTCCCGTCGCCGCAGCGCAGCAATTGGCGGAGCTCGACACACGGATCGGAGGGCGGCTGGTCGTACGAGTCCTGGGCGACGGGCACGGCGCTCCCGATAACGGCCGCGCGCCGCACCCGTGCCATCTCGCCGCGATGCAAAGGACAGACGAGTATTTGATGCTTCTGAAGCGGCTGTGGACGAATACCCGGCCGTTCGATTTCGAGGGGGCTTTCCATAGCTTCCGACAGGGGTTTCTCCACGAAAAGGGACCGCGCGCCGGCGAGATTTCGTTCCGTATGGGCGGCGACTCCGGTTCCGCCATACAAGTGGCTGCCCGCCATGCGGACGTTTTCGAACTTTCCCCCGGTTCGGCCCAAAGCGTTCGACAACAGATCGAGCGGGTCCGCGACGCCGCAGGCCGATACGGAAGGTCCAGGAAGATCAGCTTCGCATTGCCGGTCTATTTCAATGGCGGAAGCCAGAAAGATCCGGACGTCGTGGCGGAACCAATGAGAAGGGCAGCGAATATCGCCGCATGGTTTCTGGACTATGTCGATGCTGGGGTCGCCGAGTTCATGGTGTCGGGCACCGACGACGGCGACGCTATGCGATTGTTCGGCGAGCGGGTCGTCACGCCGCTGCGCATCGCAACCAGACGCAACGAGGGCGTGGTTTCTTTAGATGCGCCGGCGATGCCATCGCGCACTGGCCTGTCGCGCCGCCGCCGCTACTTCATGAGAAATTCATCCAGAGCGTCACCAGAATAGCCAGGTAAAGCAGCGCCGCAATCCATACCAAACCCGGAGGCGGCGGCCGGTCTGTCATTGTTTGGCTCCAGGTTTGCAACCGGGCGCCGAGGTGTCGGCTATCTGGTGACGATCTCCGCCAGGCGGGCGGCCTGGAGCCGTATGTCCGGTACGGAATCAACCTCGAAAAACGTTCCTCGCGTCAGTGGCCCTGCTGCGAATAGCTTTGTAGACGGTCGCCCGGCGGCGTCAACGACAGCGCAATCGGGCGTGACATCGAGACTGATCCGAAGGGGGTCGGTTCGTGCCAAGCCTTGTTGGAAAAGCGAGTGGAGCGGTTCCGTGCTTGTACGGGAGACGTCCTTGACGAACCCGCTGCAATCATAGACCCGGCTGCAACTCAGGACGTCCACAGCGGCAGCGCCCCGGCGGCGCAGCGACAGCTCGATCGAGCCGTCGTCTAGCTTTCTGCACCCCACCACTTTCGCGGCCAGGAGCTTCAGGTCGCCGGCGGCGAGCGCCTTCTCGGCCTCGGCGTAAATGCCAGATGGAATTCGATGTCGGTGAATGTCCCACCAAGCCTTGGTATGCTCGAGAAAACGCCGCTTTGCCGTTGCCGGCCAGTCACGCCAGATCTGCTGGTTGAACGGCCTGATGCCGTCGATCACATCCCTCCAGTCCCCGCCCGCCCGTTCGGTTTCTTCGATGAGCTCAGCAAACCATCTGACGAAGTAGGAGAGCTCGGTCCCGAGCGGGATGTCCGCCACGTCGAGACGGATCGGATTGCGTTGTCTGGCGTGCGGATGGGGCAGCAGCCCGCGCCTCGAAACCGCGACTATTTCGCCGACATGGCCGCGGTGGCGAAGGCTTAGCCAAGCGTCGATCATGCTGAGGCCGGTGCCGAGGACAACGATGCGTGATCGCGAGTCCACCGGTGTGTCTTCCGCTGAATCAAGCCGTGTCGCTACGTCGAGTTCGGACAACCCGTCGAGCACATGTCCCGTCGCGAGAACGACGGCGTGCGCCGCAAGGCTGGTCCCGTCCGAAACCTGAACGTCGAGACCGGAACCAGCGGGTTGGATACGCGTGCATTGGGCCTCTATTCGCCGTAGCCGTCCCGAACTCGCCTCAAAGGACAAGAGCTCGGCAAAGAGCTCGGACAGGTAGCGCCCGTACTCCGATCTCTCGGCGAAGAATTGCGAAGCGCCTATGGCGTCGGGATGCTCGGCCGTGAACCATCGCGAAAAATGGAGCGGATCATCGGCATAGGCGCTCATCCGCTCCGCGATGACGTTCAAGCGGTGGCTCGGCAGGGTTGTCGAATATGCGAGGCCTCTTCCGACCTCCTCGCGCTTCTCTATCAAGGTGACGCGGAAGCCGTCGTCCCTGCGCCTCATCAGATGCGCCGCAAGAATGACGCCGGTCGCTCCGCCGCCGACGATAACGATCGATTTGCGGGGACGGTCGCTCACGACCACGCCCCGACGATGGATGCCGGTCGACTGCCGCTTAGGCCTGTTGCTTCAATTCCAGCAGGACGTCGTCGTTCGTGGCGTCGCGCATATCCGCCAGGCTGCGACTGTCGAGCACCGCGGCGATCGCGGTGCGCACCTCGAGCATCATGTGCCTGACTTGACATGTCGCTTCATCGCAATCGTCACAGCGCTGGTACTGAGTCCGGCTCGCGCACGGAAACGGAGCGAGCGGCCCGTCGAGGACCCGTATGACATGTCCAATCTTGATTTCGGTCGCAGGCCTCGCCAGTCGGTACCCTCCGACCTTTCCTTTCCTGCTCTGAACGAAGCCGGCGTTGCGCAATTCGCCGAGAATCGCGTCGAGGAATTTCTTCGGGATGTTGTTTGAAACGGCGATGTCGCTGACGAACGCCAGCGTTCCTGGCGGCAGATGTGCGAGATGGACAAGCGCCTTGAGGCCGTACTTGCCTTTTCTGGTGAGCATTGGTGGATGTCTACTCCGGCATTTCGCTGCGGGGAGCAGCGATCCATTGGTCGCCGGAACGCTGGGCTGATCACAGCCAAGGCCAAGCGCTCAACAGGCATAAAGTTTATAAACATGATATACAAGCCTCATGACGAGGATTTCCGTTACGAATCAGGCGTCAAACGAAGTCGGCTCTTCGGTCGAAGCTGGGGATCCCGATACGGGACGATCGCGAAGCCGATGGATTGGGCGGCTGGCGACGCTCTCGCACGTGGGCCGCGGCGCTTACGTCATTGGCCGCCGGAGTGCCCGGCTGCAAATGTCGGCTCGGCTCGTGAATTCCGGTACCGGCATGGCTTTCTCCTCTTAGTCCATAACAATAATAGACTTTAACGGCGGTTTCAGGGGATGCGCATGCTTAATTTTCCTCGCTTGCCGCAATCCTATGCTCGGGATAGCTGCTTTCTGAGTATCGTGTCGCCAAGTCGCTCCTCTTGGCGCAGCAGGCGCCTCTGCTCTGGCCCGGCTGTTCCTTGCCTCAGCGGAGCGGGATTTGCACGGCTTGCCGGATGCAGCTGGACAAAAAATGATCCGCGAAAGGACGGCCTGCAGGGTCGATTGCGTACAAGGAACGGCGCGTGCGTCCTTTGCGCTATAAACGCGGAGATTGCCAGGAAGTGACTTCTACGGCGATAGCGGGCGACAATCCACTGGTGGACTCGAATTCACCGCTGGAACGGCGTCTCCCTAAGGTGTTCTTCGCTGCCGACGATAACGGCATCATAGCCCCTAAGCTCGCAGCGTATTGTATCGCTTCGGACCATCGGAGAGACAGCTCCGTGAATGCCATGCCACCGCATGGGCATGGGGGGAGCCCGCTGCGAACTTACCCGCCGCTTTAGGGCATTCGATCGCATGTGCCGCACGACACATCGCGATTCGCTTTTGCTGATCTGAAAGATTACTCGGCGGCGATCGAAAAGCTGCCTGACGTTTTCAGCATATTTGCGGCCTGATCGACGGCTTGCGCAACGCGAAGCAGGACGGCATCCGAGGCGATCCTGCCGTCCGTGAAGTCGCGGTCGGTGGCATAGATCGCCGTGGGCAGCGAAAGCGCCTCGAAGAAGCCGAACAGCGGGCGCAGCGCATGCTCGGCGATCAGGGCGTGGCGGTCGCCCCCGCCTGTTGCCGTGAGCACCACCGGCTTGCCGCGCAGCGCGGCCGGATCGACCAGGTCGAAGACGTGCTTGAACAGACCGGTATAGCTGCCCTTGTAGGTCGGCGTGCCGACCACGAGGATGTCGGCGCCGACGATCCGTTCCAGGATGGCCCGGGCCTGCCCGTCGAGTTCGTCGGCTCGGCGCGCCCGCGGCAGCGACGACCCGAAATCCTCGATGTCGTAGCTGGATCCGGTTAGCCCCGTGGTGTGCGCGATCTCGCGCACCACATGATTGACGAAGGCGAAGGTCTTCGAAGGGCGGAAGATGTTCCCGGAGAAACCGACGACCGTTGGATGTGGCACCGCGGCCTCCATCACCCTGCCGCCCGCTGCCGCGGCGGCGCCGCGACCACGCCCGGCGCCACGCCGCGGCCGAATTCGAGGTCCCAGCCGCGCTCGGCGGGGGCGGCTTCGCTTTCGATGCCGAGTTGCGGGAACAGCAGTTCGGAGACATTGAAGATCTCCTCGAGGTGCGGATAGGCCGAGGTGATAAAGGTCTCCACGCCGATCTCCTGATATTCACGGATGCGGGCCGCGACGTTCTCTGCACTGCCGACCAGGGCCGTGCCCGCGCCACCGCGCACCAAGCCAAGCCCGGCCCACAGATTCGGCCCAACCACCAGTTTGTCGCGGCGGCCCTGATGCAGCGCGGATATGCGCTTCTGGCCGACGGATTCCGACACATGGGTGAACTGGTGCTGGGCCTCGGCGACAACGTCGTCCGTCACCCGGCTGATCAGGTGGTCGGCGGCGGCCCAGGCTTCTTCCTCCGTCTCGCGCACGATCAGGTTGATGCGTAAGCCAAAGCGGACGCGTCGCCCTTGCGCCGCCGCACGCGCCCTGACGCGATCGAACTTCTCCTGCACCTGCTCGACCGGCTCGCCCCAGCTAAGATAGACGTCGATATGCTTCGCTGCGACCTCGATGCCGGCATCCGACGAACCGCCGAACCAGAGCGGCGGATGCGGCCTCTGGACCGGCGGGAACGAGATGTCCGTGCCCTGTGCGGAGAGGTATTTGCCCTCGAAATCGGCGGGCTCGCCCGAGAGGATACGACGCCAGATCGTCAGGAACTCGTCGGTCTGGGCATAGCGCTCGTCATGCGAGAGCTTGTTGCCGTCGCCGGCCAGGTCGGCCGGATCGGCCCCGGTCACCACGTTGACCAGAACACGGCCGCCCGAAATGCGGTCCAGGGCTGCGGCATGGCGGGCAAACAGCGCCGGCGTGCCGCTGCCCGGCCGCAGTGCGACGAGGAAGCGCAGCCGCTCGGTCTGCGGGATTAGGGCCGCCGCGATGATCCACGCATCTTCGCAACGCGTTCCCGTGGGCAGCAGAACGCCTTTGAAGCCCAACCGGTCGGCGGCCCGCGCGATCCCGCCGAGATAACCGAGAGTGGCGGGACGATGGCGCTCGTCCGTACCGAGATAAGGACCGTCGCCATGGGTGGGAAGATACCAGTAGAGGTCCGGAGCGGGTTTGTAGGTCATCGCAAGAATTTCCTTCCTGACGGGATGGAGGATCAGATCTTGCCCTTCCAGGGCACGAGGCGGCGTTCCAGCCAGCGCATGCCGGCGGAGAGGCTGAAAGCGAGGGCGGCAATGACGATCAGCCCGACGAAGACGACGTCGGTGGCCAGGAAGTTGGCGGCCGACATGATCATGTAACCAAGGCCGGAACGTGCCGCGATGAGTTCGGCCGCGACAAGCGTCGAAAGGCCCGCACCGATGGCGATGCGAAATCCCGTCAGGATCTCGGGCAACGCCGAAGGCAGAATGATGCTGGTGAAGATCTGCCACTGTTTGGCGCCCAGCGAGAGCGCCGCGTTTATGCGCTCGACCGGCACCGAGCGCACGCCCGCCTGGGCGGAGAAGCAGACGGGGGCGAAGGTGGAAAGCGTCAGCAGGAGGATCTTGGACGTCTCGCCGATGCCGAGCCAGATGATCATGAGCGGGAGGTAGGCCAGCGGCGGCAGTCCCCAATAAAGGTCGATCGGGACCGAGAAGATGCCGCGCATCCAGCGATTCAGGCCCATCGACAGGCCGAGAGGGATACCGACGACGAGGGCGATCGCCAGCGCCATGCCGATGCGCCACAGGCTGGAGCCGAGATGGTCAAGCAGCGTACCCTCGGCATATCCGTCGGTGGCGACGGCACGGAACTGCGTGACCACTTCGGCCGGGGACGGCAGGAACAGTGGCGACGTCCACCGGAAATGGCTGGCGGCGAACCAGAGGCCGACCAGGATCGCAAAGGTGGCAAGGCCGATCAGCACCGTGCCCTTCTCGGCCGCGACGGGCTTTGCCGTCCGGCGAGGTGGACGCGTGCGGATGGTCGGCGCCAGGTCGAGCGGCAGGTCTGTGGTGATCGTCATTGCAACGCTCCATGTCTCGAAACAGGCGGATGATGGATCAGGGCGCGAATTTCCTCGCGCAGCTCGACGAAGCGCGGGGCCGAAACGATCGGGCCGATGTCGTCGGCGCGGGCGAAATCGTGAACGAAGTCGGCCTCGAAGCGCGCCACGATGCGGCCGGGCCGCGGCGACATCACGATGATCGTGGTCCCCAGCAGCAGCGCCTCCTCGATCGAGTGGGTGATGAAAAGCACCTGTTTGCCGGTTTGCGCCCAGACCGAGGCGAGCAGTTGCTGCATGGTCTCGCGCGTCAGGCTGTCGAGCGCGCCGAACGGCTCGTCCATGAGCAAGATCTTGGGATCGGTGGCGAGCGCCCGGGCAATGCCGACGCGCTGACGCATGCCGCCTGAAAGCTCGTAAGGCGGCTTGTCGCCGAAGTCCGCCAGCCCCACCATGCACAGAAGTTCGCGGGCGCGCTCCGCGCGCTCCCGCTTCCCCACGCCTTGATACCGCAGGCCGAGGGCAACGTTGTCGAGCACCGATGCCCAGGGCAGCAGCGTATCCTTCTGGAAAACCACGCCACGGTCGCCGCCCGGTCGCATGACCGGGGTTCCGTCCAGCCGGATGGAGCCCTCGGTCAGCGGCAGGAAGCCCGCGATCGCATTGAGCAGGGTCGACTTTCCGCAGCCTGATGCACCCACTGCCACGACGATCGAGGCGGGGGCGATGTCAAGGGACACACGGTCCAGCGCATGAACGCTCTTGCCGTCGGAGGTCGGAAAGACGACGCTCGCTTCTCGAACCTGTAGCATGGGATTTCTCCGCATCTGGAGGACGCGGCCGGCGAACCGGCCGCATCCTCGTAGGCGCCTTGGGAGGGGCGATCAGTTGGAGAGCGTCCTGGCGGCCTCGGCGTATTGCGGATCGGCGAACTCGCCGTAGCTTTCCTTGACGGCGGTGATCTTCTTTTGATCCTTGAGGAAGTCGGCGGTGTCCTTGAGTATCTTCGCCACGCCGCTCTTGTCGCCACCACCCAGCCACTTGTCCGTGACCTGCTCTTCGATCGGCGGCACGCCGACGGTCGACTTGAGCTGCTCGAAGGCGTTGTCGGGCGTATTGCCCTGGAGCTTGGCGATCAGCTTGACGCTCTCCGAGTCGACGGTCCAGTTGGCGCCGTCGTTCTGGTAAGACTTGAAGTAGCCGTCAACCAGATGTGCATACTGAGTTATGAAATCGGGATGTTCCTTGGCGAAATCGCCGGTGGCTACGATGGCGCTGAAGGTTGGGGCGCCGCGCTTGGCGACGTCTCCGGAGGTGAGCAGCACCTTGCCGTCCTTCTTGAGTTCGGTCAGCGCCGGATCCCAGACGAAGGCGCCGTCGATGTCGCCGCGCTTCCAGGCGGCGACGATCTCCGGCTGGGGAATGGCGATGACCTGGGTTTCCTTCTCGGAAATCCCCTCCTGCTTCAGCACGGCCAAGAGCTGGTAGTGATCCGTTGAGACGGGCGCGGCGGCAAGCTTCTTGCCCTTCAGGTCGGCCGGCGTTTTGATGTCGGGACGCACGACGAGCGCCTCTCCATCGCCGGAGACGAAGGAAATGAAGAACGCCTTCACGTCGATGCCGCGGCTCACCGCGGCCGCGAACGGGCTCGACCCCACGTCGCCGATCTGGACGTCGCCCGAGGCGATGGCGGCGAAAATGTCGGCGCCGGAATTGAAGCGTGCCACTGGCGATGCCGGCGAAGTACGGCACGGGCCCCGTCTGGTAGGCGATGACCACTTTCTTGTCGTCGGCAGCATCGGCGAACGACAAGGATGCAGCCAGCGAAAGCCCGGCAAGGGCGGCTATAAGCAGTTTTTTCATGCGTTCACCCCTTTCCAATGGAGCGCTCAGCCCCGAAAATCCAGCGATCATCGCTGTCGGGATAAGCCTACAAAGTTCATAGACTTTAGAGAGAAACCATTTTGCGAAATTGAGCGACCTCGCGGAAATTTCGGCACATTGTCCAAGCGGGAAGGCCAATTTTCCGGTCGCGCAGCTTTACCACTAAGTGTTCAGTCCCGGCATTTGCTGGATTGGATCGATGATGAATCGATCCGGCTCTGAAGTCCACTGTTTGCAGATGAACTCGTAAGGTGTGAGGCCTTTGAGCGTCTTTAGTCTTCGGGCGAAGTTGTAGGCGTCGATGAAGTCCTGAAGGTGGCGTCGCAACTGGTCGTGATTATCGTAGTGGAAGCGCTTGACGGTGGCCTCTTTGATGGTCCGGTTCATCCTCTCGACCTGTCCGTTATCCGGTATGTGAT
>JAFKJW010000119.1 GCA_017305925.1 Hyphomicrobiales bacterium | reverse complement strand
GATATGTGGGAGATTTGCCTTGACGTTCGTGAAGGACGTCAATCCTCGGGCGGAGCAGGAGCGGAGCGAACTGCGAAGACCCGGGGATCCATGCCTGAACGCCGACGCGAGGCGCGACGAGCCTCGCATTCCGCTTCACAGTCCGGAATCCCGAAACCCTCCACCCCATTGAACGAGAATCGAAAACCATGAAATCCCACGCACAGGTCGTCGTCATCGGCGGAGGCGTCGTCGGCTGCTCGGTGCTCTATCATCTGGCCCGCGCCGGCTGGACCGATGCCGTGCTTCTGGAGCGCGACGAGCTGACGTCCGGCTCCACTTGGCATGCGGCCGGCGGCATGCACACCATCAACGGCGACCCCAACGTCGCCAAGCTGCAGAAATACACGATCGGCCTCTATAAGGAGATCGAGGAGCTGTCCGGCCAGGCGACGGGCGTGCACGTCACCGGCGGCGTGCTGCTCGCGGCGACCGAGGCGCGCATGGACTGGCTGCGCGGCGTGGTCGCCAAGGGCCGCTATCTCGGTCTCGACCTGGAAGAAATTTCCGCGGAGGAGGCGCATCGGCTGATGCCGCTCCTTGATCCGAGGCAGTTCGTCGGCGCGGTGCGCAATTCCGAGGACGGCCACCTCGATCCCTCCGGCGTCACCCACGCCTATGCCAAGGCGGCCAGAAAACTCGGCGCCGAGGTCGAGCGCTTCACCAAGGTCGAGGACATAAGGCGGCTCGACGACGGGACATGGCAGGTCGTCACGGCCAAGGGCAACATCGTCGCCCGGCATGTCGTCAATGCCGGCGGCCTGTGGGCGCGCGAGGTCGGCCGCATGGTCGGGCTGGAGCTGCCGGTGCTCGCCATGGAGCACATGTACCTCATCACCGAGGACATGCCGGAAGTGGCCGAAATCAACCGCACGACCGGCAGGGAGGTGATCCATGCGGTCGATTTCGACGGCGAGCTCTATCTGCGCCAGGAGCGTGGCGGCATGCTGATGGGCACCTACGAGAAGGCCAACAAGCCCTGGTCGGAGCTCTCCACGCCGTGGAATTTCGGCCATGAGCTGCTGGAGCCTGACATCGACCGCATCGCGCCGTCCCTGGAGGTCGGCTTCAGGCATTTCCCGGCCTTCCAGAAGACCGGCATCAGGCGGATCATCAACGGCCCCTTCACCTTCGCGCCGGACGGCAACCCGCTGGTCGGGCCGGTGCGCGGCCTGCCCGGATTCTGGTGCGCCTGCGGCGTTATGGCCGGCTTCAGCCAGGGCGGCGGCGTCGGGCTGGCGCTCGCCAACTGGATGATCCACGGCGATCCCGGCTTCGACATCTGGGCCATGGACGTGGCGCGCTACGGCGACTGGGCGAGGATGCGCTACACCAACGCCAAGGTGCGCGAGAATTATTCGCGGCGCTTCTCCATCCGCTTCCCCAACGAGGAACTGCCGGCGGGCAGGGGGCTCAGGACCACGCCGGTCTACGATCTCCTGACGGCGCGGGGCGCGCAATGGGGTGTTGCCTACGGACTGGAGGTACCGCTCTGGTATGCACCGGCCGGCGTGAAGGACGAGTTTTCCTGGCGCCGCTCGACGGATTTCGAGCATGTCGCGCGCGAGGTGCGGACGGTGCGCGAGGGCGTCGGGCTGTCGGAGACCTCCTCCTTTGCAAAATACCGGGTGACGGGTCCGGGCGCGGCCGCATGGCTCGACCGGATGCTGGCCTGCAAGCTGCCCGGGCCCGGCCGCATGACGCTGGCGCCGATGCTGAAGGAGGACGGCAAGCTCATCGGCGACTTCACGCTGGCGAATCTCACCGGCAGCCCACCCCCACCCCTTGCCCCTCCCCACAAGGGGGAGGGGGTCGCCAGCGTCTCAGAAACCCCCTCCCCCTTGTGGGGAGGGGCAAGGGGTGGGGGTGGTTCAGGCCCGACCGCCCGGGAATGGCTGCTGACCGGCTCCGGCGTCGCCGAGCAGTACCACATGCGCTGGTTCGAGCAGCATCTGCCCGCCGACGGATCGGTGAGGATCGAGGCGCTGGGGCTGAAGCTGACCGGCTTTTCCCTCGCCGGCCCGAAGGCGCGAGACGTGCTGGCCAGGGTGGTCCGCGAGGACGTGTCCAATGCCGCCTTCCCGTTCATGGCGGTGCGCCGCATGGATGTCGGCATGGCGCCGGCCGTCGTCGGGCGCGTCAGCTATACCGGCGATCTCGGCTATGAAATCTGGATCGAGCCGGAATACCAGCGCCACGTCTTCCATGCGCTGATGGAGGCCGGCGAGGAGTTTAGCATCGGCCTGTTCGGATCGCGCGCGCTCAATGCGCTCAGGCTGGAAAAGAATTACGGCTCCTGGGCGCGCGAATACCGCCCGGTCTACGGGCCGCTGGAGGCCGGCCTCGACCGTTTCGTGGCCTACGACAAGGCTGCCGGCTTCATCGGCAGGACCGCCGCGATCGAGGAGCGGGAAAGCGGCGGCAGGCTGAGGCTGCGCGCCTTCGTCATGGACGCGGTCGATGCCGACGTGATCGGCGACGAGGCGATCTGGCACGGCGGCAAGGTGGTCGGCTGGGTGACGTCGGGCGGCTATGCCCACAATGCGAGAAAATCGGTCGCCCTCGGCTATGTGCCGAGGGAGATCGCGGAGGCGCAAAACGGCTTCGAGATCGAGCTGCTCGGCAGGCGCCACGCGGCGCGCATCCAGCCCGTGCCGCTTTTCGATGCGGATTTCAAGCGGATGCGCGGGTAGAGGTGCAAGCCCGGAAAGGCGTCGGCGCGCGCAGAAAATGGTGGTTCGGGTCGCGCGGCGACGAGCGGAAACGTTCAGGCATGGATCCCCGGGTCTTCGCAGTTCGCTTCGCTCCTGCTTCGCCCGAGGATCCATGCCTGAACGCCCCAAGCCGGAGCCCCCCATGCCTGAACGCCCCATGCCCGGGCGCCGGACGAACGGTCCTTCAGGCCGATCTGGCCAGATTGGCTGTCGAACGGTTCGACTGGTGCTCGCGTCCCGCCCACGATCCGCGGTTGCCGGCCGTGGCGGGCAGGGCGGCGCCGGCTTCCGAGAGCAGCATCGGCTTGGAGAAATAATAGCCCTGGCCGTATTTGATGCGCGTCGCGGCCTGGAGGTAGGCGAGTTCCTCGAAGGTCTCGACGCCTTCCACGACGATGCTCATGCCGAGCGAGTGGCCGAGCGCCTCGATGGCCTTGAGGATGCTCTGGCTGCGCGGCCGGCGGTGGATCTCGGTGATGAAGGCGCGGTCGACCTTGACCTCGTCGGCGGTGATGTCGGCAAGCGCCGACAGCGAGGAATAGCCGATGCCGAAATCGTCGATGGAGATGCGGGCGCCCGTCTCGCGGATCATCGGCAGGATGCGGCGCTGGAAATGCTCCTTGGCGAGGAAGGCTTCCTCGGTGATCTCGATCATGAAGCGGCCGGCGAAGGATATGTCCTGCAACCTGTCGGCGATCGAGCGCATGAAGGCCGGGTCGCCGGCCTGCCTGGCGGCGACGTTGACGCTCACCGAACAGTCGGGGCCGAAAATGTCGCTGATCAGGTCGATGGACTCGATGGCCTCGGCAAGCACGAACCGGGTGAGATCGTTCATCAGGCCGAGTTCGGTGGCGAGCGCGAGGAAGTCTCCCGGCGGCTGGATGACGCCGTCCTCGTCGACCCAGCGCATCAGCACCTCGACGCCGGCGATGGCGCCGGAGCGCAGGTCGACCTTCGGCTGGTAGGCGCAGCGCACGCGCTTGTCGCGGATGGCGAGGCGGATGCGCTGCTCGAGGCGGCTGCGTTCGGCGTCCGCATGGTCGAGGCCCGAATCGAAGAAGCTCACCGTGCCCTTGACCTCGGTCTTGGCGCGGTACATGGCGCGGTCGGCATTGGCGCGCAGCGCTTCGTAGTCGCGGCCATCGAGCGGGTAGACGCTGACGCCGATGGAAGCGGAGACGAAGATCTCGTGCCCCTCGATGAAGAACGGATCCTTGATGCGCTCGGCGATCCAGCCGATCTCCTCGACCAGCCGGTCTTCATCGGGGACGGGCGAGATCAGCAGGATGAACTCGTCGCCGCCCAGCCTCGCCAGCATGTCGGAGGGGCGCAGCGTGGCGCCGAGCCGTTCCGACAGCTTTGCCAGAAGCTGGTCGCCGGCCGAATGCCCGTAATAGTCGTTGACGTGCTTGAAGCCGTCTAGGTCGATGAAGGCGAGCGCCAGCGACGCACCCTCCGAGGCGATCAGCGCGTTCACGCTGCGCTCGGCCAGCGCGCGGTTCGGCAGGCCCGTCAGCTCGTCGAAATAGGCGCGCCGGACGAGGTCCTCCTCGATCCGCGCCTGCTCGGTGTCGTCGACGGTGAGCGAGACGTCGTAGTCGGCGCCGCCGACAGCGGCGCTGAACGTCCTGACGCGGAAGCGGCGGCCTTCCTCATCTGCCGTATCGGCCATTTCGGCCAGCGCGTTGTTCGCATAGAGCGTCTCGCCTTGCGGCCGCGTGACCTTCAGGCCGAACGGCGCGCATTTCAGCAGGGCGTCGAGCAGATGCGTGCCCGCCGCATCCCTCGGCGGTAGCGCGGGGGTGTCGGCGTTGCCTGGGGAGGACATGCGCCGTCAGCCCTTCGGGAAAGGGTTGCGGTCCTGAGGCACGGGCGCTCGGTGCAGGGAAGGCCGCTCCGCCGCGAGCGTGTGCAGGCCGCGCGCCACGGCGCTCATGTCCTCGCGCTTCGCGGCATGGTCTGCTGCCGGTCCGGCGATCTCGTGGTCCGCCGTCCTCGCCTGGCTCATGGTGGCGCGGCGCCACCGCTCGATGGCGCGCTTGACCAGCTCGCCGCGCGACACTTCGTCCTTGGTGTCGGCCGAGCCGACGCCCGTGTCGCTGCACGGCAGCAGGCTGCGCGGCAGGGTGCGGAACGTGAAGCGGGTCGGCAGCGGCATGCCCTCGCCGATCCCCACCACCTCGCCCGTACCGAGCGAGGGAACGAAGGAGAGCAGGTTGGCCGCAGCGTCCGAGACCGCGGAGCGCAGCAGCGACTGGTCCTCGTCGTTCGCCATGCGCATCATGAAAAGCGTGCTGCACTGGGAGATGATCGTCGGGTCGAGCTCGGCCGGCCGCTGCGTCACGAGGCCGAGATAGACGCCGTATTTGCGGCCCTCCTTGGCGATGCGCGAAAGCGCCCGGCGGGCCGGCGCGAAGCCCACGGAATGGTCGGCGGCGGCGTAGCGGTGCGCCTCCTCGCAGGCGAGCAGCAGCGGCATGGAGCCGTCGCTCCACAGCCCGAACTCGAAGGCCAGCCGCGCGGCCACGCACACCACGGCGTCGACCGCCTCGCCGGGCAGGCTGGCGAGCTTCAGCACGGTGATGCGGCGCCGGTCGGAATCCAGCCGGAAGAGCTGGCCGAGCACGGCGGCCATGGTGTCGCCGCCGACATTGGCGTTCTCGAACATGAAGGTGTAGCGCGGGTCGTTCAGCAGCCCCTCGATGCGCATCATCAGCCGGTGGTGGCTCATGCGGCTGGCGCGGTTCTCCAGCTTGCCCATGCGCTGGTCGATCAGCGTCACCAGATCCTGCATGATGTAGGGCGAGGGCGTGTCGGGCGAAAAGCCGGCGCTCTGCGGGGTCCGGCGGGCCAGGCCGGCGCGCTCGGCGCCGCTCTTGTAGGTCATATACATGCCCTTGGCGACCGGAATCAGCTCGGCGAGGATCTCGACTTCCTCCGGGACCGACGGTTTTCCGCCATAGATGACGTCGGTCATCTCCTCGAAGTTGAAGAGCCAGAAGGGCAGCTTGAAGTCGCTGGCGCCGATGACGCAGGCTTCGGAACCGAAGCATCTCGAATATTCGTTGTGCACGTCGAGCAGCAGGATGCGGACGTCGGGGCGGGCGCGCAGGATCTCCGTCAGGATGACGGCCACGCCGCTCGACTTGCCGACGCCGGTCGAGCCGAGCACCGCGAAGTGCTTCGTCAGGAGGCCGTCGACGTCGACATAGGCCGATACGGTCGGGTCCTGGTGCAACTGGCCGACGCTGATCGAGCGGCTTCCGACGGCCGAATGGATGACGCGCAGGTCCTCCCTGCGGATCAGCTCCACCTCCTCGCCGATCGCGGGGTAGTTGCGGACGCCGCGCTGGAAACGCGGTCCGACCGGAGCGCGGACGATCTCGCCCATCAGATCGACGCGGGCGATGGAACGGTAGTCGCGCGCTGCGCCGGGGGCCGAATCCGCCGAGGTGACTTCCGCGATCATGCCGACCAGCAGGCCGGGGCCGGACCTGATCGCGATGAACTTGCCGACCGTGACGCGCTCCTCATAGGCCGGCGCCGCCGCGGGCAATCCGATCCGGGCCTCCGAGCCGCGGCACGAGAGCACGTGCCCGATCGGGCTGCCTGTGCCGGGTTCTTGCATTTCATTGTCGGCTCGCAGCAGCACTCTCGGCACCTGTCTGGCATGACGCGTCAGCCAAGATTAGGATTTCAAGGTTGAGGGGTTCTTAAAAGCGCGCGGAACCGGGAGCATCATGGTTAGCGGGAGGTTTCCGGCGGATGCCGCAGCGGCGGAAAAAATTTGACCGATTGATAAAAAAATAAAACGTGCTAGCCTTCGTCAAAGCCAGCGGAAAGCCAGCTACGGGGAACGGAAATGGCGGAAGGCCAGTTCAAGACGGGCATAGCGGCGGCGCGCCTGTCGCCTGCGCAATATGCGGAGAATTTCTCCGACCTCCACCCGCCGCTCGATCATCACGAGGCGCTGGTCGAAGCCGACCGCTGCTACTTCTGCTACGACGCGCCGTGCATGCAGGCATGCCCGACCTCGATCGACATCCCGCTGTTCATACGGCAGATCGCCACCGGCAATCCGCTCGGCTCGGCCAAGACCATCTTCGACCAGAACATTCTGGGCGGCATGTGCGCCCGCGTCTGCCCCGTCGAGACGCTGTGCGAAGAGGCCTGCGTGCGCGAGGCCGCGGAAGGCAAGCCGGTGCAGATCGGCCGCCTGCAACGCTACGCCACCGACGAGGCGATGCAGCGGGGGAGGCAGTTCTACGAGCGCGCGGCGCCGACGGGAAAGACGATCGCGGTGGTGGGCGCCGGACCGGCCGGCCTCGCGGCGGCGCACCGGCTGGCGCGCCACGGCCATGACGTGACCGTCTACGAGGCGCGGCCGAAATCCGGCGGCCTCAACGAATACGGCATCGCCGCCTACAAGAGCACGGACGACTTCGCCCGCGCCGAGGTGGATTACGTCACCGCGATCGGCGGCATCACCGTCCTGAACGGCAAGGCGCTCGGCCGCGACATCCATCTGGACCAGCTCGCGCGGGATTTTGACGCGGTGTTCCTCGGCATGGGGCTCGCCGGGGTCAACGCGCTCCGCGCCGACGGCGAGGATGCGGACGGCGTGGCGAATGCCGTCGACTTCATCTCGGAGCTCAGGCAGGCGAGCGATCTCGCCGGGCTGCCGGTCGGGCGGCGCGTGGTGGTGATCGGCGGCGGCATGACGGCCATCGACGCCGCCGTCCAGTCGAAGCTGCTGGGCGCCGAGGAGGTGACGATCTGCTACCGCCGCGGACAGGAGCATATGAACGCCTCCGAATTCGAGCAGGATCTCGCCGCCGCAAACGGCGTCACCATCCGCCACTGGATGCAGCCGAAGCGGGTGATCGCGGAGGGCGGCAGGGTCAGCGCCATCGAGCTGGAATACACCGCGCTCGACGGCGACAGGCTGACCGGCACCGGCGAGACGCTGACGCTGGCCGCCGACCAGGTGTTCAAGGCCATCGGCCAGTCCTTCGTGCCGGCGGCGCTGAACGGCTCGGGCGCCGTCGTCGAACTGGAGCGCGGCCGCATCAAGGTCGACGCCGAGGGCCGCACCTCCATGCCGAAAGTCTGGGCTGGCGGCGACTGCGTGGCGGACGCACGCGAGGACCTGACGGTCGCAGCCGTCGCCGCAGGCCGCGACGCGGCCGAGAGCATCCACCGGGCGCTGATGGGGTAGGCTGGCGGCGATGTTTGCGCTCCACGTCGCCCCCCTCTGTCCTGCCGGACATCTCCCCCACACGGAGGGAGATCAGCCGGCCGCTCTGGTTTCGCCAATCGTCGGCATTGCAGAAAGAGCGGTAAGCCAAAAGCGGCCGATCTCCCCCCGTGTGGGGGAGATGTCCGGCAGGACAGAGGGGGGCGACGTAGAGCGCTCAGCTTTGCCTTATGGCGTAGCCGGCGATTTCTTCAGAATTCCGGACAAAGCTTTGCTTCCCGGAACACCGAACGCAGCCTGAGGGAGACGTACCCATGGCAGACATCCGCAACGATTTCATCGGCATCAAGTCGCCCAACCCGTTCTGGCTGGCTTCGGCGCCGCCGACCGACAAGGCCTACAATGTGGTGCGCGCCTACAAGGCCGGCTGGGGCGGCGTGGTGTGGAAGACGCTTGGCGAGGAGGGCCCGCCGGTGGTCAACGTCAACGGCCCGCGCTACGGCGCGATCTGGGGCGCCGACCGGCGCCTGCTCGGCCTGAACAACATCGAGCTGATCACCGACCGCCAGCTTCAGCTCAATCTCCAGGAGATGAAGCAGGTCAAGAAGGAGTGGCCCGACCGGGCGCTCATCGCCTCGATCATGGTGCCCTGCGTAGAGGAAAGCTGGAAGGCGATCCTGCCGGCCGTCGAGGAGACCGAGGCTGACGGCATCGAGCTGAATTTCGGCTGCCCGCACGGCATGAGCGAGCGCGGCATGGGTTCTGCCGTCGGCCAGGTGCCCGAATACATCGAGATGGTGGCGCGCTGGTGCAAGCAGTACACGCGCATGCCGGTGATCGTGAAGCTGACGCCCAACATCACCGACATCCGCTATCCGGCGCGCGCCGCGAAGAAGGGCGGGGCGGATGCGGTGTCGCTCATCAACACCATCTCCTCCATCACCTCGGTCGATCTCGACAGCTTCTCGCCGGAGCCGTCGATCGACGGCAAGGGCAGCCATGGCGGCTATTGCGGCCCGGCGGTGAAGCCGATCGCGCTCAACATGGTGGCCGAGATCGCTCGCGACCCGGAGACGCGCGGCCTGCCGATCTCCGGCATCGGCGGCGTCACGACGTGGCGCGACGCGGCCGAGTTCCTGGCGCTCGGCGCCGGCAACGTGCAGGTCTGCACGGCGGCGATGACCTACGGGTTCAAGGTCGTGCAGGAGATGATCGCGGGCCTGGAGAACTGGATGGACGAGAAGGGCCACCGGACGCTTGCCGACGTCATCGGCCGCGCCACGCCCAACGTCACCGACTGGCAGTACCTCAACCTCAACTACGTCGCCAAGGCGCGCATCGACCAGGATCTGTGCATCAAATGCGGCCCTGCGTCAATGTCTGCCCGGTGGAAGGCTGCATCACGATGGTGCCGCTGGCGGCCGGGGAACTCGACCAGCGCACCGGCAAGCCCGTCTCGCCGGTCTACGCCAACTGGACGACGCACCCGAACAACCCGATGGCGCGGGTGGCGGCCGAATAAAGCGTGCTCCGTCTTATGCGCCCTGGAGGCGCGTGACTGCGACCATGTACGCCGCCCCTCATCGCCCTGCCGGGCACTTCTCCCCGTGAACGGGGAGAAGTGAGCTTTCATTTCCACTTTCGCCAATCGCAGGCGCCGCAGAAATAGCATGAGGCATGCGGCCGGCTTTCTTCTCCCCGTTCACGGGGAGAAGGTGGCGGCAGCCGGATGAGGGGCGGCGCAGGCGGTCGAGGATTATGCCGCTTCGAGGCGCACCGGATGCGACAGGCTCAGGCCTCCTGCGGGGCCTGCGTTCCGGCGCGGCCCGCCGTCCAGCCGCGGATCCGGTCCGACATGCGGTCGATCTCGACGAAGATCACCGGCGTGATGAAGAGCGTCAGCAGCTGGCTGACGATCAGGCCGCCGACCACGGCGACGCCGAGCGGCTGGCGCAGCTCCGAGCCGGCGCCCGTCCCCACCGCGACCGGAACGGCGGCGAGCAGCGCGCAGAACGTCGTCATCATGATCGGGCGGAAGCGCAGCACCGCCGCATGATGGACCGCGTCGGCGGCTGACATGCCCTCGTGGCGTTTCTTCTCCAGCGCCACGTCCACCATCATGATGGCGTTCTTCTTGACGATGCCGATCAGCATCAGGAGGCCGATCAGCGCGATGATCGACAGGTCGAAGCCGGCGAGCTTCAGCGCCAGCAGCGCCCCGAAGGCCGCCGAGGGCAGGCCGGACAGGATCGTCAGCGGGTGGGCGAAGCTTTCGTAGAGCACGCCCAGCACGATGTAGATCGTCAGGATCGCCGCGCCGATCAGGATGCCGGTGTTGCCGGTCGACTGCTCGAAGATCTTGGCGGCGCCGGCAAGCTGCGTGGCGACGCCGGCGGGCATGCCGATGCGGGTGCGCAGCGCCTGGAGCTCGGCGGTCGCCGTGCCGAGGGAGACGCCGTCCGGCAGGTTGAAGGAGAGCGTCACCGAGGTCATCTGGCCGGTCTGGTTGACCGTGACCGGCCCGGAGGTCGCGACACCGTGGCGAAGCTCGACAGCGGCACCAGCGCGCCCGATGCGGCCGGCACGCGGATGCCGGCGAGCCGCGTCTCGTCCCAGCCCTTCGACTGGTCGTATTCGAGGATCACGTCGTAGCTGTTGCCCGTGCTCTGGATCTCGGTCGCGACCAGCGTGCCGAAGGCGGCCTCCAGCGTGTTGCGCAGCGCCGCGGAGGAGACGCCGAGCGCGTTGGCGCGGTCGTGGTCGATCTCGATATGGGCCTGCAGCGCGCTGTTCTGAAGGTCGCTCGCCACGTCGACGAAGGTCTGCGGCTCGGCGCGCATGGCGTTGGCGAGCTCCTGCGACCACTGGCGGGCGGCGTCGGCGTCGAGCGACATCAGCACCACCTGATACTGGCTCTGCGTGCTGCGTCCGCCGAATCGCAGGGTCTGGACGGGCGTGATGAAGGATTGCAGGCCGGGCAGCTTCGCCAGCGCGGCGCGCAGGACGGCCAGCGTCTGCTGCATGGGCGGGCGTTCATTGCGCGGCTTCAGCTGCACGAACATCGAGCCGGAGTTGAAGGTGCTGCCGCCGGGACCGGCGCCGAGCGTCGCGGTGACATGGGCGACGTCGGGGTTCGCCTTGACGATCGCCGCGGCCTTGAGCTGCAAATCCCGCATGGCGGCGAAGGAAATGTCCTGGCGGGCCTGCGTGGAGATGGTGACGAGGCCGACGTCCTCGGTCGGGAAGAAGCTGCGCGGCAGATCCGCGAAGGTCCAGGCGGAGGCCGCGAAAGTGGCGAGGAACACCAGCATCACGGTGAGGCGGTGCGCCAGGCACCAGCCGACCCAGCGGCCATAGGCGCGGCCGGCGCGGTCGATCTGGCGGACGAAGACGTTTTCCGACTTCTCCGAGCGGGGGAGGCGGGCCGCCAGCATCGGCGTGACGGTGAGCGACACCGCCGCCGAGGCGAGGATGGCCAGCGTCACCACCACGCCGAACTCGTTGAGCACGCGCCCGACGATCCCGCCCATCAAGAGGATGGGCAGGAACACGGCGACCAGCGACAGCGACATGGAGATGATCGTGCCGGTCACTTCGCGGCTGCCCGAAAGGGCGGCCTGGAAGGGCGTCTCGCCTTCCTCGGTGCGGCGCACGATGTTCTCCAGCATGACGATCGCGTCGTCCACGACGAGTCCGACCGCCAGCGTCAGGCCGAGCAGCGAGATGTTGTCGATGGAAAAGCCCAGCGCATACATGGCCGCGAAGGTCGCGACCAGCGACAGCGGCACGGCGAGCCCGGGGATCATGGTCGCCCAGACCTTGCCGAGGAACAGATAGATCACCAGGATCACCAGCCCGACCGTGATCGCCAGCGTGCGCTCGACCTCGGCGACGGACGCACGGATCGAATTCGACGCGTCGTTGACGACGCCGATATGCATGGAGGCGGGCAGGCTCGCCTGGATCTCGGGGATTTTTGCGCGGATGGCGTCGACCACCTCGACGGTGTTGGAGCCGGGCTGCCGCTGGACGGCGAGCGCGATCGACGGGCTGCCGTCGAGCCAGCTTCCCTGGTTGAGGTTCTCGATGCTGTCGATGACGTTGGCGACGTCGCCCAGCCTGACCAGCCGGCCGCCGGGCGTGGCGACGATCAGGCTGCGGAACTGCTCGGCATTGGTGCGCTGCGTGTCGACGTCGACGGTGAGCGCCTGCGTCCCGTTCTGGAGGGTTCCGACGGGTGCCTGGCTGTTGGCGGCGGCAAGCGTGCCGGCCAGGCCGTTCAGCGACAGGCCGCGGCTGTCGAGCTTGTCTGGATCGACCTCGACGCGCACGGCGTAGGTCTTGGCGCCGTAGACTTGCGCCTGCGCCACGCCCGAGATGGTGGAAAGGGCGGGCGAGACGACGTTCTGCGCGATGTCGTCCATCTGCGTCAGCGGCGCGCCTTCGCCGGTCAGCACCAGGATGACGACCGGGGCATCGGCCGGATTGGCCTTGCGGTAGCTCGGCGGCGTGGTGAGATTGTCCGGCAACTGCCGCTGCGCGCGGGTGATCGCCGCCTGCACGTCCGCCGCCGCGGCGTCGATGTCGCGCGAAAGGTCGAATTGCAGCGTGATCGACGTGCTTCCCAGCGAGGAGCTGGCGGAAATCGTGTCGATGCCGGCGATCGTCTCGAACTGCTTGATGAGCGGCGTGGCGACCGAGGAGGCCATCGTGTCCGGCGAGGCGCCGGCAAGCTGGGCCGAGACCGAGATGGTGGGGAAATCGGCCTGCGGCAACGCGGCCACCGGCAGTTGCCTGTAGGCGGCGACGCCGGCGAAGAGCAGGCCGGCGACCAGCAGCAGCGTGGCGACCGGGCGGCGGATGAAGATTTCGGAGACGTTCATCGCGCGGCCGTTTCCTCGGGCGCGCCGCTGGCCGTGCCGCCGTTCCCGGCGGGTGCGGCGGCCGCCTCGACCGTCACCTTGCTGCCCTTGTGCAGGAGCGCCTGTCCCTCCGTGACCACCAGTTCGCCCGCCTGTACGCCGGCCGACAGCCCCGTCTCGCCGCCCGCCCGCAGGGCGACGGTGACGGGCCGCGCGTCGATCGCCTGATCGGCGGTCACGACATAGGACACGAAGCCGTTGTCGCGCGGCTCCACGGCGGCATCCGGCACCAGCACGAGATTGGGCACTTCTCCGGCTTGCACGGTCACGCCGAGCGACTGGCCCGGCCAGAGCGCGCCCGAGGCGTTGGCGAGATCGGCGCGCAGCCGGAAGGTGCCGGACGCGCCGTCCACGGTGTTGTCGATGAAGATGACGGGGCCGGCCTCGGTCTTGCCGTCGGCGTCCTGAGCGGCGACCGTCGCGGTCAGCCGGCCTTCCGCCAGCGCATCGCGGGCGAGCGCCAGGTCGCTTTCCGACAGGGTGAACTCCGCATGGACCGGCTGCATCTGGGTCAGAAGAACGACCGGCGCGCCGGGCGAGACAAAGGCGCCGGGCGAGACCGAGACCGCGCCGATCCGGCCGTCGAACGGCGCGACGATGCGGGTATAGGCGAGCGACACCTGGTCGGCGGCGAGCTGTGCGCGGTCGGCGTTGACGGCGGCTTCGGCCTCGCGGACGGCGGCGCGCGCGTCGTCGCCGGCCTGCTTGGTGTTGACGCCGGTGCTCACCAGGCTCTCGATGCGCGCCAGCGCCGCGTTGGCGTCGTCGAGCGTCGCCTGGTCCTTGGCCGTCAGCGCCTTGTCCTTCTCGACCGCGGCATTGATGGCGCGGTCGTCGAGCTGGACGATCAGGTCCCCGGCCTTCACGGCGGCGCCGTCGGTGACGGCGATGCTGGCCACCATGCCGGCGACCGGGCTGCCGAGCTCGGTCGCGCGGATGGGAACGACCGTGCCGATGGTGCGCCGGAGGATCGGCAGCGAGCCCGCCCGGGCGGCAACGGCCTTCACCGCGACCGCTCGGCTTTCGGCCTTTGCGCCGGCGTTCGCCGGCTTCGTTCCGGTATCCGCCGCATTCCGCCCGCCGGGAAGCCATGCCGTCAGGGCCGGCGGGAGCGCGGTGCGCTCCGCATAGGCGACGAGACCGAACACGACCAGCGCACCGAGAACGACAGCCAATCGTTTCATGGAGAGACCTGCGAAAGAGAAATCCGACGCCTCGGAAACCGGCAGCAGGCGGCTAATTTGTGCGCCGCCCCCGACTTGGCAAGTTACAAATCGTCCATATGCGGTTCAGGGGCGCTCCTGCGCCCGCGTCGTGACACCACGGCTATTTCCCGGCCGGTGTCAGCGCGCCGACGAAAAGCTGCTCCAGGAAGCGCGCGGCGTCCTCGAAGCGCTGATCGCCGCCGCGCTCCGGCCCGAGCACGGCCCGCACCTGCACGTCGAAGTCGGCATAGTGCTGCGTCGTCGCCCAGAGCGAGAAGATGAGGTGATACGGGTCCGTCTCGGCGATCCGGCCGGCGCGGATCCAGCTCCGGATCACGGCGGCCTTCTCGTCGACGAGGCGGCGCAGCTCGCCCTCCAGCATGGGCATCACGCGCGGCGCGCCCTGGAGCATCTCGTTGGCGAAAAGCCGGCTCTCGCGCGGATAGTCGCGCGACATCTCCAGCTTGCGGCGGATGTAGCCGCGAATCTCGGTCAGCGGGTCGCCTGTGCTCTCGATCGCGCGCAGCGGTGCCAGCCACGCCTCCAGCAGCCTCGAGAGCAGCGCCTCGTGGATGTCCTCCTTGCGGCGGAAGTAATAGAGCAGGTTCGGTTTCGACATGCCGGCCGCATCGGCGATCTGGTCGATCGTGGAGCCGCGGAAGCCGTGGGCGGAAAAGACGTCGAGCGCGGCGTCGAGAATGATTTCCCGCTTCTCGTTCTGGATGCGGGTGCGGGGAGCGGCGGCCAAGCTCAGGCGTCCCGCACGCACTGGCGGAAACGCTGGTACAATCGACTGGACCAGAATTTTCCGTGGCGTGGAGCGGGAAAAAGGACGCGCATTTCAGCTAGGAATCCCTTGACCGCCTGCAAGGCGATGCTAACGTTTGTCCAACCGGTCAAATTTGCGTACACGAAAGCGCAATCGGAACCAAGCGTCGGCTGCTCGAAACCGGAAAACAGGGGAAGCTTGGTCCATGTCCAACCGCCTTAAAGTCACGCCCAACGACCTCAACGCCTTCTGGATGCCCTTCACCTCGAACAGGCAGTTCAAGAAGGCGCCGCGCATGTTCGTCTCCGCCAAGGACATGCACTACACCACCACCGACGGACGCAAGGTGCTCGACGGCACGGCCGGGCTGTGGTGCGTGAACGCCGGGCATTGCCGGCCCAAGATCACCGAGGCGATCCGCGAGCAGGCCGGCGAGCTCGACTATGCGCCCGCCTTCCAGATGGGCCATCCGGTGGTGTTCGAATTCGCCAACCGGCTGGTCGACATCGCGCCGAAGGGCATGGACCATGTGTTCTTCACCAATTCCGGCTCCGAATCGGTCGAGACGGCGCTGAAGATGGCGATCGCCTATCACCGCGCCAAGGGCGACGGGGCGCGCTTCCGGCTGATCGGCCGCGAGCGCGGCTATCACGGCGTGAATTTCGGCGGCATCTCGGTCGGCGGCATCGTCTCCAACCGCAAGATGTTCGGCACGATGCTGACCGGCGTCGACCACATGCCGCATACCCACATCCCCGGCAAGAATGCCTTCTCGAAAGGCGAGCCCACGCATGGCGCGGAACTGGCCGACGAGCTGGAGCGCATCGTCACGCTGCACGACGCCTCGACGATCGCGGCCGTCATCGTGGAGCCGGTGGCGGGCTCGACCGGCGTGCTTATCCCGCCGAAGGGCTATCTCCAGCGCCTGCGCGACATCTGCACCAAGCACGGCATCCTGTTGATCTTCGACGAGGTCATCACCGGCTTCGGACGTCTCGGCACGCCCTTCGCGGCCGATTATTTCGGCATCACGCCCGACATCATGACGACCGCCAAGGGCGTCACCAACGGCGTCATCCCGATGGGCGCTGTGTTCGTGAAGAAGGAGATCCACGACGCCTTCATGAACGGCCCGGAGCACATGATCGAGTTCTTCCACGGCTATACCTATTCCGGGAATCCGATCGCCTGCGCGGCCGGCATCGGCACGCTGGACACCTACAAGGACGAAGGTCTGCTGACGCGCGGCGCCGAGCTCGCGCCGCACTGGGAAGAGGCGCTGCACTCGCTGAAGGGCGAGCCGCACGTCATCGACATTCGCAATATCGGCCTGGTCGGTGCGATCGAGCTGGAGTCCATCCCCGGCAGCCCGACCAAGCGCGCCTTCTCCGCCTTCGTGAAAGCCTTCGAGCGCGGCGCGCTCATCCGCACCACCGGCGACATCATCGCGCTCTCGCCGCCGCTCATCATCACCAAGGGCCAGATCGACGAGCTGATCGATCACGTCCGGGAGGTGTTGAGGATGATCGACTAACCCGATTGAAATGACGGCGCTCTACGTTGCCCCCCTCTGTCCGGCAGGACAGAGGGGGGCGCGAAGGAGCGCCACCGTTGCGGAGAATGCCCATGTCGCTTGAATCCAATCTCCGCATCAATCCCGACCGTCTCTGGGATTCTCTTATGGAGATGGCGAAGATCGGCCCCGGCGTCGCCGGCGGCAACAACCGCCAGACCCTGACCGACTCCGACAATGAGGGCCGCCATCTCTTCAAGCGCTGGTGCGAAGAGGCCGGGCTCACCATGGGCGTCGACCAGATGGGCACGATGTTCGCGCGCCGGGAAGGCACCGATCCGGAGGCGCTGCCGGTCTATGTCGGCAGCCATCTCGACACGCAGCCGACCGGCGGCAAGTTCGACGGCGTGCTCGGCGTGCTGGCCGGGCTGGAGCTGGTCAGCTCGCTGAACGACCTCGGCGTCAGGACGAAGCGTCCGATCGTCGTGACGAACTGGACCAATGAGGAGGGCGCCCGCTTTGCGCCCGCCATGGTGGCGTCCGGCGTGTTCGCCGGCGCATTTCCGCTCGACTACGCCTACAGCCGGCAGGATCTCGACGGCAAGACCTTCGGCGAGGAGCTGAAGCGTATCGGCTGGGTGGGCGAGGAGAAGGTCGGCGACCGCCGAATGCACGCCTATTTCGAATACCATATCGAGCAGGGGCCGATCCTGGAGGCCGAGGACAAGCAGATCGGCGTCGTGACGCACTGCCAGGGCCTGTGGTGGCTGGAGTTCACGCTGACCGGCCGCGAGGCGCATACCGGCTCGACGCCGATGGCGATGCGCGTCAATGCGGGGCTCGCCATGGCGCGCATCTTCTAGATGGTGCAGGAGGTGGCGATGGCCAACCAGCCCGGCGCCGTGGGCGGCGTCGGCCAGGTGAAGTTCAGCCCGAACTCGCGCAACGTGCTGCCGGGCAAGGTTGTCTTCACGGTCGACATCCGCACGCCCGACCAGGCCAAGCTCGACCGCATGCGCGCCGAGATCGAGAGGAAGGCGGCGCTGATCTGCGACGAGCTCGGCGTCGGCTGCGCGGTCGAGGCCGTCGGCCATTTCGATCCCGTCACCTTCGACCCGACGCTGGTCGGCCGCGTGCGGGCGGCGGCGGAAAAGCTGGGGCTTTCGCACATGAACATCATTTCGGGCGCGGGCCACGATGCCTGCTGGGCCGCCAAGGTGGCGCCCGCGACGATGATCATGTGCCCCTGCGTCGACGGCCTCAGCCACAACGAGGCCGAGGACATCTCGAAGGAATGGGCCGCGGCCGGCGCCGACGTGCTGCTCCATGCCGTGCTGGAGACGGCCGAAGTCGTGGCGTGACGGCAGCCTCGCGGCGATCGCGAAATCGCTGTGAGATGCGCCGTTCGGCGGATGGACAGGGGCACGCAACCCCTGTCATGAATAGGCCGCATGACCCTTGCCAGCCAGCTCGCGCCAGCTTCGTCTTCGTCCGCCGCGCCGGTGATCTCGGCGGCCGGCCTCGGCCTGACCTTCCAGACGGGCGACGGAGCCGTGCAGGCGCTGTCCGACGTGGATCTGACGATCGGCAGGGGTGAATTCGTCTCCTTCATCGGCCCGTCCGGCTGCGGCAAGACGACCTTCCTGAGGGTCATCGCGGATCTGGAGAGGCCGACGGCGGGAACGATCTCCGTCAACGGCATGAGCGCTGAGGAAGCGCGCAGGAACCGCGCCTATGGCTACGTTTTCCAGGCCGCGGCGCTCTATCCATGGCGCACCATCGAGCGCAACGTCGCTTTGCCGCTGGAAATCATGGGCTATGCGAAGGCCGATCGGCAGGAACGCATCCGGCGCACCCTCGACCTCGTCAACCTGACCGGCTTCGAGAAGAAATTTCCCTGGCAGCTTTCCGGCGGCATGCAGCAGCGCGCCTCCATCGCCCGCGCGCTCGCCTTCGATGCCGATCTTCTCCTGATGGACGAGCCGTTCGGCGCGCTGGACGAGATCGTGCGGGATCATCTGAACGAGCAGCTTCTCAAGCTGTGGGCGCGGACGGCCAAGACGATCTGCTTCGTGACGCATTCGATCCCCGAGGCGGTCTATCTCTCGACGCGCATCGTGGTGATGTCGCCGCGCCCCGGCCGGGTGACGGACGTGATCCAGTCCACGCTGCCGTCCGAGCGCCCGCTCGGCATCCGCGAGACGCCGGAATTCCTCGCCATCGCGCACCGCGTGCGGGAGGGGCTGAGAGCGGGGCACTCCTATGAGGATTGATTTTCAGACCCCCACCCCTAAC
>JAFKJW010000118.1 GCA_017305925.1 Hyphomicrobiales bacterium | reverse complement strand
GGCTTTTATGCGGGCGCGGGGCTTCAGGCTGAGCGACTTGCCGGCCTTCTTCGAGCCGAGCAGCACGGCGGCCGCGCCGTCGACGATGCCCGACGAATTGCCGGCATGGTGGACGTAATTGATCTCCTCCACCTCGGGATGGCGCTGGATGCCGACGGCCGCGAAGCCGCCCATCTCGCCCGGCATGGTGAAGGACGGGTTCAGCCCCGCCAGCGACTGCATGTCGGTCGCCGGGCGCATATGCTCGTCGCGGTCGAGGATGGTGAGCCCGTTCTGGTCCTTGATCGGGATGACGGAGTTCTTGAAATACCCCTTCTCCCATGCTTTCGCCGCCCGCTTCTGGCTTTCGACCGCATAGGCATCCACGTCGTCACGGCTGAAGCCGTATTTCGTGGCGATGAGATCGGCCGACACGCCCTGGGGCATGAAATAGGCCGGCAGGCCGACCGAGGGGTCCATGAACCAGGCGCCGCCCGACATGCCCATGCCGACGCGGCTCATGGATTCGACGCCGCCGGCGATCACCATCTCGTCGGCGCCCTGCGCGATCTTGGCTGCGCCGAGGTTGATGGCGTCGAGCCCGGACGCGCAGAAGCGCGAGATCTGCATGCCCGGTGCCTTCATGTCGTAGCCGGCCTCGAAGGCGGCGGCGCGCGGGATGACCGAGCCCGCCTCGCCGACCGGGTCGACGCAGCCGAAGATGATGTCGTCGACCTTGCCCGTATCCAGCCCGTTGCGGTCGCGCACGGCCTCAAGGGTCTTCGCCGCCAGCCGCACCGCCGGCACCTCGTGCAGCGAGCCATCCTTCTTGCCGCGCCCGCGCGGCGTGCGCACGGCGTCGTAGACATAGGCGTCGGCCATTATCGTGTCTCCTTGTGTCGGGCGAGGAGGCTGCGAGTCGGTCGTTGTTCGTCGGTTGTCGGTCGACCGCCAGAATAGGCTTGGCCGGAATTACGACCGACGACCGACGAACAACGACCGACTCACAGCCCCCTCGCAATCAGCAGTTTCATGATCTCGTTCGTGCCGCCGTAGATACGCTGCACACGGGCGTCGCGATACATGCGCGCGATCGGGTATTCGTTCATATAGCCGTAGCCGCCGAACAATTGCAGGCACTGGTCCACGACTTTTCCCTGCAGGTCGGAGAGCCAGTATTTCGCCATCGACGCCGTCGCCGGATCGAGGCCGCCGGCGACGTGGCGGGCGACGCAGTCGTTGTAGAAGACGCGGCCGACGGTGGTCTCCGTCTTCAGCTCGGCCAGCCGGAACTGCGTGTTCTGGAATTCGATGATCTTCTGGCCGAAAGCCCGCCGCTCCTTGACGTAGTCGATGGTCAGCGCGAGCGCCCGCTCGGCCATGGCGATCGCCGTCCCGCCGATCTGCAGGCGCTCCTGCGGCAATTGCTGCATGAGCTGGACGAAGCCCTGCCCTTCCTCGCCGCCCAGCAGGTTGGCGGTCGGCACGCGCACGTCGTTGAAGAACAGCTCCGACGTGTCATTCGACTTCAGGCCGATCTTGTCAAGGTTGCGGCCGCGCTCGAAGCCTTCCGCCTCGTCGGTCTCGACGACGAAGAGCGACGTTCCCTTGGCGCCCCGGGACGGATCGGTCTTGGTGACGACGATGACGAGATTGGCGAGCTGGCCGTTTGTGATGAAGGTCTTGGAGCCGTTGAGCCGGTACTGGTTGCCGTCCTTCTCGGCGCGCGTCCTGATGCCCTGGAGGTCCGAGCCGGCGCCGGGCTCGGTCATGGCGATGGCGCCGATCAGTTCGCCGGTCGCCATCCGCGGCAGCCACTTCCTCTTCTGCTCCTCGGAGCCGTAATGGAGGATGTAGGGCGCGACGATCGAATTGTGGAGCGCGATGCCGAAGCCGTCCACGCCGACGTGGCTGACCGCCTCGATGATGGCGCTCTCATGGGCGTAGGTGCCGCCCGAACCGCCGTATTCCTCAGGGATGGAAGCGCAGAGCAGGCCGTTCGCGCCGGCCTTCTCCCAGCTTTCGCGGTCGAAGATCTCGGCCTTCTCGAACTCCTCGTATTTCGGCAGGATCTCGGCTTCGAGGAATTTCGTCGCCATGTCATAGAGCATGCAAACGTCGTCGGTCGCCCAGGCGGGCTTCGGCAGGCCGAGGATTTCGGCGGGGGCGGTGGTCATGCGGCCCACCGTTGAGAGATGGGCGCCCTACGCCGCCCTCTGTCCTGCCGGACATCTCCCCCACACGGCGGGAGATCGGACGGCCGCAAAGGTTTCGCCAATCGCCATCGCCGCAGAACGAGCGCCGCCGGAAATGAAGGCCGATCTCCCCCCGTGTGGGGGAGATGTCCGGCAGGACAGAGGGGGGCAACGTCGAGCATCAATCCGTCCTGCGTCCTTACCGCCTAAAACGCCTCCGCCGGCAGCGCCATCATGGTGTCGGCGCCCGTGGAGATGCGGGCGAGATGCGCGGCGGTTTCGGGCATGACGCGTTCCATGAAGTAGCGGCCGGTGACGAGCTTGGCTTCGCACAATTGCGCGGCATCGCCGCCCTCGCCGAGCTTCTGCTGCGCAGCCTTGACCATCCGGCCCCACATATAGCCCAGCGCGACAAGGCCGAACAGGTGCAGGTAGTCGGTCGAGGCGGCGCCGGCATTGTCCGGCTTCTGCATGGCGTTCTGCAGCAGCCACATGGTGGCCGCCTGGAGGTCGTTCAGACCCTTCTTCAGCACCTTGGTAAAGGGCACCATCTTCTCGTCGGCGCGGTTCGCCTCGCAGAACTCCCCCACCTCCTTGAAGAAGGCCTGCACGGCGCGGCCGCCGTTCAGCGCCAGCTTGCGGCCGACGAGGTCGAGCGCCTGGATGCCGTTGGCACCCTCGTAGATCATGGCGATCCGGGCATCGCGCACGAACTGGCTCATGCCGTGCTCCTCGATGTAGCCATGGCCGCCGAACACCTGCTGCGCCATCACGGCATGCTCGAAACCCTTGTCGGTGAGCACGCCCTTGATCACCGGGGTCATCAGGCCGAGGAGGTCGTCCGCCGCCTGCCGCTCCTTGTCGTCGCCGGAGCGGTGGGCGACATCGGATTGCAGCGCCGTCCACAGCACCAGCGCGCGGCCGGCCTCGTTGAAGGCGCGCATGGTCATCAGGCCGCGGCGGATGTCGGGATGCACGATGATCGGATCAGCTTTCTTGTCGGGCTCCTTGGGACCGGACAGCGAGCGGCCCTGGAGACGCTCCCGCGCATAGGCGACGGCGTTCTGGTAGGCGACCTCGCCAACGGCGAGGCCCTGCATGCCGACGCCGAGCCGGGCCTCGTTCATCATGACGAACATGGCCTTCAGCCCGCCATTCGCCTCGCCGAGCAGCCAGCCGGTCGCCCCGTCATAGTTCATGACGCAGGTGGCGTTGCCGTGGATGCCCATCTTCTCCTCGATGGAGCCGCAGGAGACGGCGTTGCGCGCGCCGGGATCGCCGGACGCGTCGGGCAGGAATTTCGGCACGATGAAGAGCGAGATGCCCTTGACGCCCTCCGGCGCGCCCTCGATACGGGCGAGTACCAGATGGACGATGTTCTCGGAAAGGTCGTGCTCGCCGGCGGAGATGAAGATCTTCTGGCCGGAGATCCTGTAGGTGCCGTCGCCGGCCGGCACGGCCCTGGTGCGCAGCAGGCCGAGATCGGTGCCGCAATGCGGCTCGGTGAGGTTCATCGTGCCGGTCCAGGCGCCCTCGGCCATCTTCGGCACGTAAGCCTTCTTCTGCTCGTCGCTGCCATGGGCGAGGATCGCGGCGATCGCGCCCTGGGTCAGGCCCGGATACATGGTGAAGGCCATGTTGGCGGAGGAGAAATACTCGCCCACGGCGGAGTGGACGGTATAAGGCAGGCCCTGCCCGCCGAAATCGGCCGGCACCGCCAGCCCCAGCCAGCCGCCCTCGCGATACTGGCGCCACGCATCCTTGAAGGCGGCCGGCGTCGTCACCGACCCGTCGCCGTGACGCGCGCAGCCCTCGATGTCGCCGATGCGGTTGGTCGGCTGGACCACCTCCTCGGCAAGCCGGGCGGCCTCGCCCAGGATCGCCTCCAGCACGTCGGGCCCGGCGTCGGAGAAGCCCGGAAGATTGGCGTGACGCGCATAGCCCAGCACGTCGTTCAGCACGAAAAGCGTATCCGCGACCGGGGCACGGTAAGTCGGCATCGATCATCCTCCAGCCGGCGCATGACGGCAGCACCATCGACGCCGAGCCATAATTGACGTTTGCGTAAACGTCAATTGCGGAACGGCGCCACGAGCCCTCCAAGCATCCGGCGATCCTGCGGTTTCGCTCCCCGCGCTTCAACCTCTTTTTTGCCGCATCCCGCTTTCACCGGACGGATCCCCGGCGCCCGGTCCGCGCGGCAAACGCGCGATCCGGTCCATGGCGCGGTTCGCCGCCGCGCGGCGGGAAGCAGGGAGGCTTGCGGCCGTCAGCCGACGAGGCGCGGCGTGCGACCGTCGGCCAGATCGCCGCGCATCCGGAGGATCAGCCCGGACAGCTCGCCGATCGCCTCGTCGAGGGCGGCGCGCTGCTTGTGCAGCCGGGCAAGCTGCTTCTCGGACTTGTCGAGGGCGACGCGAAGCTGGCGCGCGTTCGAGCCGGCCGGATCGTAGAGATCGATCATCTGCTTCACGTCGCGCAGCGAGAAGCCGACGCGCCGCCCCAGCAGGATGAGCTTCAGCCGGGCGCGGTCGCGGTGCGAATAAAGGCGGGTCGTGCCTTCGCGCTTCGGCGTGAGAAGACCCTTGTCCTCGTAGAAGCGCAGGGTACGCAGCGTAACGCCGAACTCCCTGGCGATGTCGCCTATGCGCTGATGGCCGGACGCATGTCCGGCAGAAGGAAACGATTCGGCAGCCGGCTGAGCGCCTGCATTGACCTTGCTGTCCATGGCTTGTCTTCACTTTGAGGCTTGAGGCGTACTTCCCCAATGAGGAACGGCACGCAACAGTTCCGCCGGAAGCGGCGATAACTTTTACGTTCACGTAAATATAGAGGGCGGCACAATCAAGCGCCATTCACGCGCCTGCGACAAATCTGCCGTTTCCGGTCACCGGACATACCGGCCGGTAAGATTGGTTAACGCCTTGTTTACCAACATTGGCGAAATGTGTGCGGGTCGGATTCCCGTGTTTATCCTGTATCGCATTGCTCACGGCTTTCTCGGACAGCGCCTCGTTGCCCTGGAAGAACGCCTTCCCGTCGCAACGCAGCCGTCCGGGCCGGCAGCGAAATCGAGCTCGTGCTCCAGCGACTTGGCGAACGGACGTGACCATGGACAGCAGGCGGACCTACCTCGACACACTGAACGTCGGGCGGCAGCGTCGGACGCAGAACTCGCTCGACGATCTCAACAGATCGCTCGAACGCCTCGGCGAGAGGCTCGACCGGCGCAACGACCGCCCGCGTGACGATCAGCAGCCGCGCCGGCGCGCGGAAGACCTCGGGCTGCGCGGCGATCCGCTCCGCACGCCCCTGCACGCGGATCCGCGTGCCGACATGCAGCCGGGCGCGGCGCGGGACGACGCCTACCAGGCGTCCACCGGGCGGCTCGCCGCAGAGATCAAGGGGCTGCGCGACGAATTGCGCCAGCAGATGACCTCCGGCCTGCAGCGCGAGTTCGAAAGCCTGCGCAGCGACATCGCGCGCGCCTCCGCCGCATCGTCCAGCAACCGGACCGGCAACGGCAAGCTCGCCGAGGATCTCGAAAGGCTGTCGCAGTCCGTCCAGATGCTCTCCGGCCGCAATGACGAAAAGAACATCGACCTGCTGCGCCACGACATCGAGCATCTGCGCGCGGAGCTGGAGCAGCTTGCGCGCGAGGACACGGTGCGCTCGATGGACAGCCGCTGGGACCAGCTCGACCGCCGCTGGCACGAGCTGGAGAGCAGGCTGGATTCGCGGCCTGGCTCGGACCTCGCGCTCGCCGCGCTCAGCGACCGCCTGGCGCAGATCAACGAGGCGGTGAACAATCTGCCCGAATCGCTTTCGCTGCGCTCGCTGGAGGACAAGGTCCGCATCCTGGCCGGATCCGTCGAGCATTTCGCGCAGGCGCAGGACAATCATCCGCCGCGCTTCCTGTCGGCGCTGGAGCAGCGCCTCGACGAGATCTCGCGCGCCATCGTGGCGTCGGCGACCCCGCAGCCCCCGGCGGCCGATGCGGCCCTGCTGGACCGCATCGAGAACCGCATCTTCGCGCTCAGCGCCCAGCTCGAGGAACTGGCGCACCAGACCCCGTCCACCGAGATCATCGACCGGCTCAACACGCTGTCGCAACGCGTCGAGGAGGTCGCCAGCCAGGCGGACGTGCCGGCACGCTCCATGGAGCATCTGGCCAGCCAGATCGCGCTCATCGCCGACAAGATCGATGCCGGCTCGCCGATGCCCGACGCAGACGAGATCATGCGCAGCATCGAGCACCGTTTCGACCAGTTCGCCGACGCGCTGGAGCAGCGGCAGGATTCCGTCCTCGAAAGCAGCCAGTCGATGTTCCGCGACCTCGAGGCACGGCTGTTCGACGTCGTGTCGAAGCTCGACCAGGCGCCGCGCTCCGCGCTTTTCGACGACAACGGCCTCATCGAGACGATCGAGGCGCGGCTGGACGATTTCTCGCGCCGCCTCGACACGCGCGAGCCCGACCGCGACTCCATGCGCGAGCTCGAGGCCAAGATCGACACGATCTCGGACCGCATCGCCTACAACAGCTCCGCGCAGCCGCAGATCGACCCCGAGGCGATCCGCAACCTGGAGAACCAGGTGGCGGGCCTTTCCGCCTATCTTTCGAAGCCGGACACCGGCACCCCGATCCTCGACAGCCTCGCGCCGCGGCTCGAGGAGATGGAAAGGGCGATCCGCGAGAACCGGGATTCGGTGGTCGAGGCCGCGAGACGCGCCGCCGAGGACGTCGCGCGCTCCTTCTCGGGCTCTCCCGCCGAAGCGGCCGCGGTCTCCGGCCTGGCGAACGACCTCAAGTCGCTGGAGCAGATGGCGCGGCGTTCAGACGATCGCAACTCCAAGACGTTCGAGGCGATCCACGACACGCTGCTCAGGATCGTCGACCGGCTGGGCAGCCTCGAAACGACGCCTGTCCATGCCGCCCTCGACAAGATCACCATCGCGGACGCGCCTTCCATCGACACGATGGATGCGGACGAGGATCATGCGCCGCGCGCCGCGCGCAGGCCGGAGGAGCTCACGCCGGCGGCCATGGCCAGCGCCGCGGCGGCGGCCGCGCTCGCCGACACCGCGCAGGCGATGCCGGCGGCCGGGGACGAGCCTGATGCGCGGGGATCGCTGTTCGGCGGGCTCGGCCGCGCCCTGAGGCGCAAGAAGAAGGCCGACGCGCGGGACGACGGCGAGACGACGGCGCCGGCCATGCAGCAGGAGCCGACGCTGGAGCTCGACCAGCCGCTCGATCCGAAGGCCGCCAACCGGCCGCTGAAGCCGGGAAGCGGCGCGCCGGATCTTTCCAGCATCGTGAAAAGGGTCCGCGAGGAGCGCGGGCCGAAGACGCGTGACGACGAGGATACGGCGCGCGTCGACTTCATCGCGCACGCCCGGCGCAACGCCCAGGCCGCGGCCGCGGAAGCGGAGGTCCTGAAACGGCATTCCGAGATCGCCGGCAAGGGCGGCGGATCGAAACTGTCCGACATTCTCAAGGCCCGCCGCAAGCCGATCCTCATGGGTGCGCTGGCGGTCGTCATCGCGCTCGGCGCGATGCATCTCGGCAAGGCGTTCTTCGCCGACGCCGGGCCGGGCGCACATGCGCAGCTCGAGGCGCCTGTCGGCGCCGCGCCGGACCAGCCCGCTTCCTCACCCTCCACCGACGAGACGAACACCGCCTCGATGACCCCGATAGCGCCGCTGGCGGAGACGGGGACGCACGCCGTGGAGGAGGAC
Source organism: Hyphomicrobiales bacterium (assembly GCA_017305925.1). Classification (GTDB taxonomy): domain Bacteria; phylum Pseudomonadota; class Alphaproteobacteria; order Rhizobiales; family Rhizobiaceae; genus Arvimicrobium. Next base: position 1,579 of record JAFKJW010000118.1, on the reverse strand, counting down.
AAGGCGCTGGCCGCCGGACCGCCGCAGGATTCGATCGGTGCCGAACATGAGACGGCGGAGTCTGCCGCGCCGCCGGCCGTCGATACGGCCGCGCAGGAGCCCGCGGCGGACGGCATCCACGAGACGGCGGCACTCGCGGATTCACCCGACGACAGCCAACCGGCCGTGCAGAGCGCGGAGAAGACGGCAGACGACGCCGTGCCCGCCCCGGCGAAAGCCGAGGCGCCGGCTGCCGCAGAGCAGTCGGCGGAAAAGGCGCCGCAGGACGCCGGCCCCGCCGCGCTCCGCGAAGCCGCCGACGCCGGCGATCCGAAGGCCCTGTTCGAGATCGGCGCGCGCTATTCGGAGGGACGCGGCACCAAGGCCGACAACGCCAAGGCGGCGAAGTGGTACGAGCGGGCAGCCGCGCTCGGCCTGGCGCCGGCCCAGTACCGCATCGGCAACATGTACGAAAAGGGCGTCGGCGTGACGCGCGACCTCGCCAAGGCCAAGACCTGGTACCAGATGGCCGCCCAGCAGGGCAATGCGAGCGCCATGCACAATCTGGCCGTGCTCTTCGCCATGGGCGCCGACGGCTCGGCCGACAATGAATCGGCCGTCCGCTGGTTCACCCGCGCCGCCGAGCTTGGCGTCAAGGACAGCCAGTTCAACCTCGGCATCCTGACCGCCAAGGGCGTGGGCATGCCGCAGAACCTCGAAGACAGCTACAAATGGTTCGCGCTGGTGGCCAAGACGGGCGACCGCGACGCCGCCGCCAAGCGGGACGAGATCGCCAAGTCCATGCGGCCCGAACAGCTCGAGAAGGCGCGCGCGGCCGCCGAACTGTGGAAGCCCGCGCCGATGGATGCAGCGGCCAATACGGTCGACATTCCGGACTCCTGGAAGGAAAGCCAGGAGAAGACCGCCGGCATCGACATGAAGAAGGCGATCAAGACGATCCAGCTGATCCTCAACAAGAACGGCTACGACGCCGGCAATGCGGACGGCGTCATGGGCGGCAAGACCAAGACAGCGATCATCGCCTTCCAGAAGGACAACAACCTGCCGGCGGACGGCGAGGTCACGGAGCAGCTCGTCAAGGCTCTCATCGCGCGCAAGTAACGCGATCGCGGCGGCGGCATCGCCGCCCACACGCCACGACCGGCGAAGGCCCGGCCCCCTCCCCGAGGCGGCCGGGCCTTCGCTTTTCGGCGGGCCGCGGACGGGAAACGACGGAATGCGGCGCAAATGGCGCATGTGCCGGTAATTGTTGCGCTTTTTTACCCTAATTTACCGGCGGCGGTTTGACTTCGCCCCATTGTCGGCGCAAGTAACGGATAATGCGTTGGCCGATCGCGGCAGGGGGTGAAAACTCCGTGCCGGCGTGATGATTTTCGGGTATCGCGGGTGGGCATCTATCTCCCGATCGCAGAGATGGCAGTCAACGTCTTCGTGCTGCTCGCCATGGGCGCCGCGGTCGGTTTCCTGTCGGGCATGTTCGGCGTCGGCGGCGGCTTCCTGATCACGCCCTTGCTCATCTTCTACAACATCCCGCCGGCCATCGCGGTGGCGACGGGCGCCAACCAGGTCATCGCCTCGT
>JAFKJW010000117.1:2045-11585 GCA_017305925.1 Hyphomicrobiales bacterium | reverse complement strand
CCAGTTCCCGCAAATCAATCGAATACGGCTTCGACATGCTGTCCGACCTCCAACGGTCAGTGCATCGAATCTGATTTGCTTGCCCTTGGGAATCCCGATTCAGTCAAATTGCAAACCGCTCTAATCTGTCTCCGCGCGCTCGGGGTCCAGGCTGACCACGATGGCGTTCGGGATGTCGAGCGCCTTGTGGCTGGACAGGACCACGATGCGGTCGTTCAGCCGGGCAATCAGCCTCTCCAGGATTCGCGAGCCCTGCGTGTCGTCCAGATGCTCGGTCGGCTCGTCGAGCAGGATCAGCGGCATCTTCGACAGCCAGGCGCGGGCCAGATTGAGGCGCTGCGCCTCGCCGAGCGACAGCATGTCCTGTGCGATCCAGCCGTCCAGCCCGCCGGCCTCCTCGATCCTGTCCGTCATCTCGACGGAATCGAGCGCCTGGCGGATGTCCGCGTCCGACGCCTCCGGCGCGAACAGATTGGCGCGCACGGTGTCCGCCAGGATGGCGGCGTCGTGGAGGCAAAGGCCGCTTATCGCCGTGCGCTGCGGAGCATCGAGGGCAGCGGCGCCGCAGCGCATGACGTCGGTGCCGATCCAGCCCGCGATCTGCTTCAGGAGGCTCGTCTTGCCACGGCCGCTGGCGCCGGTGAGGACGGTCGGCCTGCCGGCCCGGAAATGCAGGGCGAGCGGCGGTCCGATCGGCCTGCCGTCGGGAGCGCGGCGTTGCAGCCCGTCCGCGTCGAGCGCGGCGAGCCGGAGAGGCGCGCGGGATGCCGCGCGCCTACGGGCAGAGGGATCCGTCGCCCACCGTGCCAGTTCGCCCGCCGCCGCCTTCCTGCGCAGATGCGCGACGAGGATGCGCGAGGTGCCCTGTATGCTTTCGGCGAGCGCCACCCAGGCGAAGGCGAGGAAGACCGGCGCCAGCAGGCCCTCGGCGCGCAGGCCGGAAAACCATGCCGCACCGATGACGCCGATGCCGGCCACGGGGCCGACCAGCGACATCAGGGCGTCGAGAGCGGCCTGATGCCGGCGCAAGACGAGCACCTGACGATCGGCGGCCGAGAAGCGGCCGAGCGCTGCCGCGCATTGCGGCTGCCAGACCGCCTCGGCCTGAAGGGGAACGGCCGACGCCATGGCCGTCCCGAGCGACTGTGCTCCCTCGCGGCGCAGCGCACGGGCTCGCTCCCAGGCCACGGCGGCAGCCTTCGCCACCCGGGTGCCGACGAGAAGGGCCGCGGCAAGCAGGGCGGCAATCGGCAGCATCGCCAGGGGCGCGATGGCGAAAGTGGCAGCGAGACAGACGAGGAGGCCGACGCCAAGCGTCGCGGCCGGGAGATCGGCGCGAAGCTTGGCGTAGTCGATGTCCTCCACGTCGTCGATATAGTCGGCCAGCCGCGCCTGGTCGCCGAACTGCCAGCCGGCGCGCCGCACGCCGGGCGCCGCCGCCATGGCGCCGAACAGCGCCACGCGGCGCGCGACCTGATCCTGGAGCGCCGCCTTGTGCCCTGCCAGCCGCTCGCCGTATCTGGCGGCGGTGCGCCCGATCGCCAGGAGGCGGACCAGCGCGGCGGGGATGTGGAAATTGAAGGTCAGCGCGGCCGCCGAAAGGCCGGCGAAGGCGACAGAGCCGAGGAACCACGCGGAGAGCCCGCCCAGAAGGACGCCGCAGGCGAGAGCGGAAAACGCCATGGCCATGGCGATTCCCCAAGGAGCGCGGACCGCGCGGGCCGGCCGATCCAGCCCCGCCGGGCTTTCGGAAAGGCTCATCAGGCCGCCTCCTGGCGGTGTTCGGAGGCCGGGAGGCCGATGACCAGGCTTGCCTGGCCGATCAGTTCGCGATCATGCGTGGCGACGACCACCAGCCGCGTTGTCGCCATCTCGCGCAGCGCCAGCCGGACGGCCTCCGCCGATTGCGCATCGAGCTTGGCGGTGGGCTCGTCGGCCATGACGGTGCGGCGCGTCAGCATCGCCCGCGCGGTGGCGATCCGCATTCTCTGGCCGCCCGAGAGGTTGGCGCCGCCGCGCTGGATGCCGGCGCCGAGGCCGCCGGGCAGGAGATCGTCGTCGAGCAGGCCGACGCGGCCTGCCGCGAGCATCAACTGCGTGGCGCAGGTCTCCGTCGTGTTCCAGCGGATCGCCTGTTCGAGCGTGCCCTCGGGCACGAAGCTGTCCGTCGATACCCAGGCGATCCGTGCGCCCGCAAGCTGCCCTGCCAGAGGCGGACAGCCGGTCTCGATGCCGGCAAGACGGCGCAAGAGCGTCGACTTCCCGGAGCCGCTCGGCCCGGCGACGGCGACAAGGCCGTGCTGGGGGAGATTGGCGGGAAGCGGTGCCGGCCGGTCCGGCGCGCGGAGCGGCTGATCGAGCAGGCGGTCGAGGGCGGCCGCCGCGGCAAGCCCCTCGGCCTTCGCGTGGTACTGCTCGGCAAACCGGCGGAACGGCGCGAAATAATCGGGCGCCATGACCAGCACGAAGAGGCTCTGCCACAGTTCGAGGCCGCTGAAACCCGGTATCGTGGCGAGCTTGAGATGGCCGAGGCCGAGAAAGACGGCGAGGAGCGCGATCGACAGGGAGGTGAAGAAATCGATGATGCCGGCATTGAGGAAGGCGATGCGCAGCACACCCATCGTGTTGGCGCAATAGGTGTCCAGCCGGCCGCGCAGCTTGGCCTCCTCGGCGGCTCCGGCATGGTTCGCCAGGATCGTCGGCAGGGTCCGGATACGGTCGGCGAACTGGCCCGCGAGCTTTCCGAAGGCGCGCTCCTGGGCATCCGCGCGCTTGCGGATCACCTCTCCGACGAGCGCGAAGAAGACGATCATCACCGGGGTCAGCGCAAGCACGGCGAGCGCGGCCTGCCACGATACCAGCGCCATGGCGACGGCCGTAACGAGCGGGCCGATCGCCATCATCGATGTCGATATCCTGTGGCCGATCACCAGCGAGGCGATCGCCTCGGGGTGACGCTGCATGCTGACGACGAGGCTGCCCACCGGCATGGAAAGAAGGAGCCGGGCCGGCATGCGCTCCAGCCTCGTTCCGGCCCGCTGCCGCAATTTCCGCGCGATCCGGGCCTCGATATCGGCCTGCCTGCGGTCGGCGAGGAGGCCGACGAGCGCCGCGGCCGCCAGCAATGCGGGGACGGCCAGGACGATCCGCGCGTCGGCGGTGCCGTTCATGATCAGCCGGCCGGCCGCGACCGCGGCCGTGCCGAGAAACGCCAGCCTCAGAACGGTGCCCAGAAGATGAAGCCCGGCGAGCGCGGGCAGAGCCGGCGCCGCCAGCCTTCTCGCTTGCGCGAGTGTGTCGCAGCTTCTCCCGGCGGTTTGGGGCAAACCCGATTTGGCGCGGACCCGAGGATTGTCTATCATATTGTCAGTGTCGCATGTTCGGGAGGACGCGAGGTTGATCGAGATCAATCTTGCGGGAGTTGGCGGCATTTGAACGAGACGATCCTGGAAGGATGATCTCATGACCGACCCGCTGCTCGTCGACCTTTCACGTCTCCAGTTCGCGCTGACTGCCCTTTACCACTTCCTGTTCGTGCCCCTGACGCTGGGGCTCTCCATCATGATCGCCATGATGGAGACGGTCTACGTCATGACAGGTCGGACGATCTGGCGCGACATGACGAAGTTCTGGGGCGTCCTGTTCGGCATCAATTTCGCGCTCGGCGTCGCCACCGGCATCACCATGGAGTTCCAGTTCGGCATGAATTGGGCCTTCTATTCACATTATGTCGGCGACGTCTTCGGCGCGCCGCTGGCGATCGAGGGGCTGATGGCCTTCTTCCTGGAGGCGACCTTCATCGGCCTGTTCTTCTTCGGCTGGGAGCGGCTTTCTCCCCGCGCGCACCTGATCGTCACATGGCTGGTGGCGCTCGCCACGAATTTCTCGGCCCTGTGGATCCTCATCGCCAATGGCTGGATGCAGAACCCTGTCGGCGCCGCCTTCAACCCGGACACGATGCGCATGGAAGTCACGGACTTCGTGGCCGTGCTCTTCAATCCCGTGGCGCAGGCCAAGTTCGTGCACACCGTGTCGGCGGGCTACGTGTGCGGCGCGACCTTCGTCCTCGGGGTCTCGGGCTGGTATCTCCTGCGCGGGCGGCATGTCGAGATGGCCAAGCGCTCCTTCGTGATCGCGTCGGCCTTCGGGCTCGCTTCGGCGCTCTCCGTCATCGTGCTCGGCGACGAGAGCGGCTATGCGCTGACCGACAACCAGAAGATGAAGCTCGCCGCGATCGAGGCGATGTGGGAGACGGAGCCGCCGCCGGCCTCCTTCACCGCGATCGGCATACCGAGCCTCAAGGACCGCAAGACCCATCTCGCCATCCGCATTCCCTGGGTCATGGGCCTGATCGGAACCCGCTCGATCGACAAGACGATTCCGGGCATCGACGAGCTCGTCGCGCATGCCGAGCAGCGGATCCGCGACGGGCTCGCGGCCTATGACGCGCTGGAAAGGATCAAGGCCGACCGCGGCGACCAGGCGGCGCGCGCGGCCTTCGACGCGTCCTCGAAGGATCTCGGCTACGCCTTGCTGCTGAAGCGCTTCGTGGAGGATCCGCGGCAGGCGAGCGAGCAGCAGATCAAGGACGCCGCCTGGTCGACCGTTCCCGGCGTGCCCTACCTCTTCTTCTCGTTTCGCCTGATGGTGGCATGCGCGTTCCTTCTGCTCGGCGTCTTCGCGCTTTCGCTCTGGCACACGGCGCGGGAGGAAGAGGCGCCGCGATGGCTCTTCCGCCTCGCGGTGCTGGTGCTCCCGCTGCCCTGGATCGCCGCGGAGGTCGGCTGGTTCGTGGCGGAGTTCGGACGGCAGCCATGGGTGATCGAGGGCGTGCTTCCGACATTCCTCGCCACGTCCGAACTGGGCGTCGGCAATCTGCTCCTGACGATCGCGGGCTTCACGCTGATCTACGGGGTGCTGGCGGTCATCGAGGTGCGCCTCATGCTGGCGGCGATCCGGGCGGGCCCCGAGGTCGCGCATGTGGTGGAAGGGCTGGGCCCGGGAGGCGCTGCCCCTTCCGCCGAGGCGGCCGAGTAGCGGAACCGGAAAGGATCGGGACGATGATCGATTTTCTGTTCGACTATGCGACCTTGCGCATCCTCTGGTGGGGGCTGCTCGGCTTTCTTCTGATCGCGTTCGCGGCGACGGACGGTTTCGACATGGGGGTCGGGGCCCTGCTTCCCTTCGTCGCGAGGACGGACGGCGAGCGGCGCGTCGCCATCAACACAGTCGGCGCGGTGTGGGAGGGCAATCAGGTCTGGTTCATCCTGGGCGGAGGCTCGATCTTCGCGGCATGGCCGGCCCTCTACGCCTTGAGCTTTTCGGGCTTCTACCTCGCCATGTTCCTCGTTCTGGCGGCGCTGATCCTGCGGCCCGTCAGCTTCAAGTATCGCTCCAAGAAGCCCGATCCCGCATGGCGCACGCGATGGGACTGGGCGCTCTTCGTCGGCAGCGCCGTGCCGGCCCTGATCTTCGGCGTCGCCGTGGGAAATGTCCTGCAAGGCGTGCCCTTCCATTTCACGCAGGACCTGCGGCCGATCTATGAGGGCAACCTCTTCGGCCTGCTCAATCCGCTCGCGCTCTATTGCGGCCTGGTCTCGCTCTCCATGCTGGTCATGCACGGCGCGGCCTGGCTCGCCTTCAAGGCGGAAGGAAGCGTGGCCGAGCGCGCGAGGCAGGTCGGCCAAACGGCCGCGATCCAGGCGGCGGCGCTGTTCGCAGGCGGCGGCATTCTGGTGAAGCTCGGCCTGCTGGGCGGTTACCGCGTCACCTCGCAGATCGCCTGGGACGGCCCGTCGAACCCGCTTGGCAAGACCGTGGAAGCCGATTCCGGCGCCTGGCTCGCCAATTTCAACGCCCACCCCGTGCTCTGGCTGGTTCCGGCGCTCGGCGTGATCGCGCCGCTGCTCGCCGCCCTCGGCTTCCGGGCTCGCCACGAAGGCCTGACGTTCCTCCTTTCCAAGCTCGGCGTCGTGACCATCATTGCGACGGTCGGCATCGCGATGTTTCCGATCCTGCTGCCGTCCAGCACCAATCCGGGCCATTCGCTGGCGGTCTTCGACGCATCGTCCAGCCGGGCGACGCTGCGCAACATGCTGCTCGCGACCGCGCTCTTCATGCCGCTGATCCTCGGCTATACCGCCTGGGTCTACCGCGTGTTGCGGGGCAAGGTCAGCGAAGAGGGCATCAGCACCGGGAAGACGGCCTATTGAGGCGGATGGGAGACTTCAGCCATGTGGTACTTCGCCTGGATACTGGGACTGGGTCTGGCGGCATCGGTCGGCATCCTGAACGCGCTCTGGTACGAACTGCGCTCCGTGCGCGACACGGTTTCGGAGGAAGCCGTTCCGTTGCCGACGCCGTAACGGGCCTCGCCCGTCCGGCGGCTCAATCCCCGGCGCGGGCGCCGAGCCGGGAAAGGTCGTCGATGATCACGCGGCGGTTGTTCTCTATGCGCACGACACCCTCGGCACGCAGCCGGGTGAGCTGACGGCTGACCGTCTCGATGGTCAGGCCGAGGAAATCCGCGATATCGGCGCGCGACAGCGGCAGGTCGAAGGAAGCGTTGCGGCGGCCCGGATCGGCGGCGGGGTCGATGTTGCGCGCAATCAGCAGCAGGAAGCTCGCGAGCTTTTCGGCGGCGGTCTTGCGGCCGAGCGTCACCATCCAGTCGCGAGCCTGGTCGAGCTCCTTCAGCGTCTGCTGGAGCAGCCTGTGCTGGAGATCGGGCTGTTCCGTCAGCAGCTTCTCCAGCGCCCTGCGTGGAAACGAGCATAGCTCGACCTCCGTCGCGGCTTCCGCGCTCACGGCGCTCTCCGTCCTGAACGGACGGCCCAGAAAATCGGGTGCGAATTGCAGGCCGACGATCTGCTGGCGGCCGTCCGAGAGGGTTTTGGTGAGCTTCACGACGCCCGAGAGCACGTTGGAATAGCTGTCGATGGACTCCGCGTCGCCCACCAGTTCCCGGCCCTCGCGCGCCTTCTGCTTGGTCGATGCCTTCGCCAGCGCGACCAGTTGTTCGGAGTCGAGCGCCCCGCAGATGCCCTTGTGCCGCACCTCGCAGGAGGCGCACAGGACAGGAATACCCGCGGTATGGACATCCTTGCGCAAGATGGCTCCCGTTTGACGCCGAGACTAAGGCGCGTTGCGCCCGACCGGACTCCTGCGAGACGAGGTCGGCCTCGTCTTCGGTCTTCCTTCTGGAACCGGGCGACTTCTGCTCATGCCACGCTCCAAATCGCTAGCTGTCGTATGGTCTAGCCTTCATCCAGCGAGAGCACCACACTAAACGTTTTTCGCCGGTGGTAAAATGCGACCGATCGGCTGCATGGGTGCATATCCGCGCGCCGGTAAACCCTGCGCGAGAAGAGCGATCGCGGGCAACCGCCCGATGCCGGCCGACGGGCCTCCCTTATGCCCTCGCCTACATTCTTCACGCTCCGTCTGGTCCCGGCGAAAATGACGCGGAGGGAGCCCCGGAAACTCACGGATCCCGTTCCAGGGATGGAGGCCTGGAACCCGCAGCGCGCTCGAATGCCGCAGGCCGCGGCGCTGTCGGCGGAGTTCAGGGAAGGGCGCCGCCGTCGCGCAGCCGCCTTGCGATTTCCGTCGCGCCGGCCAGCGTGAAATGCCCGTAGTCGAATTGCAGCGGCACGTCGCCGGCCATGGTCAGGCAATGGTCGGCCGGGCAGATCACATCCTGCATGGAGACATATCTCGCGCGGGGGAGGAGGGCCTTCATGCGGCGGTCGAGCCTCAGCCGCGATCTGTCGCGATAGTCCGGTGTTCTGTTGGTTCCCCAATAGAGGTCGTGGGCGAGCAGCAGAGGCATCTGCTCCAGATATTCGACCGTAGGGCCGAACACGATGATTTGGCTGTTTCCGGCCGTGAGCGTCCTGACGGTCTCGACGAGATCGGCGAGGTCCCTCTCTCGCCATCTGCCGGCAAGGATGACGGCGTCGGGTCTCGCCCGGGGGATGAAGCTTTCGAACATGAACCCCATCAGCTCGGTGCAGCGCGGCTCGCCCCGCGCGTGCAATGTCGGTCTGCATCCGGACGCGGTGGCCTGGAGGAAGTTCAGCTCCGGAAAGGCGAGGGACAATCCACGCCAGATATGAGCGGCGTGGCTGTCGCCGATGATCAGATAGTCGGGGCGGTCCTCCGCGGTCCTGAGGCAGGTTGCCTGGTCGAAGTTCGCGAGGCGGTCGGTCTCCCTGTCGAGCATGCATGTTCCACGCCGGAACTGGTTCGACACCTCTTTGCTCACCTTGTAGTTGATGAAGGCGGTGATCCGCGCCACCTCCGGTGGAAGGGCGCGTGTGGCCTTGGCGATGTTCGGCAGGTTGGCGGCCAGCAGGCTCACCGCACCGATCGACACGGCGGCGCCGAAGATCACTCTTCCAACCGGCAAGCCGTTGATGCGGCGCCGGAGCGGCTGCTCGACCAGCCGCGTGGAGAGATCGGCGACCACGAAGCTCGCGGCGATCAGCCAGACGGTGGAAGAAAAATCCAGCGGTCGGACGGTGCTGACGTAGAAGACCCGGATCGGCCAGTGCCACAGGTAAAGGGCATAGGAGATCCGGCCGATATAGGCGAGCAGGGGCGCTGAAAGCATCGTGCCCGCCGGCGTGCCGGGCGCGGCCGCTAGGATGCAGACCGCCCCGGCCACGGGAATCAGCGCGTAGGCGCCGGGAAACTTCATCTCCGCGTCGAGACCGAACACGGCGCCTGCGATCAGCAACATCCCCAGGGCGGCGACGCTCCCGCGGAAACGGCCGGCGATCGCCGGCAGGCATCCCAGTGCGAGGAGCGCGCCCGCCGCCAGTTCCCAGGCCCGCGTCGGCAGCAGGTAGAAGCTCGCGGTCGGATGGTGAGGCGTGAGCGTCACGCAGGCAAGCAGCGAAGCGCCGGCGATCGTCCATACGAGCGGCTTCAACGCCCGCCGGTGAAACCGGTAGGCAGCGGCGAGAAGGACGGGAAAGACGATGTAGAACTGCTCTTCCACGGACAGCGACCAGGTGTGCAGGACGGGATTGCCGGTCGCATCCGCATCGAAATAGCCGGTCTCGCTCCAGAAATAGACATTCGCGGCCGAGAGCATCGCGGCCAGCACGCCGCGTGCCGTGCCCACCGTTTCGAGCGGCAGGAAAAGCAACCAGGCCGCCGCGAGCGTCGCCAGCAAGACCAGGCTGAGGGCCGGCAGGATGCGCGCCACCCGCCTCTTGTAGAACGCGAAGACGGAGAAGCTTCCGTCCCGCATCTCGTCGTGAATAAGGGACGTGATCAGGAAGCCCGAGATCACGAAGAAGATATCGACGCCGACAAAGCCGCCCGGGAAGAAGGGCACCTCGAAGTGGAACAAAACCACCGAAAGAACCGCCAGAGCACGCAGTCCTTCGATGTCCTTCCGGTAGCGCAAGATCGATTGTTTCCTCGATTCTCGCGCGATGTACGGGAAGAGAGGACACCGGGCAACCCGAACACTGCTTGAGGGCGCATCCAGGCCGTCGAATTGCTGGTGATCCCGACAGGAATCGAACC
>JAFKJW010000117.1:0-2036 GCA_017305925.1 Hyphomicrobiales bacterium | reverse complement strand
GACGACGATACCCGCATTGGCGTTGCGCTCGTTGCGCGAATACTGGCTCATGCCATTGGTCACCACGCGAGCGCACTCATACAGGCTTTGCGACGCTTCGCCAACCATTCTCGCCATGCAGCCTCGAACGGCGAAACGCCCGAGCCGGCGTCAGGCCGCAAGCGCCGTTTCGGCAAGCCTTACCCAGTAGCTCACGCCATGGGCGAGCACCTCGTCGTTGAAGTCGTAGGCGGGATGATGGAGCGAGGCGCTGTCGCCGTTGCCGACGAAGATGAAGGCGCCGGGCCTTGCCTCCAGCATGTAGGAGAAGTCCTCGCCGCCCATGACCGGCGGCGCGGCGCGCATGACATTGGCCTCGCCCGCGACGAGCGCGGCCACGTCGCCGGCGAACGCCGCTGCCTCGGGATCGTTGACGGTCACGGGGTAGTTGGCATCGTAGTGGACGACGATTTCCGCATTGTTCGCCGCGGCGATGCCGGCGCAGATTTCCCGCATCCGCTTCTGCGCAAGCGCGCCCATCTCCTTCCTGAGGGTGCGCACCGTGCCCGCGATCTCGGCGGTTTCCGGAATGACGTTGTAGGCGTCGCCGGCATGGAACTTCGTCACCGTCACGACCAGCGCCTCGACGGGGTCGGCGCTGCGCGAGACGATGGCCTGGAAGGCGCCGACCAACTGGCTGCCGATGACGATCGGATCGATGGTGGCGTGCGGCATGGCCGCGTGGCCGCCTCTTCCCTTGACCTTGATGGTGAACTCCGCCGTCGCGGCCATGATCGGTCCCGGCCGCAGCGCGAAGGCGCCGACCGGCAGGCCGGGCATGTTGTGCATGCCGAAGACGCGCTCGATGCCGAAGCGCTCCATCATGCCGTCCTTGACCATCTCGTTGCCACCGCCGCCGCCTTCTTCCGCGGGCTGGAAGATCACCGCCACGGAGCCGGCGAAGTTGCGCGTCTCGGCCAGGTATTTCGCCGCCCCGAGCAGCATGGCGGTATGCCCGTCATGACCGCAGGCATGCATCTTTCCGGGGGTTTGCGACTGCCAGGGCTTGCCGGTGATCTCCTGGATCGGCAGCGCGTCCATGTCGGCCCGCAGCCCCACGGTGCCGCGCTCGCCTTTGCGGCCCCTGATCAGCCCCACCACTCCGGTTCGTCCGATCCCGGTCGCAATCTCGTCCACCCCGAATTCACGCAGCTTTTCGGCCACGAATTCCGCCGTCCGGAAGACGTCGAAGCCGAGTTCGGGCTGCTGGTGGAGCCGGCGCCGCCATTCGGCGATCTCGTCCTGCATTTCGGCGGCTCGGTTGAGGACTGGCATATGGACACTTTCGCTCGAGTGGATCCGTCGGCACCTGTCCGCCATTTTTGCCTTTGTGGCGTCACATAGGCTAGATAACGGACGCGGGGCGCCTCGTGAGGGTGGGGCGTCCGGACAATAGCGAGCGGTCCGCCTCGCCTCAAGAGCGCGACCGACGATTGACCTGACCGGAACTGGAATGCGGCTGATCTCTTCTCTCACGGCTTTGGCAAGCGGTCTCGGCATGCTGCTCGCCTCGAATCTCCCGGCGATGGCTTCGCCGTCGCTGCTGTTCGATCTCGCGGACGGGCGCGTGATCGCCCACGAAGACGTTTTCCAGCGCTGGTATCCGGCGTCGCTGACCAAGCTGATGACCGCCTATGTCACCTTCCGTGCGCTGCGGGACGGTGAGCTGACGCTCCAGTCGCCCATCGTCATCTCCAAGAAGGCCGCGAAGGAGCCGCCGAGCCGCAGCGGCTTCAAGCCCGGCACGGTGCTGACGGCCGACAATGCGCTGAAGCTGATGCTGGTGCGCTCCAACAACGACATCGCCATGGCGCTCGCGGAGAATGTCGGGGGATCGCAGGATGATTGCGCCAGGCGCATGAATGCCGAAGCGGCGCGCCTCGGCATGACCGATTCGCATTTCGTCAACCCGAACGGCCTGTTCGCGCCAGAGCAGTTCACCACCGCGTACGATCTCGGCCTTCTGGTCACGGCGCTGCGCCGCGACTTTCCGCAAT
>JAFKJW010000116.1 GCA_017305925.1 Hyphomicrobiales bacterium | reverse complement strand
CCACACCGTGCGGCGTCCGGTCTCGCGCGGCTTCTTCATCGACCGGCGCTATCCGCATTTCACCGCCGTGCTGAGGGAGGAGGGCGGGCGCAAATGGGCGGTCGATAGCTGGTACGAGCCGGCGGGCGGGCCGCCCGACATCCTGCCGCTGAAGGACTGGGCCAGGCGCGGCGTGATGGGCGAGAGGTGAGGCGGCCTCAGGCCGGTGCGCTTGCTCTGTCGAGCGCGGCGATGTCCTCCGCCTCCAGCCTGAGCGTGCCGCCGCGAACGAGGCTCTCCACCTGCTCGACCGAGGTCGCGCTGGCGATCGGCGCCGTGACGCCCTCGCGCGCCACGATCCAGGCCAGAGCGACTTCCGCGGGCTTCGCGCCGTGCTTTGCCGAGACCGTGTCGAGCGCCTTGAGGATCGCGAAGCCGCGCGGGTTGAGATATTCTTCCACGCCGCCGCCGCGCGCGCTTTTGCCGAGGTCCTGCCGGTCGCGGTATTTGCCCGAGAGGAAACCCTTGGCGAGGCTGTAATAGGTGATGACGCCGATGTCTTCGCGCATCGTGAGGTCGCGCAGCGGCCCGTCGAAGCCGGAACGGTCGTAGAGATTGTATTCGGGCTGGAGCACGTCGTAGCGCGGCAGGTTGAGCGCGCGGGAGACCTCCAGCGCCTCCGCGAACTGTTCCGCGTCGAGGTTCGAGGCGCCGACGGCGCGCACCTTGCCGGCCTTCAGAAGCTTCTCGTAGGCGCCGAGCGTTTCCGCATAGGGCGTGTCCGGGTCCGGCCAATGCGACAGATAGAGGTCGATGTAGTCGGTCTGGAGCCGGCGCAGCGAGTTTTCGACCTCTTCGAGGATCCATCTGGCCGAGAGATCGGTCTTGCCGGCTCCCATGTCCGAACCGACCTTGGTGATGAGCACGAGCCTGTCGCGGTTGCCCCGGCTTTTCTGCCATTCGCCGATGATCGTCTCCGATTCGCCTCCCCGGTTGCCCGGCACCCAGCGCGAATAGGCGTCGGCCGTGTCGATCGCGTTGAAGCCCGCTTCCGTGAAGCGGTCGAGCATGGCGAAGGAGGTCTTCCTGTCGGCGGTCCAGCCGAAGACGTTTCCGCCGAAAACGACGGGAGCGATGGTCAGGCCCGTGCGGCCGAGGGCGCGCTTCTGCATCGGCAGGTCTCCGGTGGAAGGGTGGGAAACCTATGGCATGGGCCGGAGATAAAAAACACCCGCCGGGGGAGGAGATCCGGCGGGTGTCTTATGCCCGGCCGACGATCGGGAGGAGGGGATCGATCGGCCGTATCCGTCGTCGCCTGGGAGGAGGTAGGCTCGGACGAAATTCCTTCCGCCTTTGTTTTGCGAGGCTGCGGAGGCCTCGGGGGAGGCGACTTCCGCCGGGGGAGGAGGTCCGGCGGAAGTCGTTTTGGCCGGCCGGCAATCGGGAGGAGGTGATGCCGACCGTATCCGCCGGGGCCTGGGAGGAGGGTGGCCCCGACGAAGTTCCTGTCAACGGCCCCTGCGGGCGATCGACTTGATCTGATGGCGGGCGATACCGAGATCAGCGAGCTGACGGTTCGACAAGCGATCCAGCTCGCTGACCGTCGCGCGATACGCGCGCCAATCGCGGAAGTTTTGGATCAGGTTCATGGCTGTTCTCTAATGTATCGTGTTTGTTCGGTGTGCCGCTCAGATGGCCTTCTTGGCCACGAACGGGATGTCGCTGCGGCTGATGCCGAGGTCGGTCAGCTCGCGGTTCGACAAGCGATTGAGCTCGTTGACCGTGTCGCGGTAACGGCGCCAGTTGCGATAGCTGCGTACCAGGTTCATGATATTTCTCGTTTCGTCTTTGGTTCGTTTGCATCTGTCTTTGTGTACGAGGCGAAGATAGGAGCGCCCCCCGGCCTTTTGAAGCGACAATGACGCATGGCAGCATTGCGCGTTGTGCATTGCAACATTAATCGATTGTTACGCTTCCCCAGCGGCATGTTGTGATTTGTATGAACATAAGCCGGATCAGCATGTTGAGGAGAAAAGATGCAGCGATGCCGGCAATCGCGGCAGCGCGTCCTGCCGGCCTCCCGAAAAGGCCGCTCCGGCGTGGCGGCCGTTTCGCGGAAGCGCGTCTCTCCGGAGGTCGTTCCATGCAATTGCATGGATACGTTTGAGAGCGCCTGCCTGGCCGCATGGGCGCTCCCGTCTCCTTCGTCCGGCATGAGGGCGTTCGAAGGGCATGATTCCGACGCTGCTTCTCAAACGATCGCCGGGGCCGTCCTGGGGCGTGTTGACACTCGCGGCCACGCGTGAGATGCGGTCGCCGCCCTGTGCGGATGTGGCGGAATTGGTAGACGCCCCGGATTTAGGTTCCGGTGCCGAAAGGCGTGGGGGTTCGAGTCCCTTCATCCGCACCAGCCGGCTCCTTGCCGGCCGGCTTTGCGGTCGCCGCGCGGCGGTGGCGGATGTTGAACAGGTTGCCGCTCAGGATGACGAGCGCGCCGATGCCCGTCCAGATGTCGAAGCGCTCGGCATAGAGCGCATAGCCCAGCAGGGCCGACAGCGGCAGGCGCGCGAAGTCCATGGGCGCCACGACGGTCGCTTCGCCGAAGGAGAGCGCCCGCGCCATGCAGAAATGCGAGAAGGTGCCTGCGAAGGCCACGACGAGGAGGGCCGGCCAGGTTTCGAGCGCCGGCGTGCGCCACGCCCAGAGAGCCGGAAAAAGGCCCAGGGCGGACTGGATGACCAGCATCCAGAAGATGATGCGTATGGTGCTCTCCGTCCGGGTCAGCGACCGCACCATGACATAGGTCGCCCCGAAGGCGACGGCGCCGGCCAGCATGACGAGCTGGCCCGTCTGGAGCGGAGCCACAGCCGGCCGGACGATGAGAAGAACGCCGGCGATGCCGAGCGCGAGCGCCATCGCCTTGCGCCGGCCGAGCCTCTCGCCGAGAAACAGCACCGCCCAGAGCGCGGTCCACAGCGGCGTGGTGAACTCGATCGCCACCAGTTCCGCCAGGGGGATCAGCGCCAGCGCATAGAACCAGGCGAACTGTCCCGCATAGTGGACGACGTTGCGCGCCACATGCAGGCCGGGGCGGCTGGTCAGCATGGCGCGGAAGCCGCCGGCGCGGTGGACCAGCGGCAGGATCATCACCCAGCCGATCACCGAGCGCATTTCCAGCACCTGGAACACGTCGAGCCGTGCCATGGCCGTCCTGCCGGCCACCGACATGGCGAGGAAGCAGGCGATCGATCCCGCCATCCACAGGGCCGCCTTGCCGGTCGATTGCTCGTTCATGCAGGCGTGATGGCAAGGCTGCGGCGCGCTGGCAACCGCTTATCCGGGCATTTGCATGGTCCAGCTCCTTATGAACCGGATTTGAGCGTGGTTATCGCCTGACGGTATCGTTGCGCTCGATCTTGCGCGCGGCGGCGCCGCCGCGGTGGCTGCATGCCAAGGCAGGCGGCGCCGGAGCGGCGCCACCTGCCTGGTTAATTCCAGCGGCGCGGGCCTACTGGTGCTGAAGCTCGCGGATGCTGTCGCAGATCGCCGCGCGCGGCGACTTGGTGTTCTTGCACTCTGCCCATACGCGTTCCTTGTCCTCGCCGGACATGGCGTTGTAGGCCTGCGTGAACTCCTCGCCGGTGCGCAGCTTGGTCATCGACTTGTCCGTATAGAACGGTGCCATGACCGCATCGTCGTCCAGGATCGAACCGTTGTTCCTGTCGATGCTGTCGGTCCGCATCTGGTCATGCACGACCGGCCGGTCGGAAGTGTTGACGTCCTGCGCGAAGGCAGCGCCGCCGAGCATGAGCGCAGTTGCCGTGGAAAGAGCCAAAGTCTTGAGAATCATCACGATTTCCTTCCAGAGTAGTCTTCTGCGATCGATTGCGATCATGGTCCAAACCACCGGGCTGGCGGATTGTTCCGACAAAATGCATCTGGAGGGGGCAGGCTTTCGCAGGGCCATCCGGGACGCACCTGCTATGGCGCGAACGGGTTTTCGACCTTTGGCCAGTAGGGACGCACCACCTTGCGGTAGGCGGTCGCGCGCGGATCGCTGGGATAGAAGCTCGGCGCCGCCACATAGACGATCCCGGCGGCGATCGGCTCGAAGCCGGCGTAGAAATGGTTGGTGGACTTCACCAGCAGCACGTCCTTGCCCATAGGGTCGATGCCGAGATTGGAAAAAATGTCCGGCTCGAAGGTCTGGGTGCGGTTGGTGTTGAGGATGATGTCCACCTCCGTGCCGTCGATCCTGACGACCGCCGCCGGCCCCAGCGTCACGCGGCTGCGGCCAAAGCTCTGCCAGCCCTCCGCCGCTATCTTCATCACCTTCACCCGCGCGTCGATCGGCTCGCCGGCGTCCGGCCCGCATTTGCCGCCGAAGCGCAGATCGATTTCCGCGCCTTCTCCGGCCGCATGGCAGAAGGTGACGGCGAGCGGGTCCCAGATCGTCGCCACGCCGACATTCTTCAGTCCCTTGCCGAGAATGGCGCGAAGCACCGTGGTGCCGTCGCCCGGCACGCCGCCGCCGGGATTGTCCCAGACATCGGCGATCACGGCGGGTTTTTGCGGGTTCGCCGCATGCGCCTTCAGGGCCTGTTCGATTCCTTCCTCCGGCGGGACCATCGCCATGATGGTCTGTTCGCGAAGGCCGAACAGCTCCATGCCGAGTTTTTCGGCGAGCGCGTCGCCCTTCGCCTTGTCGTTGTCGGTGACGACGAGGATGCGTGTGCCCATCTCCGGCACGTCGGCGGCCATGAAGCCGTGGATGACGGAGACCGACAGGATGCCGTCCCTGCCGTGCAGCGCCTTGATGCGGTCGACGAAGGAGCGCATCGGTTCGCGGCTGGTCGGCAGGACCTGGATCATGCGGCAGTCGAAGGTGGAGATGACCGGCCGGATCTCGCCGCGCGCCGTCCTGAGGCCGAGGTCGACCACATGCTCGCCGCGCTCGTAGAAATCGGTGTGCGGGAATTCGAGGAAGGCGGCGAGGATGTTCGCCGCGGCGACGCGCTTCGGCGTCAGGTGGCTGTGCGGGTCGAGTTCCGAGGCCACCACGACGTCCGGCCCGACGATCTCGCGGACGCGGGCGAGCAGATCGCCCTCACAGTCGTCATAGTCCTGCGCCACCATCGCGCCGTGCAGGCCGAGAATGACGGCATCGACCGGCAGCGCGGCGCGCAACTGGCCGAGGATCTCGTCGCGCAGCGCCTCGTAGGTCTGCCGCTGCACGATGCCGCCGGGCTCGGCCCAGGTGGCGGTGCCCTCGATGACGGTGAGCCCGTCCTGTTTCGCGCGGGCCCGCAGCGCCACGATCGGCGAGGAGCAGAGCGTCGGCGTGTCCGGATGTTTTCCGGCCCCGGCATAGAACGCCATCTCGAACGAGGCGCGGTCGGTCGGCACAGGCGAGAAGGTGTTGGTCTCGGTGGCCAGCGAGGCGGTGAAGATGCGCATGGGATCCGGTCGCCGGTCTATCGGAAAGACATCATTTCACCGCGCCGAGCGCCAGCCCGCGCACGAGATAGCGTTGCAGCCACATGAAGAGGACCGCGACCGGCAGCGTGGCGAGCAGCGTTGCCGCCATGACGTGGTGCCACTCGATCGAATAGCGGCCGGCGACCAGCGAGAAGACCTGGATCGGCAGCGTGTAGCTTTCCTGCCGGCGCAGCATGGTGAGCGCGATGACGAATTCGTTCCAGGCGTTGATGAAGGTGAAGATGGCCGTCACCGCGATGGCCGGCACGCCGAGCGGCAGGAAAACCCGCCGCAACGTCAGCCAGCGCCCGCCGCCTTCCATCCACGAGGCCTCTTCCAGGTCGCGCGGGATCGTGTCGAAATAGCTTTGCAGCATCCACACCGTGAAGGCGATGTTGAAGGCCATGTAGACGAAGCCGACCGCCGTCGTGCTCTCGATCATCCCCCAGGCGGCGAGCAGCCGGAAGAGGCCGAGCACCAGCACGATCGGCGAGATCATCTGGCTGACCAGCAGGAACTGCCGGAACGCGCCATGGCCGGCGAAGCGGAAGCGCGACATGGCGTAGGCGGCCGGGATGGAGAAGACGATGGCGCCGACCGTCGCGATGACCGAGACGTAGAGCGAGTTCAGCAGCGCCTGGCCGAACTTGGTCGCCACCCACATGTCGGAGAAGTTCGACCACATGAACGTGCTCGGCCACCATGTCGGCGACAGCACCTCGGTGCGCGGCTTGACCGCGGTCAGGAACATCACCGCGAAGGGGAAGATCGTGACGACGATCAGCGGCGACAGAAGCACCCAGGCGATGACGGTACGCTTGGCTTTCGGGCTCATGCGCGGCTCTCCCGCATGGCGAGGCGGACATAGATCATGGTGAAGAGGAGCAGGATGGCGAACATCACCAGCGACACGGCCGACGCCTCGCCGAGCTTGCCGATGCGGAAGGCGAGCTTGTAGAGGTGCGTCACCAGGATGTCGGTCGAGTTGGCCGGCCCGCCCTGCGTCATCACCCAGATGATCGGGAAGGAGTTGAACACGTAGATGGTGTTCAGCACGATGGCGATGTTCACGAAGGGTTTCAGCAGCGGGAACGTGATGTGCCGGAACTGCTGGACGGCCGTGGCGCCTTCCAGCGCCGAGGCCTCGTAAAGGTCGTCGGGGATGGAGGAGAGGCCGCCGAGGAAGATCGTGGTGGTGAAGGGGACGGTCACCAGGATGCCGATCAGCACCTGCATGGGGAATGCGGTGGCCGCGCTGGCGAGCCACTGGATGTTCTGGTCGATGATGCCGAGATTGCGCAGCGCCGAGTTGAGCATGCCGCTCTCGCCGTTCAGCGCCCAGCGCCAGACGATCGCCGTCATGGTGAGCGACACCGCCCAGGGCAGCATGATGATGACGCGCGCCACCGAGCGGCCGTAGAAATCCGAGTTGAGGATCATCGCCACCGGGATGGAGACGAGAAGCGCGCCGCCGACCACCAGCACGGTCCAGAGCGCGGTGCGCAGCAAGGCCGCCGTGAAGTCCGGATCGGCGGCCAGCGCCTTGAAGTTGGCGAAGTCGTTCAGCTCGCGCAGCTGCCCGAAGCGGTTCACGTCGTGCAGCGAGATCTGGATCAGGTCCCAGACCGGCCAGAAGATGACGATCGCGGCCAGAGCGAGGCTCGGCAGCGTCAGCAGATAGGGCAGGGCACGGTTGTGCATCGAATCCCTGGCGGCTCAGGAGGTTCATTGACCCCCACCCCTTACCCCTCCCCACAAGGGGGAAGGACGCCGGAAACGTGGACGCCAAGTCCACCTCCCCCTTGTGGGGAGGGGTAAGGGGTGGGGTCGGACGATTAAAAAAAGGGCGCGCCCTGCGGCGCGCCCTTTCAACTCAGTTCTTCTTCAGGATGGCGTTGGCCTTGTCGGCCGCTTCCTTCAGCGTGCCCTCGATCTCGTCGGGCTTGCCGAGATAGATCTTCTGCACGGCGTCCGACGTGATCTGGGCGATCTCCTCCCAGCCGGGGATGACCGGCGCGAAGCGGGCGTCGGGCAGGAGCGCGGTAAACGCCTTGAGGTCGGCGTTGTCCGTATAATACGGCATCTTCGCCTCTTCCTTGTTCACCGGCAGGAAGCCTTCGCCCTGCGTGAACTTGGCGCGCTGCTCGGTGGTGAACAGGAAGTCGAGGAATTTCCAGGCCTCGTCCTTGTTCTTGGAGTTCTGGAACATGATGATGGAGTCGGTGACGCCGTAGGTGCCGCGCGCGCCGGTCGGGCCGGCGGGGATGGCGGCGACGCCGTAGTTCAGCTTGGGCGCTTCTTCCTTGATCTGGTTGGACAGGAAGGGGGCGGTGATCATCATGCCGACCTTGCCCTGCTTGAACAGGTTCTGCACGTCCTCGCGGTTGAGCGAGGTGACGCCGGGCTCGGTCAGGCCCTCGTCGATCAGCGACTTGTACATCTTGGCCGCCTCCAGCGCGCCCGGCGTGCCGAGGCCGGACGTGCCGTCCTTGTTCAGGATTTCCGTGCCGTAGGACCACATGGCGTAGTAGAAATAGACGTCGGTCTCGATCTCCTTGCCCTGCAGGCCGTAGCCGAAGACGTCGCCGCCCGCGTCCTTGATCTTCTGGGCGTCGGCCTTCAGCTCGTCCCAGGTCTTGGGCGGCTCGCTGACGCCGGCCTTCGAGAGGATGTCCTTGTTGTAGTACATGGCCCGCGCCGACGCGGCGATCGGCAGGCCGTAGGTCTTGCCCTCCATGATCGAGGGCGACAGGAACGTCTCGATGAAGCGGTCCTTAAACTCCGGCGTGATGTACTGGTCGAGCGGCTCGGCCACGCCCTGCTGGACGAAGTCGATCAGCCAGCGCGTCCCGATGATCGAGAGGTCGGCATTCGTGCCGGCCGCGATGTCGGTGGTCAGCTTCTGCAGGAGCACGTCCCAAGGCACGATCTCGAACTGGATCTCGATGCCCGGGTTCTTCGCCTCGAACTCCTTCTTGGCCTCCTCGAAATACGGGCCGGTCTTGGAGCTGTATTCCGCGACTGTCACGCGTACCGTTCCAGCCTCGGCCTGCGCGGCAAGCGCCAGGACGCTGAGGCCGCCGAGAAGGGCGGATTTCCAGAAGGATGGTTTCATTCGATGCTCTCCCATTCGTTGCTGCCGGCAGGCATGCCGCCGGTTTTAAAATCGCGTTGCTTTATTACATTATCAGCGCAAAATGCAATTGCAAGCTGAAATAAAATGTTGCTAATTTACAAAACATGCGATAATCCTGAACCCTCCGGCAAGCGGCCGGGGGGAGGGCGGATCATAGTGGCGGAAGGCGAGTTTCACGGCAAGACCGTTCTGATCACCGGCGCGGCCGGCGGTCTCGGCTCGGTGTTCACAGCCCTTTTTGCCGGGCGCGGCGCTTCGCTGGTCCTGTGCGACCGGTCGGCCGAGGCGCTCGGGAACGACGGCTGGCCGGTCCATGCCTTCGACCTGACGGACCCCGCCGCCGTCGCCCGGGCCGCCGCCGATATTCTGGAAGAACACGGCGCGCCGCATGTCGTCGTCAACAATGCCGGCTGGACGCGCGCCGAAACGCTGAAGACGCTGACGGCCGACGAGATCGGCCGCGAGATCGACCTCAACCTCACCGGTGTCGCCGCCTTCACCAGCGCGCTCCTGCCGGCCATGAAGGAGAGACGGGCGGGCGCGGTGGTGTTCGTGTCGTCGGTCAACGCGCTGATCCATGTCGGCAACCCCGCCTATTCGGCGGCCAAGGCCGGCGTCAACGCCTTCTCCCGCGCGCTCGCGGTGGAGGGCGGTCGCTACGGCATCCGCTCCAACGTCGTCTGTCCCGGATCGGTGCGCACGCGGGCCTGGGCGCACCGGCTGGAGAAGGACCCCGGCGTGATGGAGCACCTGCGGCGCATGTATCCGCTCGGCCGCATCGTCGAGGCGGGCGAAGTGGCGGAGGCGGTGGCCTTCCTGGCGTCCGACCGGGCGAGCGGCATAACCGGCACGGTGCTGCCGGTCGATGCCGGGCTGACGGCGGGTTTCCTGCCCTTCATCGACGACATTCTCGGAGGCACCTGAACCATGACAGACGTCCAGTTCCGCGGGCTTACCAAGTCGTTCGGCACCCACAAGGTTCTGGACGACATCAACCTGGACATCGCCAGCGGCGAGTTCGTCGTGCTGGTCGGGCCGTCGGGCTGCGGCAAGTCCA
>JAFKJW010000115.1 GCA_017305925.1 Hyphomicrobiales bacterium | reverse complement strand
CGGGCGCCCGAGGGCGCCCGCCCCGGCGGTCAGTACGCCTCGGGAAGATAAGCTTCGACGTTTTCCTTCGTAAAGACCCGATCCTTGTTGACGAGGTTCGGCTCGATATGCTCGCCCTTGCCATAGCGAACCACGGCGTCGAAGGAAGCCGGGCCGAAATTGGGGTTGCACTCGACCACCACGACGACCTTGCCGTCCATCAGCGCC
The DNA here is from genome assembly GCA_017305925.1 of Hyphomicrobiales bacterium. Lineage (GTDB taxonomy): Bacteria > Pseudomonadota > Alphaproteobacteria > Rhizobiales > Rhizobiaceae > Arvimicrobium. The sequence goes on along the minus strand of JAFKJW010000115.1, from coordinate 9,529 downwards.
TGCGCAGCGTCCTTCGTGCCGTCGATCGAAGCGATGATCAGATCCTTGCCGGGAACCTTGCCCGCCGCTTCCATCGCCGCGATGGCGCCCATCGTCATCTCGTCATTGTGCGAGTAGAGGGCCGTCGCCTCGGGATGCGCCTGGTAGAGCGTCTCGAACACCTGGCGGCCTTTGTCGCGGGCGAAGTCGCCGGACTGCGACGCGATCACCTGCATGCCGGGATGATCCTTGATGTAGTCGGCAAAACCCTTCGCACGGTCGTTGGCCGGCGAGGATCCGATCGTGCCGACCAACTCGATGATCTTGGCTTCGCCATTGACGGCCTTGGTCAGCGCCTCGGCGCAGAGGCGGCCTTCCTCGACGAAATCCGACCCGATGAAGGCCACATAGTCCTCGCCCGGCTTGGCGAGCGACGCATCGACATTGCGGTCGATCAGGAACAGCGGAATGCCGGCCTTCTTGGCTTCCATCACCGCCGGGATCAGGGGACGCTCCTCGCGCGGCGCCAGCAGGATGACGTCGACGCGCTGGGCGATCATCGACCTGACGTCGGCGACCTGCTTGGCGGCGGAGCTGGCAGCATCGGTATAGACGAGCTGCCATCCGCGCTTGGCGGCCTCGTCCTGCATGCTCTTGGTCTGCTGAAGGCGCCACGGATTGTTGCTCTCCGTCTGCGCGAAACCGATCTTGTAGGTGTCCTTTTGGGCAAGCTTCGGCAGTTCGGCATAGGCGGGCCGCAGGCCGAAGGCGCCGACGGCAGCACCACCGGCCGCGACTTGAAGCAGTGAACGACGAGTAATCATTTCAGGGTCTCCTCCCTCGGACAAGAATCTGCGGTGTCCGAACTCCGCACAGGTGAACTTGTTCAGGCAGCGCGCGCAGTCGCGTGCCCTGCCCCGCCCCGTATCATGTCGGCTCCTTTTTCGGCTATCATGATGGTGGCGGCGTTGGTATTGGCGCTGATCATCTTAGGCATGATCGACGCATCGATCACGCGCAAACCCTGGAGGCCGTGGACCTTAAGTTCGCTGTCGACGACGGCGAGCGGATCGCAACCCATCTTGCAGGTCCCGACCGGATGATATTGCGTGTGGCAGCTATGCCGGATGTAATCGTCGATCTGGGTATCTGTTCTCACGTCTGGCCCGGGAGCGATTTCCGCACCACGGTACGGGTCGAACGCCTTTTGAGCAAGCACGTCGCGACAGATCTTGATCCCGTCCCGCAGCACGCGCACGTCCTCCTGCGCAGCGAGGTAGTTGGGGTCGATATCCGGCTGGACAGTGGGGTCGGCCGAATTGACAAGAACCGTCCCGATGCTCTCCGGCCGCTGCACGTTGATCAGGGGCTGGTAGCCGTCTGTTTTATGCAGCGTCAGTCCATGCTCGCCGTAGATGATCATGATGAAATGATACTGGATGTCCGGCGCCACGAGCTCCGGCCTCGACTTGACGAAGGCGACGGCCTGAATCCCCGGATGGGCGATCGGCCCGGACCGGGTCAACGCATAACGCACCAGCGACTTCGCGACGTTGAACGGCTTCAGCTCCTGTAGCAGCGAAATCGGCTGGCTGCACTCCTGCTGGATTTCCGTAGCCACGTGGTCCGACAGGTTCTGGCCGACACCCTTCAGCTCGTGGATCGTCCGGATGCCGACCGAGCGCAGATGGTCGCCGTCGCCGATCCCGGACAGTTGCAGGAGTTGCGGCGAATTGATCGTGCCGCCGGCCAGGATCACCTCGCCCCTGGTACGGACGGTCTCCACCCGGCCCTTGCGGATATATTCGACGCCGACCGCGCGGCCGCCCTCGACGATGATCCGCGACGCGAGGGCCTGCGTGATGACCTTGAGGTTCCTGCGCGACATCGCCGGCCGCAGATAGCACCATGCCGTGCTGGCGCGCCGGCCGTTTGCGATCGTGCTGTCCAGCGGGCCGAAACCCTCCTGGCTGGAGCCGTTGACGTCGGGGTTGCGGGGATAGCCGGCCTGGACGCCCGCCTCGAGCCAGGCGAGCGCCAGCGGGCTGAACTCCTTGACCCGCGAGGTGCGCAGCGGGCCGCTGCCGCCGTGGAATTCGTCCTCTCCGAGTTCCCAGCCCTCGGCGCGCTTGAAATAGGGGAGCACGTCCTCCCACGACCAGCCGCGGTTGCCGAGCTGCGCCCAATGATCGAAATCGGTCGGATGGCCGCGGATATAGACCATCCCGTTGACCGAGCTGGAGCCGCCGAGCACCTTGCCGCGCGGCCAATGGAAACTGCGGTTTCCCGCGTGCTTCTGGGGAAGCGTGTGGTAGCCCCAGTCGACGGCTCCGGACAGCATGAGCTGGCGGTAGCCGGCCGGCATGTGGATGAAGGGGCTGGTGTCGCGGCCGCCGGCCTCGAGCAGCACGACATTGGCAGAAGGATCCGCGCTCAACCGGTCGGCGAGGACGCAGCCGGCCGATCCTGCTCCGACGATGATGAAGTCGGTCATCGATTTCCCTTCCCCGCTTCCATTCCGCCGACGGCGGTCTCAGGCCGCGGCATTCTCCTCGACCTCGTTGCGTACCCACTTCGTCAGGTGGTGGCCCACCGCGACAAGCACGTCGGACTGGTTGCGAACGTCGACCTGGGCGACCGTGCGCCGCCGATCCTCGTCGACTTCGACGATCCTGTAGGTAACCTCCACCGTATCTCCGAAGAACACCGGAGCCAGGAACCGCACCTTGTCGTAGCCCAGCGACACCGGCGTGGAATCGATCCCCCTGGAAAGGCTGCGCTCGATCATCATGGTCGATGCGGTCGACATGAATCCGACCATCAGCGCACCGTGGGCGATGCGACGGCCGTAGATCGACTTCTTCATGAACTCCTCGTTGACATGATTGCCCGAGAAGTCGCCGGTGATCCCCGCATAGAGATAGACATCGGCTTCCGAGACGGTCTTGGAGAAGCGCACGGTGTCGCCGATCTCCGCATGCATGGCCCTGGCAGTCATCTCATCTCCTCGTTCAAGCCGTGGCCGCCTGATGGCGGGCAACCCCGGGTTCGCGGGTTCCGCCCAGTACGCCGGCTTTCTGGAACTGGACGATTTCGGCCGCGGAGTATCCAAGATCTGCGAGCACCTCCGCGTTCTGTGCCCCCAATTCCTGGGGCGGCAGACGGACGGGAGGAGCCTCGCCGTCGTAGCGGACGGGGTGGGCGACGAGCGTGACCGGAGTCCCGGACGCTCCCGGCGTCGTCACGAAGTTGCCGTTGTGGGCCACCTGCGGATCGTCAGCCAGGCTGGCATAGTCGCCGACGACGGCATGCCAGATGTCGCGCTGCGAGAATATCGCGCTCCAATCGGCTGCACTTCGCTTCAGCAGCGCCCTGGCGATGGCAGCCGACGCCTCCTCGCCGCGCTCATAGGCATCCTCTGCGGGCACGCGCTCGCCATGCGGAATCTCGAGCACCTCGGCAATGACGTCCAGCGACCCGAGCGATATGGCGATATCGCCGTCGCGCGTCGGATAGATTCCGTAGGGCGCGCTGTAGTACCAGCCGGCAATCTGTCCGCGCTGCCGCACGTCGTCGTCGCGCTTGCCGTTCATGAAGCAGACCAGCGATTCCATCTGCAGGTCGAGCGCGGCGTCCAGGAGGCTTACATCCACGCGGGCCCCCTCGCCGAAGCGCTCCCGCTTCAAAAGCGCCGCGAGTATGCCTGCCGCAAAGAGCGCGGCCCCGTGATGATCGACCACCGAGACGCCGACGGCGCGCGGCCCGCCGGCGCGCGTTCCGGTGATGGCCGCCAGCCCCGACATGGCCTGCACGATCAGATCCTGTCCGGGCCGCTTCGCGTACGGCCCGCTCGGCCCGAAGCCGGAAGCCGCGGCATAGATCACCTTCGGGTTCACCTTGCGGATCGCCTCGTAGCCCAGCCCGAGCTTGTCCATCACGCCCGGGCGGAAGTTTTCCGCCACCACGTCGGCACTTGCGACCAGCCGCCTGGCGATCGCCAGACCCTCGGGGCTCTTGAGATCGATCGCGAGGCTGCGCTTGTTCCTGTTGCCGGTCAGTTGCAGCATCGTCTGCCCGTCGACGGAGCGGTTTGCCCCACCCCATTTGCGCTGGAAGGCGCCGCCCAGGGGCTCCACCGCAATGACGTCGGCCCCGAGGTCGGCCAGAAACTGGACGCCCACGGGCCCCATCAGGAAATGATTGAAACTCACTACCCTGATGCCCTCGAGATGCTGCACCCAATCCTCCCTGCGGCGGCATTTTGAAAACGCTTTCAATTTGGATAGAGAAAATGCGCCGTCACTTCAAGCCAAAAAATTTGCACCCAGCGCAATCACCTACGAATACCGATGATAATTTGAATTTCAGGAAGAATCGGCCTCGGCCAGCGGTTGCCAAGCCAGGAATAGACCTGTAGTCTCGGAATCGTGAAAGCGTTTTCAATCTCTCGTCATGCAAACGCAGAAGGACTTGGCATGGATGGATTTTACCTCGCCGCCGGTGACGAGGTCACGCTCATCCGGGAGGTCACCGAAAGCGTGGTCGAGGCGTTCGCCGAGGTCAGCGGCGACCACTCGCCCAACCACGTCGATGAAGGGGAGATGTCGCGGTCGGCCTATGAAGGCCGGATCGCGCACGGCGCGCTGCTCGTCGCCTTCATGTCGGCCTGCTCCACGGCGATCGTGGAGCGGGTTCCGGGCGTCAGGGATACCGAGACGCCGGTGTCGCTCGGCTACGACCGTATCCGCTTCATCGGGCCGGTGTTCATCGGTGACACGGTGAGCCTGCGCTACCGCGTGCGCGAGGTCGATGCGCAGCGGCGCCGTGCGCGCTCCGAAATCACCGTCACCAACCAGCATGGCCAGCCGGTATGCGTCGGAGAGCACATCCTCAAATGGGTGGGCTGAGCCGTCCCGGTCGCGCCGCGGCCGGGAAATAGGCTCGCCCTTGTCGATCAGGGAGGAAACTGAGAATGCATGACTTCATCGTGGTCGGCGGCGGTTCCGCCGGATCGGCGCTGGCGGCGCGGCTCTCGGAGGACAGTGACGTCAAGGTCCTGCTGCTGGAGGCCGGGCCGCGCGACTGGAACCCCTACATCCATATGCCCGTCGGCTTCTACAAGACGACCAAGGGCCCGCTGACCTGGCGCTACAAGCTGGCCCCGCAGAAACATCAGGGCGACATCACGCCGCTCTATCCGCAGGCGCGGGTGCTGGGAGGCGGATCGTCCATCAATGCCCAAGTCTACATCCGCGGCAATGCCGGCGACTATGACGAATGGGAGAATATGGGGTGCACGGGCTGGGCCTATGACAATGTGCTTCCCTATTTCAGGCGAGCGGAATCGAACGAGACCTTTTCGGCGCCCTATCATGGGATCGACGGCCCGCTGAGCGTCGTCAACCAGCGCCACCCTCACAAGCTGAGCAAGGCCTTCGTTCAGGCATGCCAGGAATACGGCATCCCCTACAATCCCGACTTCAACGGACAGACGCAGGCGGGGACCGGCCTCTACCAGACGACGAACCGCGACGGACGGCGCTGCTCGGCCGCCGTGGCCTATCTGAGGACTGCCTCGAAGCGCCCGAACCTGACCATACGGACCGGGGTACTGGCCAGCAGGATCGTCGTCGAGAACAACCGCGCCGTCGGCGTCGAAATCGTCAGCGGCGGCCGGACGGTGATCGAGAGAGCATCGCGGGAGGTCATCGTGACCGCAGGTGCGATCGGATCGCCGAAACTGCTGATGCTGTCGGGGATCGGACCGGCGGCCCATCTCAAGCACCACGGCATTCGCACGGTGGTCGACCTGCCCGGCGTCGGGCAGAACCTGCACGACCATCTCGACGTCTTCATGATGTACAACGTACGCAACGTCGACAGCTACGACGTCTACAAAAAGACGGTTCGCAAGGTCATGCCGGCCCTCGAATATGCGTTGTTCCGCAGCGGTCCGGTGAGCGGCACGATCGTGGAGGGCGGCGCGTTCTGCTGGACCGACCGCAAGGTCGCTGCGCCCGACCTCCAGTACCACTTCCTCCCCGGAACAGGCGTCGAGGAGGTCAACGACACGGCCGAGACGGTAACGGGCAACGGCTGTACGCTGAACGGCTATTTCATGCATCCCAAGGCGCGCGGGGCGGTGACGCTCCAGAGCGCCGATCCGCGCGTGCCGCCATCGATCGACCCGAACTTCCTGGGAGATCCGCACGACCTCGACCGCAGCATCGATTGCGTGAAGGTCGGGCAGGAAATCATGGCCCAGCCGGCGATGGCCAAATTCATCACAAACGAGTTCATGCCGGGCGCCCGCACGAAAACCCGTGCCGACTACGAGGCCTATGTGCGCAAGTGTGCGCGTTCCGGCTACCATCCGGTCGGCACCTGCAAGATGGGTCAGGACGAGATGTCCGTCGTCGATCCGAAGCTGAAGGTGCATGGCATCGACGGCCTGCGGGTCGCCGATTCATCGATCATGCCGAGATTGGTGTCGGGCAATACCAACGCGCCCAGCATCATGATCGGCGAACGTGCATCGGATTTCATCCGTGGCAACCGCGTCGCCGCACTTTTGCCGGAAACGGCCGGCGCACGCTGACCGCCGGGCAGGCGCTTCGAGGCAGCAGCGGCTCACAGATCCCACAAGACAGGACAGGACGATGAACTACGTATCCACGACACGTGATTATACGCACCACCTCGGTTCCGGCCACGGACCCGGCCCAGGCACGCTGATCGAGCGAGTATCGCCGGCGAGCGGTCGGCTGGTCGCGCGCTTTGCCGAAGGCACGGCCGACGACGCCAAGGCGGCCATCGTGCGCGCCCGTGCCGCTTTCGACAACGGTTCCTGGCCGAGGATGAGCGGGCTGGAGCGCGCCGCAGTGCTTCGGCGCTGGGCGGAATTGATCGAGGCCGACAAGGAGCGGCTCGCGCGCATCGAAGTCGACGAGGTCGGCAAGCCGATCCGTATGGCGCGGGGCGATCTCGACGCCGTGGTCGATCTCTTTCAGTATGCCGCAGCACTCGCGATACAGGCTCATGGAGAGGCTCATTCGAACCTCGGCGGCGGCAAGACGGCATGGGTGTATCGCGAGCCGGTCGGCGTCGTGGGCATGATCATTCCGTGGAATTTTCCAGCCGTCATCTTCGCGCAGAAAGTCCCCTATGCGCTGGCCGCAGGCTGCACGGTGGTGGTCAAGCCATCGGAATTCACGTCGGGTTCGGCACTCGAACTGGCCCGGCTCGGCGCCGAGGCGGGTGTTCCGGACGGCGTCCTGTCCGTCGTCACGGGCTACGGCAATCCTGTCGGCGAGGCAATCGTCACCAGTCTTGATGTGGACTTCGTGTCCTTCACCGGGTCGACGGCGGTCGGCCGCCGGATCGTCGCGAATTCGGCGGCTACCCTGAAGCGCGTTTCCGTGGAGCTGGGCGGCAAGTCGGCCAACATCGTGCTGGAAGACGCCGACCTGGAAGACGCGGTCGATGGCTCGATGTTCAGCGTCTTTTTCAATCAGGGTGAATGCTGCTGCGCCGGCACGCGCCTGCTGATTCAGGACTCTATCGCCGACCGCTTCATCGAGCGCCTGCTGGAGCGGACGAAGACGCTCAAGGTCGGCGACGTCCATGCCGATGACAGCGACGTGGGCGCGATGATCAGCGAAGCGCATTTCACTCGCGTCTGCGACTACCTCGAAAAAGGAAAGACACAAGGAGCGCGCGTGCTGACGGGCGGCGGTACGGACCGCGCCGCCGGGGGCTTCTTCGTGGAGCCCACGGTTTTCGACAACGTGGAGCCCTCGATGGCGATTTTCCGTGAGGAGATCTTCGGCCCGGTCCTGGTCGTCACGCGGTTCAAGGACATCGAAAAGGCGGTAGCGCTCGCCAACGACAGCGAATATGGCCTGGCCGCCACGCTGTGGACGAAGAACTTCGACAGCGCTCACCTCATCGCGCCGCGTCTGCGCGCGGGCACGGTCTGGATCAACACCTCGATCGACACCGGACCGCAGATTCCCTTTGGCGGCTACAAGTCCTCGGGCTTCGGCCGGGAGATGGGCCAGGCCGGGTTTGAAGAGTTCACGAATGTGAAGTCGGTGGTCGCGCGTCTCGGCAAGCGCACGCATTTCTATCCGCAGCGCGGCTGACCTCGGAGCGGGATGCGCTTCGATCGCTGGGATCGGACAAACGGAAGGCGGCCCGGGAAACCGGGCCGCCTTCCGTTTTGCGCGGGCTTCCTCGAACGAAGGCCGCCGTGATGGGATCAAAGATCGGCGAGGCGGGCGCGGATGAAGCCTCCCGGCGCGTTGCGATCGAGGACGATGTTGTCGGCCTGGGCCGGGTCGGACCGGGGAAAGTCTTCCCGGTAGTGGCTCCCGCGGCTCTCGCGGCGCTCCAGCCCTGCCGTTGCCATCAGGTCGCCGACTGTGACGAGGTTGCGCAACTCGATCGCCCGGACCATGTCGTCGACCGTCTCCACCGCCGCCGCCGGAAGCCTCTCTTTCAGGTCCGCGCACGCCGCCTTCATGGCTTGCAGGCCCGCCGCATCGCGGATGATGAGAAGGTTGCGGTTTGCCGCATCCTGGAGTTCCCTGCGCAGCACCGCCAGGTCCTCGCCCCCTGCCTTTCGTTCGCGAGCGGAGAGCACGACGCTGTCCGCCAAGGGGTCCGCCAGTTCCGGATGGTCGATCTCGGCGGCCCTTTGCGCCGCGGCGCGGCCCGCGCGCCCCCCGAACACCTGGCAGGTGACCGACATGTTGCCGCCGAGCCGGTCCGCGCCATGCGGACCGGCCGCGACCTCGCCGGCCGCGAAGAGACCCTTGACATTGGACTGGGCATCCTGGTCGATCCGCAGCCCGCCATTGATCGCATGCGCGGAACAGGTGACCTGAACCTGATCCTTCAGCAGGTCGGTGCCGCGCTGCTTGTACCAGTCGTAGGTCAGCGGCCACATTCTGGCGATGCTGCGGCTGTTGTCCGCGAGAATGGCGTCCATGTCGCTGTCGCGGAAATCCAGCATCACACCCCCTAGATCGCTGCCGCGACCCTGGTTGATGGCCTTCTGGATCGAGATCTCCACGTAACGGGAAATGTCGCTGGAGCTGAACGGGAAGTGTCCCTGCTTGGCGTCGATGACTTCCGCCCGCGTCAAGCCCTGCGGCAGGTAGTCGTCGAGCAGCGGCAGACCGGCGCGGTCCGTCAGATTGGGCGCCGCATCCCAGAGATAGTTGCCGAACAGATTGACGAACGGATCGAGGATGCTCACGCCCGCCTGCATGAACTCCATGTTGACCAGGTGCGCACCCGCCCTATGCGCCATTGCGTAGCCGTCGCCGGTGATGTCCGACGGGTAGAGATTCGTGCGGAACAACTGGCTCGCGCCACCCGTCGTAAGGATCGTCGCCTTGGCGCGGATCACCACGACACCGCCTTCACGGTCGAGGGCAATCGCGCCGAGGCACGATCCGTCCCGAACGATCAGATCGACGATCATCAGGCGGTCCATGGCGCTCAGTCCGCGGCGCGTCGCCTCGCCGCCCAGCGCCTTCACGAT
>JAFKJW010000114.1 GCA_017305925.1 Hyphomicrobiales bacterium | reverse complement strand
TGTGGGATGTCGCCACCCGCGACAAGCTCGACAAGGACAGCATCAGCCGCGATATGGGCGGGCAGGTCGAGGCTTACCCGGAAGTGGACCGGCGCCTCGGGATCATGAACGAGAACGAGACGCCGCGCCCCTCCGGCCCGGTGCTCGTCGCCGCCAACGAGGAACCCAAGGGTACCAAGCCCTGAACGATGACGGTGCGTCCTTCGAGGCTCGCTTCGCTCGCACCTCAGGATGAGGACTGTACGGAGCTCGAACCCGCGATGCAGTGGGCTCGATGCACGACCTCCCTCATCCTGAGGTGCGAGCGAAGCGAGTCTCGAAGGACGCACCGATAAAATTCAACGGAGAAGCCGAACCCCATGATCAAGGCGCGCGTCACCGTGACCCTCAAGACCGGCGTGCTCGACCCGCAGGGCAAGGCGATCGAGCATGCCCTGGCGGGGCTCGGCTTCGGCGGCGTCGGCTCGGTGCGGCAGGGAAAGGTGTTCGACATCGAGATCAATGGCGCCGACAAGGCCAGGGCCGAGGCCGACCTCAAGGCCATGTGCGACAGCCTGCTCGCCAACACCGTGATCGAGAACTATACGGTTTCCGTTAGCTAACGCAGGGCGTTACGCGAATTTCCTCACGCAACTTGCGAGCAGCTCTAGCTCACGCCGAGCTTCTTCTGAAGGCTTGTCGAGGACGTCGTGTACTGGAACACGATGCGCTCTCCGGGCGCCACGATGTGCTTGGCGGCCTGCGCCATCAGCGCGGCCTCGTGGAAACCGGAAAGGATCAGCTTGAGCTTGCCGGGATACCAGTTGATGTCGCCGATGGCGAAGATGCCAGGCGTCGAGGTCTGGAATTTCTCGGTATCCACGGGGATGACGTTCTCGTGCAGGTCGAGACCCCAGTCGGCGATCGGTCCGAGCTTCATCGTCAGGCCGAAGAACGGCAGCAGGCGCGTGCAGGCGACCTCCACATCGCCGTCCGGTCCCTTGACCGTGGCCGAGCGCAGCGTGGCGCCCTCTCCTGCCAGCGCCGTCACCTGTCCGATCTGGAAATGCAGCTGCTTGGTCTCCTGGAGCGCGAACATCTTGTTGACGCTGTCGGGCGAAGCGCGGAATTCCGGCCGGCGATGGACGAGCGTGACGCTCTTGGCGATCGGCTGAAGGTTCAGCGTCCAGTCGAGGGCGGAATCGCCGCCGCCGACGATCAGCAGGTCATGGCCGCGAAAATCCTCCATGCGGCGCACGGAATAGAAGACGCTTTCGCCCTCATAGGCCTCTATTCCCGGGATCGGCGGCCGCTTCGGCTGGAAGGAGCCGCCACCGGCGGCGATCACCACCACCTTCGCCTCGAAAACCTCGTTCTCGTCGGTCGTGACGCGGAAGCCGCCCTCCGGCAGCTTTTCCAGGGCCGAGACCATGCGATTGAAGGTGAAGCTCGGATTGAACGGCGCGATCTGCTCCGTCAGCTTGTCGACGAGGCCTTGCGCCGAGATCGAGGGCCAGGCGGGAATGTCGTAGATCGGCTTCTCGGGATAGAGTTCGGCGCACTGGCCGCCGGGGCGGTCCAGAATGTCGATGAGGTGGCATTTCAGATCGAGCAGCCCCAGTTCGAAGACGGCGAACAGGCCGACCGGGCCTGCGCCGATGATCACAACGTCGGTCTTCGTCACATCGCTCATGGCGGTATCCTGAAAACGGTTGTCCGCCCCTTGATCAGCCCTGCCGCTCGGGCACGCTCACCACGAGGCCGTCGAGTTCGCTGCGCACCTTGATCTGGCAGGACAGGCGCGAATTGGGCCGCACGTCGTAGGCGAAATCGAGCATGTCCTCTTCCATCGCCTCGGGCTCGCCCACCACCTCCGTCCACGCCTCGTCGACATAGACATGGCAGGTCGCGCAGGCGCAGGCTCCGCCGCACTCCGCCTCGATGCCGGGAACGGAGTTGCGGATCGCATTCTCCATGACCGTCGAGCCGTTCTCCGCCTCGACGTCGAAACGCGTGCCGTCGAAGGCGATGAAGGTCAGCTTTGTCATGATATGGGCGCTCTGGTGACGATCTTTACCGGCTGATAATCACTCCGCCGGTCAAGTCAACCGCGTTCGGAATACGCCAGCCGCTGCCGCAAATCCGCTGCCGCGGTCAGCGGCTGATGGCGGCGATGAAATCCCGGGTTTCGGCGATCAGCCGCCGCAGGCGCCCGACCACCGCCTTGTCCTGCGGGTGCTTTTCGAGTTCCTCCGCGCAGTCTGCGATCGGAAACGCACCGACGCCCCGCGCCGAACCCTTCAGCCCGTGGGCCAGCCGCAGGCGTTCGCCGATGTCGGCGGCTTCGATCTCCTCCGCAACGGCGGCGGCCTGATGCGCGAACAGCGCCAGGACCTCCTGCTCGATATCGCGGTCTCCCATCGTCTGCCGCGAGAGGTGGGAAAGATCGACGAGCCTTGCGCGCGGAGCACCTCGCCCCTCGCCGCCCGGCCGGTCGAACGCCGGCATCGTAACCTGGAAACCCATTCGCAAACTCAAGCCTTCGAACACACGAACACGCACTGACTGCCCACTCTAGACGGGCCGCCGTGGAAAAGACGTTAACGCACGTCTGCCCTTGAAGCCGAACATTCGGGCGTTTTCACGTCGTGTGTTAACCCTATATTTAAAGTTTTAGACATGTGGGCGAATGGTTGTTTTCTTTGCCCGCGGCTGCCACTACGATACTGGTGGACCATAATGAGCCTTGTGTGCGGACGGAAGACAGCCGAGATGCTGCGCCGCCGCTCACCGAGTAACAGGGTAGCGGCGATATGGCGAAACGCATCAAAAGCCTCGAGACGGATGTCGCGAAGGAGCTGGAATCGGCTCTGGAGGAGACCCTGCCCGGCGCGGCTCCCGACATTTCCTCCTCCATGGCGGAACTCGAGGCGCAGATTTCCGCGGCCGCGCAGGAACTCGCGCTGGAACAGCCGGACCGCGCCCCGCCCGCGAATGCCGCAGGTCCGTCGACGCCCGCCGAACGCACACCTACCCGCACCGCCGAGAACGGCGACCAGCGCGCCACCCTCTCCTTCAACGCCGCCAATGACGAGCCCGGCCGCGCGTTCTCGCGCGCGTATCGCGCCGCGCACAAGCCTTCGAACGGCATCTACTGGGCGATGGGCATCCTCTCGCTTGCCTGGATCGCCGTCGGCGCCCTGCTGGGCAACGCGCTTTTCGCTCCCGGGCTCTGGCGGATCAGGAGCGTGGACGATCTTGTCGCGCAGCCCGGCGTCATCCTGCTCGGCATCGCCATCGTCGTGCCGGTCATCCTTTTCTGGGCCTTCGCGCTGATGATCCGGCGCTCCCAGGAACTGCGCCTCGCCGCACAATCGATGGCCGAGGCGGCGCTGCGCCTCAGCGAGCCGGAATCCAGCGCGCAGGAGCGCGTGCTGACGGTAGGCCAGGCGGTGCGCCGCGAGGTGGCGGCGCTCGGCGAAGGCATCGAGCGGACGCTTGCGAGGGCCGTGGAGCTGGAGACGCTCGTCCATACCGAGGTCAACCAGCTCGAGCGCTCCTACACGGAGAACGAATCGCGCATCCGCGCCCTGGTGGACGGGCTCGGCAGCGAGCGCGAGGCCGTGGTGAGCCACGCCGAGCGCGTCCGCGCGTCCATCGCCGGCGCCCACGAGGCGCTGAAGGACGAGCTCAGCCAGGCGAGCGAGCGCATCCGGGACGATATTCTCGGCATTTCGAACAAGCTGTCGATGACCATCACCAGCTCGGGCGAATCGCTGGTCGACCGCATCAACGAGTCGAGCGGCTCCATCTATGAATCGATCGACGGGCGCCTCGACACGATCGCCGACCGCCTGCACACGTCCGGCGAGGCTTTCGCCAGCCTTCTCGACACGCGCATCGCCTCGCTCACCCAGAGCGCCGACTACGTCACCCGCAGCATCTCCGACATGCTGGACGAGCGCACGGCCGGCATGGTCTCGCTGCTCGGCGGCGCGGCGACCTCGCTGACGGGTGAGTTCGACGCCAGGCTCGCCAATCTCGAGACGGCGATGGCCGAGCGCGGCCAGGCTCTCATCCGCGAGTTCGAGACGCGCGCCGAGGCCCTCGATACCGGAACGCAGAAGCTCAACACCGCGCTGGAGGCACGCGCCCGCCAGATCAGCGACACGCTGGTGGATCGCGCCCGCGAGATTTCGGAGACGTTCGTCCAGGGCAAGCAGGCGCTTTCCGAGCTCATCGACAGCGGCAAGGACCAGATCGGCGCGCAGATGACCGAGCTCGTCACCTCGACGTCGACGATGCTGGAGCAGCGCGCCTCCGACTTCGCCGGGCGCCTGGAAGCCGGCCGCGGCATGATCGCGCGCGCCCTCGACGCCGACCTCAAGAAAGTGGCCGAGGCCCGGGCCGAGGTCGATTCCTCCATCGAGTACCACGCCCAGCGCTTCGCGGAGAACCGCGAGCGCATGGTCGCGATGCTCCACGAAGACCTTCAGCGTCTCGCCGAGGGCCAGGCCCATCTGGGAGAAGCCGTCGGCGTGCACGTCATGAAGCTGGCCGAGGGCCGCACGCTCATGGCCAAGGCCCTGGACGACGACCTCAAGAAGCTGACCGACACGCGCGCGGCCATCGACAACACGCTGAACGCCCAGTTGCAGCGCATCGCCGACGGGCGCGCCAATCTGTCGAAAGCCCTGGAGGACGACACGCAGTCGCTCGAGCAGACGCGCGTCACGATCGAGCGGTCGGTCAAGACGCATGTCGACCAGCTCGCGGACGGTCGCGACCGGCTCGCCAACGCGCTGGAGGCGGACCTCCAGAAGCTCGCGGAAAGCCGCGCCGGCATCGACACGATCGTCGCCGGTCAGGTCGAGAAGCTTGCCGAGGGCCGCGATATCCTGAAGCGCGCGCTCGAGGCGGATCTGAAGAAGCTTTCCGACACGCGAACCGAAATCGACGGGCTCGTCGCCAGCCAGGTCGGGAAGCTGGCCGAAGGCCGTACGCTCCTCAGCAAGGCGCTGGAGGACGATCTGGGGAAGCTGGCGGAGAGCCGCAGCAGCATCGACGGCATCGTCGCCGGCCAGGTCGAGCGCCTGGCACAGGGCCGCGACATCCTGAAGCGCGCGCTGGAGTCCGACCTCGGGCGCATCAACGACGCCCGCACCCGCATCGACGAGAGCCTTTCCACGCAGGTGGAGCGTATCGAGAAGACGCTCACCGACGGCCGCGTCAACCTCAACCGCGTTCTCGAGGAAGACGCGCGGCGGATCGAGGTGGCGCGCGAGGGCATCAGCCAGACGATCGGCGGACAGGTCGAGACCTTCGAGAAGGCGCTTGCCGATGGCCGGGCCGAGCTCGGCCGTGCCGTCGAGGACGACCTGCAGAAGCTCGCGGCGACACGCGAGACGATCAACGGCGCGATCGGAGCCCAGCTCGAGCAATTCGAAAAATCCCTTGGCGGCAGCCGCACGCAACTGAGCCGCGCCCTGGAGGCGGACCTCCAGCGCCTCGCGGCGACGCGCAACGACATGCATGAGGTCGTGACCGCGCAGGTCGAGCAGTTCGAGAAGGCGCTCGCCGGCGGGCGCGCCCTGCTCGGCAAGGCCCTCGAGGACGATCTGGGCAAGCTCGCCGCGACACGCGGCCAGGTCGACGCGGCCGTCGCGGAGCAGCTCGGCCATTTCGAACGGTCGCTGGCCGAAGGCCGCTCGCTGCTCGGCAAGGCGCTCGAAGACGATCTCGGCAAGCTTGCCGCGACCCGCGGCCAGGTCGACACAGCCGTCGCGGAGCAACTCGGCCATTTCGAACGGTCGCTGGCCGAAGGCCGCTCGCTGCTCGGCAAGGCGCTCGACGAAGATCTGCAAAAGCTGGCGGAAAGCCGCAAGGACATCGACAGCATCGTCGCCGGCCAGGTGGAGCGGCTCGCCGAAGGCCGCGACATCCTCAAGCGCGCGCTGGAGGCGGACCTCCAGAAGCTCAACGCCAGCCGCGACGAGATCAACGCGATCGCCGCCAGGCAGGTCGCCCATCTCGACGAGGCCCGCAGCCTGCTGCGCAAGGCCCTGGAAGAGGATATCGGCAAGCTCAACGAGACCCGCGCCTCGCTCGACGATCTCGCGCGCGATCATGCGCAGCATCTCGTCGACGGCCGTGCCGTGCTGGCCCGCGCCCTGGAGGACGACCTCGGCAAGCTCGCCGAAAGCCGTGCCGGCATCGACAGCATCGTGGCCGCGCAGGTCGAGCGGCTCGCCGAAGGCCGCGACATCCTCAGGCGCGCGCTGGAGGCGGATCTGGCGAAGCTCGGCGACACCCGCGTGGAGATGGACGAGCTCGCCATCAGCCAGATGAAGCACCTCGCCGAGGGCCGCGAGGCCCTGAAGCAGGCGCTCAGCGACGACCTCGCCAGGCTCGGCGAGACACGCGCCGAAATCGACGGCGTGGTCGCCCGCCATGTCGAGCGGCTGGCCGAAGGCCGCGCGGTGCTCCAGCGGGCCCTGGAGGCAGATCTCGACAAGGTCGCGGAAAGCCGCGCCGCGATGGACGAGCTCTCCGCGCAGCATCTGCGCACGCTCGACGAGAGCCGCCAGGCGCTTCGCGGCATTCTGCAGGAGGACCTCGACAAGGTCGCCGAGGCCCGCCAGGAATTCGAGGGTATCGCCGCGAACCATGCCCGCCATCTGGCGGAGGGGCGCAGCCTGCTACGGCGCGTCCTGGACGAGGACCTCGACAAGGTGGCCGAAGCCCGCAAGGAATTCGAGGGTATCGCCGAGAGCCATGCCCACAATCTGGCGGAAGGCCGCGACCTGCTGCGGCGCGTGCTCGACGACGATCTGGCGAAGCTGGAGGAAAGCCAGCAGAAGGTCGGCGCTCTGGCGGCCCGCCACACCGAAAGCCTCGCGGAAGGCCGCGCGCTCCTGCAGCACGCGCTGGAGGAGGATCTGAAGAAGCTGGAGGAAAGCCGCCAGAAGATCGGTGCGCTGGCGGTTCGCCACACCGAAAGCCTCGCGGAAGGCCGTGCGCTCCTGCAACGGGCGCTGGAGGAAGATCTGGCGAAGCTGGAGGAAAGCCGCACCGGCATCGACGGCATCGTCGCCGGCCAGGTCGAGCACCTCGCCAAGGGCCGGGATCTGCTGCGGCGCGCGCTGGAGGCCGATCTCCAGAAGATCAGCGACAGCAAGGCAGAGATCGACGAGATGATCGTCTCCCACGGACAGAAGATCGCCGAGGGACGCAGCCTGCTCGGCGAGGCGTTGCGCCGCGACATCACCGACATCGCCGCCTCGCGCGACGAGATGGATCGCGCGGTCGCCGCGCACACGCAGGCGCTGGGCGAGCGCCGCCGCGAGCTCAGCGAAGCGCTTGCCGGCGACGTGGCGAGGCTCGAGGACGCGTTCCGCCAGCAGGCCGAGGTCATCGGTGAACGCACCAGGGCCGTGGAAGGCGCTCTGTCGGCCGGCATCGAGCGCGTGCGCGGCGCGCTGGAGACCAGCGCCGTGGCCGCAGCCACCGAATTGCGCGAAAAGGTCCTCGACGTGACCGGCGCGATGACGCGGGACGCGGGCCAGGCTCTCAGCGAGGCGGACCGGCAGCTTGCGGCGCGCGCGGAGGCGACGGCGAACGCCCTTCTGGCCCGCACCACCGAGATCGCCCGGACATTCGAGGAGACCGAGGCGCGGCTCGACAGCCGGGCGCAGGACGTCGCCTCGGCCCTTGCGGAACGCAACGAGCAGCTTGCGGACGGCATGGCCAACCGCATGCTCGACCTCGTGCGTGTCTTCGAAAAGGCCGACCAGCGGCTTACGGAGAGCGTCGACGTCTCGTCGCAATCCCTGCTCGACCGCGCCGAGGAGGCCGGCAGCATGCTTGTCCGGCGCACGGATGAAATCGCCCGCGTCTTCGACGCCGCCGACATCAGGCTCGGCGATCGCGCCGCCCAGGCATCCGACGCGCTCGCCATGCGCACCGAGGAGATGGCGGCAGCTATGGCGGCGCGCGCCGCCGAAGTCTCCAGCTCCTTCGATACCGTCGAGAAAAACCTGTCGGAAAAGGTGGACACCGCGGCGCGCAATCTCGTCGAACGTGCCGATCAGGCGGCCGAGACGCTCTCCGGCCGCTTCGCGGATATCTCGCGCACGTTCGAGGACGCCGACCGGCGGCTCGTCGGCCATATCGACGATACGGCGAGCGCCCTCAACGCGCGTGCCGGCGCGATCGTCAAGGTATTCGACGACGCGGACCAGAAGCTCGTCGCCCGTGCCATGGAGAGCGCCAGCGCGCTGGCCCGCCGCGCCAGCGAGATCGTCAAATCCTTCAGCGACGCGGACGAATCGATGTCTCGCCAGCTTCAGGCCCATGCCGACGAGCTGACGGAACGCGCCAAGGGACCCGCATCGGCACGAGCACCGAGGCGATGCGCCAGAGCGCGCTGGATGTGGCGCGCGTCTTCAGCGACGCGGAGGACCGCGTGGCCGCCCGCTCCCAGCATATCGCCGGGGAACTGTCCTCGCATGTCCGCGACCTCACCGCCGCGGCGGAAGAGGTGCAACAGCGCATCGTGACGCAGACCGAGCAGTCTGCGTCCAGGATCGGCGAGCGGGTCGGCCAGTTCGCCAACGCGATCGACGACGCGCACCGGCTCATCGTCGTGCAGTCCGAGCAGGCCCGCGACACGATCGGCGCGCAGGCCGGCGACTACGAGCGGATCTTCGCGACGGCGCACGACCGCCTGGAGGCGCGCGCCGCCGAAACCGCCGCGGAGTTCGACGCCCGCGTCGACGCCCTCAGCGACCGGCTGAGCCGGGCCGACGAGATGCTTGCCGAAAGCGCCCGCGGCATCGCCGCGCGCGTCGCCGACGACATTTCGACTGCCCATCAGCGGCTCAGCGCCAGCGCGGTGGAGACCAGCAGCCAGATCGGCGACCAGATCGCGCGCAGCGAGGAGCAGCTCGCGAAACGGATCGGCGTCGTCGCCGAGACTTTCTCGGCCGTCGGTCAGCACATCTCGCAGAGCACGAACGACGCGGCCCGGCTGATCGGGGAGAACACGCGCGAGCTCAACCAGATGCTGGCCGACCGTTCTGGACATCACCGCGCGCACCCCGCCGCGCCTGAAGGTGGAGAACGCCTCGCTCGTCAGCGCGCTCTCGGGCGGGCGGACGAAGCCGTCTCCGTGGTCAACGAGGCGCGCGACCGGCTGTCGGGCAGCGTCGCAGACCTGCTGGAGCGGCTGACCGCGTCGAATGCGAATCTGAGCAACCTTATCGATATAGCGGACAAGAACCTCTCGGGGATCGACACCAAGCTTCTGTCGACCACCGAGAATTTCGCGGCGGCGACGGACAGGGCGGCACAGACCTTCGCCAGCTCGGCCCGCCTCGTGGACTCCAACGCCAATCGTCTGACCGACATCTCCTCGCAGGCGTTGCGCGCAGTCGCCGGCATCGCCAGCCGCTTCGAGGAGCATATCAAGGTCCTGTCGAGCGCTTCCGATCTCCTGGGATCGGCGCAGTCGCACCTCGTCAACACGCTGGACGAGCGGCAGACCGCGCTCGAACAGCTTACGGTCGGCCTCGTCCAGAAATCGGAGGAGATCGAACGCACGATGCGCTCCTTCGACGACCTCGTCGGATCGGCGCTCGAAAAGGCCGAGGGTCGCACAAAGCAGTCGACCGAGCAGATCCGGGCGGCGATGAGCGAGGTGATCGAGACGGCTACCCACCGCTTCTCCGAAGCGACGGAGGAGATGCGCCGCTCCGCCAACGCGATCCGGCACGATCTGGAGGAAACGCGGGCCGAGCTGCGCAAGGGCGTGCTCGACATGCCGGAAGAAGCCAAGGAATCGACCACCGCGATCCGTCGCGCCGTCACCGAGCAGATCAACGCGCTGAAGGAACTGTCCGACATCGTGGCCAAGACCGGGCGCACGGTCGACATTCCGGACGATCCGCCGCGGGTGCAGCGCCCCGCCACTCCGCCGCAGCCGCGCGCCGCCGAGCCGCCGCCCCCGCCTGCCCGCGAGGCCGCCCGGCCCGAGGCCGGCGCGCCGCGCCCCGAAAATGGCGGCTGGGTCCGCGACCTGCTCCGCGAGGCCTCGCGCCCGGAGGACGCGGCGCCGGCACCGGTGCGGCGTCCGGCGCCGCCCGCGCAGCCCGCGAAGCCGAGCACGCAGGAGCGCTCGCCGCTGCATGTGGTCGAGTCGCTCAATTCGCTGTCTGTCGACATCGCCCGGGCGATCGATCACGACATGTCGATCGAGCTGTGGGACCGCTACCGGCGTGGCGAAAGAGGCGTCTTCACCCGCCGCCTCTATACGATGAAGGGACAGCAGACCTTTGACGAGATCCGTCGCAAGTACCAGGCCGACAGCGATTTCAGGCAGGCCGTGGACCGCTACTGCGAGGATTTCGAGCGCCTGCTGAAGGACGTCGCCCGCAGCGACCGCGACAACATCATGACGCAGACCTACCTGACGTCGGATACCGGCAAGGTCTACACGATGCTTGCCCATGCGGCGGGCCGTCTGGGATAGGCCGGGGACAGGGCCGGGTTGGCGAGGTATGAAACGCGACCCGGCCTGCCTGTCCTTACCGCATTCATGGGACGCCGGAGCATTCTACGCGGAAGCGTGAATCAGCTTGCGGCAAGAGACCGTCGAATTGAAGAGATAGAGCGGTTCTGCCGATTTGGGGAAACCAGGGGCGTCCTGGTTGATTCCATCGGGCTGGATGCGCCTACCGGATCGTCTTTTCCGTCCAGTCGACGATATCGCGTGCCGCCTGGCCGAAAGCGGCATCGAGGGCAGCCACATAATCGTCGTTGGTCTTGCCGCTCACGGGCGCGGAAGCCTTGAACGTGCGCGAGGCGCGCACGACGCCGTTGCGGTCGTTGAGCAGCTTCACATAGAGCTCTACAGCGGCGCTGCTGCCGCCGCCGACGCGAACGTCGAAGGCCCTGATCTCGGCGATAACCTGGTAGTCGATCGCCAGCCCCTCGCCCGGCTTGCCGACGCCGCCGAACTTTCCGGACTTCTGGAACGTCTCGGCAAGCCGCGCCTGCACGATCTTCGGCAGCCTGTCCGCCCACTGCGCGCCCTTGAGGTACTGGATGACGCCGGGCGACGGCTTGATGACGATGTTCTGGCCGTCCAGCGCCTTCAGCGCGGCCGGCTCGGCGATGAGGATCTGCGCCCGGCTGTGCGACGACGCGCCGCCAGCGTCCGGCGCGGACAGTTCATAGGTGTCGAGCGGCGCCGGCGATTTCAACAGCGCGCAGCCCTGCATCAGCAGGCCCAGGGATGCCATCGCTCCGATCATACCGACACGCGTCACGCCATGCCCCTCGCACCACCGGACCCGCGGCCGCGCCGCGCGGTTTCCATCCGTCTTGAAGGCCGGCCGGAGCGATGTCAACGCCGCGCCCTGCCGTCATACTGCCGAACGGTTCCGTCTCCACCGGTAATGATGCGCTGCGGATTGCGTTCCAGGTCGGAGATCGCTTCCTCGATGCGGGAAATGGACCGGCGGCTGTCCCGCACGAGCGATTCGACGTCGCGCAACCCCTGATTGGAGAAGCGCGCCAGCCCGTCGGTGATCGTCCCCAGCCGCGCATTCAGCGTGTCGGCCACCTTCTTGTAGGCGTCGAGCGTCTCGCGCACGTCCACCATGACGCTTTGCGTGTTCTCGTCGCCCAGCAGGCCGTCGAGCTTGGCCAGCACGCCGTCGACGCGCACGGACGCGTTGTTCAGCCGCTCGGTGAGCTGGTTCACGTTCGTCATGATGCGGTCGACATCGTCCTTGTGCTTCGAAAAGCTCTCGGTGAACTGCGCCACGTCGTCCGCCGCCTTGTTGGCCGACACGCTGGCGCTGCGGAAATTGGCGACAGCCTCGCCGGCGTCCGCCGTCGCGCTCTTCACACGCGCGATCACGTCCTGGACGTCCTTTGGGTCGACGGCGGCGACGATGCCGTCCACCTTGCCCAGCGTGGCGCGCGCATCGCCGGCGAAGTCGTTGACCGACTTCACCGCCTCGTTCACGTTGGTCACGACGCCGTCGAGCCGGGTGCCCGTGTCGTTCAGATTCTTCATGAGGGTCTGCGTGTTTTCAACGATGGCCCGGACCCGGTCCCTGTCCACCGAATCGAGCAGGCCCTTCGCGGAATCCAGCGTCGAGTTGAGCTGCCCGGAGACCGACTGGATCTGCGTCGAGAGCGAGCTCACGCTTTCGAGGAACTTGTCCACCCCATCGGCATTGTCCGCCAAAGCCTGGGAGAATTTCTGCGCATTGTTGACGGTGGCGGTAAGCGGCCCCTGAGCTTCCTTGGTGAAGCTCTCCAGCGTGGTGATCACCTTGTCGGCCCGCGTGAAAATATCCTGCGCCGTTTCGAGAAGGTTGGTCACGGCCGAGGGATTGGCCTGGATCTCGGCAATCTTGCCCTGGTTTTCGGCTTCCTCGATCAGCCGCGGCTCCTTGGCGTTGCCGCCCCTCAGTTCGATGTTCGCCTGCCCGGTGAGGCCGGCAAGGCCGATATCGGCCTGCGTCGACTGGGTGATGGGCGTCGAGCGGTCGACCTGCGTGTCGGCGATGGCCATGTTGGGGTTGTTGGCGTCGATATAGATGCGCTGCACGTCGCCCACCTTGACGCCGTTGAAGAGCACCGCGCTTCCCCGGCCGAGGCCGGAAGCCGAGCCGGGGATGCGCACCCGCAGCAGGGCCAGATCGCCACGGTCCCCGACCGCCGCCGTCCAGTAGACGAAGGCGAAGGCGGCGACCACGGCAAGGACCGTGAAGATTCCGACCGCGACGTAGTTGGCCTTGGTTTCCATCAGTTCCTTGCTGCCAGATCGAGTTGCCGCGCACGTTTCCCGCGAAAATACGATTTCACCCAGGGCTCCTCGCTTTTCAACATATCCTCGATGGTTCCCTCGACCAGCACCTTCTTGTCGCCCAGCACGGCAACGCGGTCGCAGACGGAGAACAGGCTGTCGAGGTCATGCGTGACCATATAGACGGTCAGCCCCATCGTATCGCGCAATTTCGCGACGAGCTCGTCGAACTCCGCCGCGCCGATCGGGTCGAGGCCGGATGTCGGCTCGTCGAGGAAGACGATGTCGGGATCGAGCGCCAGGGCGCGCGCCAGCGCCGCGCGCTTGATCATGCCTCCCGAGAGCTCGGAGGGGAATTTTGCCGCGGCGTCGCGCGGCAGGCCGGCGAGCTCAATCTTCAGGAGGGCGAGTTCATTCATCAGATTCTTTGGAAGATCCAGATATTCGCGCATCGGCACCTGGACGTTCTCGATGACGCTGAGCGCCGAAAACAGGGCTCCGTGCTGGAAAAGAACGCCGAGGCGCATGTCTATTTTGAGGCGCTCGCTCTCGCTGGCGTGGTCGACGTCCGTGCCGAACAGCTCGATCGTGCCCGAGCGCTTTCGCGTCAGTCCCAGTATGGTGCGCAGGAGGACCGATTTCCCGGATCCCGAAGGTCCGACGAAGCCGAGGATCTCGCCGCGATAGATGTCGAGATCGAGGTGATCGAGCACGATGTTGTCCCCGAAGCCGACGGTCACGTCATGCGCCGAAAGCACGATCTCCGCGCCCTCCTCCTCCGAAGGAAGGGGCGGATCGCGCTGAATGTCGGTCTCGATCGTCTCGCTCATCGTCAGAAGTCGATTGCCGCGTAGAAAATGGCGAAGAATCCGTCGAGGATGACCACGATGAAGATGGATTTGACGACGGAGGCCGTGACGTGGCGGCCGAGGGATTCGGCGCTCCCCTTCACCTTCATGCCTTCCACGGAGGCGATGATGCCGATGATCAGGGCCATGAAAGGCGCCTTGATCAGGCCGGCGAAGACGGTGCTGAGATCGATGCTCGGGCGCAGGCGGTCGATGAAGGCGAGCGGCGTGATCCCCGAATAGGCCCAGCTTATCGCCATCGCGCCGCCCAGCGCGGCGCCGCTGGCGATGACCGTCAGGCACGGCAGGGCGATGACCAGCGCGACCAGCCGCGGAAACACCAGGACGCCGACGGGATTGAGGCCGATGACGGTCAGCGCGTCGACCTCCTCGCGCATCTTCATCGAGCCGATCTCGGCGGTGATCGCGCTGCCGGACCGTCCGGCGACCATGATCGCCGTCATGAGCACGCCCATCTCGCGCAGGATCAGGATGCCGACGAGATCCACCACGAATATCTCGGCGCCGAAATAGCGAAGCTGGTAAGCGCCCTGCTGGGCCACGATGGCGCCGACGATGGCAGACATCAGCACGACCACGGGAATCGCGCCGACCCCCATACGGTCGATCTGGTGGATGATCGCGGCGACGTTCACGCCACTGGAACGCCCGAGCTTGAGCTGCGCGCCCCGGATCGTGGAGCCCAGAATGTGCATGGCCGCCAGAAAATCGTCCAGCGCGGCGTACATGGTGCGGCCGACGCTCTCGAAGAAGGCCAGGAAGTCGATCCGGGCGCGGGCCGGCTTGCCGGCCGCAGCCGACTCCTGCGCGGTATGCGAGACCGCGCCGAGCAGCGTCTCCACCGCCGTGCTGGCGCCGGCGATCGCCGTCTTCACGCCCTGCCGGTCGTTGGACGCCACCAGCCTTTCGATGAGCCATGCGCCGGCCGTGTCGATGCGCTCGATCCCCGACAGGTCGACGGCCATTGCGCCCTCGCCCCTGCCCTCCAGGGCCCGCATCTCGCCGTCGACGGCGCGGATCGTCTTCGTCGTCCACGTCCCGGAAAGCCGGACCGCGAGGCGGCCGCCTTCCTCGTCTGCCTCGACGCGCGGGGCCGAATTCGCATCGCCCCTTGTGTCGCGCTTGCGTTTCGTCAACATGGCGAACGTCTTACCGGCTTCGCCTCGGCCTGTCACTTTCGGCCGAAGCCGCCCGAAACGAAATATCCCGGGGTGTCACTTCCTTGCGCAACCTTTCGGTCACGGCGGAGCGTTTTCCGATCGCCGGCGCCTTCACGATCTCGCGAGGCTCCAAGACGAGCGCGGACGTCCTCACCTGCGAGATACGGGACGGCACGGCGGCCGGGCGCGGCGAGTGCGTTCCCTATGCCCGCTACGGCGAGACGCTGGAGAGCGTGGCGCGTGACATAGAGGGGATGGCCGAGGCGGTCGCCTCGGGCATCGGACGCCTTGAACTTCTGCATCTCATGAAGCCGGGCGCGGCCCGCAACGCCATCGACTGCGCGCTCTGGGATCTCGACGCCAAGACGACCGGACGGCGCGTCGCCGGCCTGCTCGGAGAGCGGGAGCCGCATGCGCTGGAGACCGCCTACACGCTTTCGCTGGGAGAGCCGGAAGCCATGCACGCACAGGCGCGCCAGAACGCTTGGCGTCCACTGCTGAAGGTCAAGGTCGGGACGGAAGACGACGCGGCAAGGATGCGCGCGGTGGTGTCCGGCGCGCCGGACAGCCGCTTCATCCTGGATGCCAACGAAGGCTGGAATGCCGCTGATCTCGAACGCAATCTGGCGCTCGCCGAAGAGCTCGGCATCGCCCTGATCGAACAGCCCGTGAAAGCCGGCCAGGACGCTCTGCTCGGCGGCGTTTCCCGCAAGGTGCCGCTCTGCGCCGACGAAAGCGTGCATACCGCCGCCGATCTCGACAGGCTCGCCGGTCTTTACGATTGCGTGAACATCAAGCTCGACAAGGCCGGCGGGCTGACCGCGGCGCTGGAGTTGCGCGAGGCCGCACGGCAGCGGGGCCTCCTCGTCATGGTCGGATGCATGGTGGGCACGTCGCTTGCCATGGCGCCCGCCGTCCTGCTTGCGCAGGACGCCGACTTCGTCGATCTGGACGGGCCGCTGCTGCTTGCTCGCGACCGCGACGAGAAACTCGCCTACGAAGGCTCGATGGTGTCACCGCCGGACCCGTCCCTTTGGGGCTGACAGGGCGCCGAGACCGACCAGCACGGCGCCGACGGCCGCGACGGCGGCCATGACGAAGAAGCCGTTCGCGCCCAGCGCCGCATAGAGGGGCCCCGAGGCCAGCGTCACGAGCGCCATCGCCATGCCGTTGGCGAAATAGGCCACGCCCTGCGCCGTGCCGGTCCTCTCCTCGCCGATCTCCTCGGCGATCAGCTTCTGCACGCCAAGCAGGATCAGCCCGGTCGAGAGAGCATGCAGCGCCTGCACGGCCAGGAACCCGGCGAGCCCGAGGCCCAGCGGCTCGACCAGCGGATAGGCGATCCACCGAACAACGGAACACAGGCCGGCGATACCGAGGATCATCGGCGTCGCCATGCGCCCGAAGAAGCGCGTGAACACCATGAACATCAGGATCTCGGAGGCGACGGCCGTGCCCCAGAGCAGGCCGAACAGGCCCTCATCCAGGCCGATCGCCTTCCAGTAGATCGAGGCGAAGCCATACAGGAAGCCGTGGCTGCCATTGACGACCCCGGCACCGAGGGCGGCGAGAACGAAATACCGGCTCCACAGAGCCGGCCGGGCCAGAGGCGCCCGCCCCTCCGGGGGCGTCGTGCTCGGCCTGCCGAGGCGCGGCAGGGCGAGCGCCGCAATCGCGGCGAGAAGCAGCGTCCCGGAGACCAGCGCGGGAACCGTTTCCGCGCCATAGGTCGCAATGAGCAGCCCGCCGGCGAAATTGGCGAGCAGGAAGGAGCCGGAGCCCCAGATCCGCATACGGGCATAGTTCGACCCGAATCGCCTCACGCCGGACAGCGCCAGCGAATCGGCCAGCGGCGGGAGCGGCGTCCACGGGACGGCGAGCAGCAGCGAGAAGACGAGAATGGCCACAAAGGAGCCGACGCCGAAATAGGCGAGCGACAGAACGAAGGTCAGCAACGCCATGGCCAGCAGGACATCGGCCCGATTGCGGGCGCGGTCCGCCAGCGTGGTGATCAGCGGCGTGGTGAGGACCCGCAGGAACATCGGCCCGGCCAGAATGACGGCGATCTCGCTCGCACCGAACCCCTTCGCTTCCAGCCAGAGCGGGAAATAGGGGAGATGCACGCCGAACGCCGCGAACAGCGCGAAGAACATCAGGGCGATGCGCGCTTCGAAATGGCGCGGCTTGACGCTTTGCTCGGACGACAAGGCTTGCGTGACCTGCGAGGAGAATCGCCGGGCGGAAAACGGCGGCGGACTCGCCTAGCATGCCCTCCGGACGCCGTGCAGCGCTGTCGCGACAAAAATTGGAAGGCCGGCGAGGTTCGCTGTAAGCATTGTGGCGGAGCTTTGAAGGAGACACGGGATCATGGACAGATTCACGGGCGGCTGCGTGTGCGGCAATGTCCGGTTCACGGCATCGGGGCGCCCCTACCGCGTCGGCATTTGCCACTGCCTCGACTGCCGCAAGCACCACGGGGCGCTCTTCCACGCCTCGGCAATTTTTCCTGCGGATGCAGTGACGATCGAGGGAGAGACACGCGGCTATGCCGGGCGATTCTTCTGTCCCGGCTGCGGCTCGTCCGTTTTCGCGCGCACCGCCGACGAGATCGAGGTCAGCCTCGGGTCGCTGGATGAGCCCGGCCGGCTGACACCGACCTACGAACTGTGGACCATACGCCGCGAGCCGTGGCTGCCGCCCTTTCCGCTCGCCAGACGATACGAGCGCGACCGCGATGCCGCCAGCCGCTCCGAGGCGTAGGCGGGCCGCTCACTTTCCGAGCGTCTGGAAAGATTTGTACGGGTAGGCTAAGAGAATTAGCCAAGGCTAAGAGATGTGGCAGCGGAGGGCGTCACGATGGCGGACGACCAACCGGAAAAGACCCTGCCCGACGCCGATCCGCGGGTGGAGAGCTTCCGGCAGACGCGCAACAACAGGCGGACGGAGCTCGTCGAGGATTACGTCGAGCTCATTGCCGACCTCATGGATGAGGCCGGTGAGGCGCGGCAGGTCGAGATCGCGCAGCGGCTCGGCGTCTCGCAGCCGACCGTCGCCAAGATGCTGAAGCGCCTTGCGGCGGAAGGCTATATCCAGCAGCGCGCCTATCGCGGCATCTTCCTGACGCCGGAAGGCCAGAGGCTGGCTGGGGAGAGCCGCGAGCGGCACCAAGTGGTCGAAACGTTCCTGTGCGCGCTCGGGATCAGCCCGGAGACCGCCCGCATCGACGCCGAAGGCATCGAGCATCACGTCAGCGCCGAAACGCTCGACGCCTTCCGCGCATTCCTCCGCGACTGAACGGCCGCTCGCCCGCTTCACGGCGAATTGACCTTGACCTTCCAGCCGCTGGAAGCGCTAGGCCGGCTGCATCGAGGAAAAGCATCGGAAAGGAACCCGAATGAGACGATCGCTGTTGGCCGCGCTCCTGATCGCGTCCGCCTTTGCTGTGGCCCCGGCATCGGCGCAGGACGATGCGGCAATGGACCATGGCAGCATGCACGGAGAGACGAACCCCTTCGCCGCCGTCAATGCCGAGATGCACGAGGCCATGGACGTCGCCCTCACCGGCGACGTGGACAAGGATTTCGTCCTCTCCATGATCCCGCATCATGAAGGCGCCGTCGCCATGGCCAGGATCGTGATCGAGAAGGGCAAGGACCCCGAGATACGCGCCCTGGCCGAAGCCGTGGTGAAGGCGCAGGAAACGGAAATCGCGCAGATGAAGGCCTGGCTGGCGAAGCATCCGGACTGACGTGCGTCCAGCACCTTCCTGTGGAAAATCGCCACCGGCGCTCCCTGCCGTGCCGGCCGGGTCTATGGTCGGGGGATGAAGCCATCGAAAGACATCGCGCGGCTGATCGAGATCATGGCCGCGTTGCGCGCGCCGGTGACGGGCTGCCCCTTGGACATCGAGCAGAATTTCGAATCGATCGCGCCTTATACGATCGAGGAAGCCTATGAGGTCGCCGATGCGATCGCGCGGGATGATCTC
>JAFKJW010000113.1 GCA_017305925.1 Hyphomicrobiales bacterium | reverse complement strand
CCCACAAGGGGGAGCGGAATTCGGAGACGTCGGCCCCCTCCCCCTTGTGGGGAGGGGCAAGGGGTGGGGGTAAGTCCGTAGATCATCACTTTCTCCCCAGCGCCACGCGCGCCGCGTTCAGCCCAGGCAGGCCGGAAATGCCGCCGCCGGGATGCGAGCCGGCGCCGCAGAGATAGAGCCCCCCGACCGGCGTGTCGTAGCCGGACCAGCCGGCGACCGGCCGCGACATCAGCATCTGGTCGGCCTGCATCTCGCCATGGTGCCAGTGGCCGCCCACCATGCCGTAGCGCGCCTCGATGTCGGCCGGCGTCAGCAGCTCGCTGGCGAGCACGGACGCGCCGATGCCCGGCGCATGGCGTTCGAGCTGCGCCATGATCGCCCGCAGGAACTCCTCTCTGCCCGCTTCCCAGCCCTCTTTCAACGCGTAGGGTGCAAACTGGACATTGGCGGACAGCACGCATTTGCCCGCCGGCGCCATGGCCGGGTCCGAAAGGCTCGGCAGGACGATCTCCATCACCGGCTCGGGAGAGAACGCCCCGTATTTGGCCGGGTTGAAGGCGCGCTCGACATGGTCGTCGGACGCGGCGATCACCAGCCGCCCGGCGCGAAACTCCGGCGCGAGCCCCGTGAAGACTGGCACGCAGTCGAGCGCCAGATGCAGCTTCGCGACATTGCCGCGCATTCGGATGTTCCGCACCTTGCGCACGAAGCCGGTGTCGAGATGCCGCGCGCCGACCAGATCGAGGACGGTCGTGCGCGGGTTGATCGCCGAGACCACCAGCCCGGCGCGCAGTTCCTCGCCCGAGGCGAGCGCGACGCCCGCGGCGCGATGCTCCTCGATCAGGACGCGCGCGACGCTTGCGCCGGTCCGGACGGACACGCCGGCCTTCTCCATGGCGGCGCGGAACGCTGTCGTCACGCCCGCCATGCCGCCCTTCGGCAGCACCTGCGCGCCCGCCACCCCGGCGGCCTCGCCGGCAAGGCGGTAGTAGAGACCGAGCAGCGAGGTCGGCGAGCGTGGGCCGAGATGGCTGCCGAGCACGGCGTCGAAGGCGAGCAGGCCGCGCAGGCGCGCATCCTGAAGATGCTCGTCGAGCACGTCGGTGACGTTCATCAACAACATGCGCAGGAAGTCGCGCATCTCCTCCTTGCCAAGGCGCCGCAGGGCAAGCCCGATCCCGGCAAGCCCCGCCGTCTCGCCGAGCGACATTCCCGAAAGCGCTGGCGGCCGGCGGGTCAGCAGCGGCTTCAGCACGCCGGCATGGCGCAGCAACTGGGTCCGCAGGTCCCGCCAGGCGCTTTCCTCGGAAGCCGCCGCGCCGCTCAGCGTCTCGCCGTAGCCGCCATGCAGGACCAGCGCCTCGCCTTTCGCAGCAAGAACGGCCGTAGGCGCGATGTCCGCCGCCGTAAAGCGCAGCCCATGGCTTTCGAGGTCGAGCGCGGCGGCGACGTCCGGATGGAGCCGGTTCAGCACATGGGCCGGCGACACGCGGAAGCCGGGCGCGAATTCCTCGGTGCGGGCAAGCCCGCCGAGCTGGTCCGCAGCCTCCAGCAGCACGACCTTGCGGCCGGCCTTCGCCAGCACGGTCGCGGCGGTCAGTCCGTTATGGCCGCCGCCGATCACGATGGCGTCATATGACCTCATGGGCGGGGCTCATCTGGCGGTTGGGCTTCTTGAGGTCGCGCAGGATCTCGGCGGCGGCGTTGCGGCCGGGCGCCCCCATGACGCCGCCTCCCGGATGCGTGGACGAGCCGCACAGATAAAGCCCGCCGACCGGCGAGCGGTACTGCGCGTAGCCCGGCACCGGGCGGTTGAAGAGCAGCTGGTCGAAGGTCAGCTCGCCCTGGAAGATGTTGCCCTCGGTCAGGCCGACCTCCGCCTCGATCTCGCGCGGGGTGCGCACCTCCATATGGACGATGCGGTCGCGGAAGCCCGACGAATAGGCGGCGATCTGCGAGACGACGCTCTCGGCGAAGCCGTCGCGGTCGGCGTCGGTCCAGTCGCGCCCGGCGACCTTCGGCGGGGCGTATTGCACGAAGCAACTCATGAAGTGCTTGCCGGGCGCGGCCATGGTCGGATCGAGCGTGGTGGGGATCACCATGTCGAGGAAGGGATCGGCCGACCAGCGCCCGGCCTTCCAGTCGTCATAGGCCCGCTCCATGCGCTGCACGGAATCGGTGAAATGCATATCGCCGCGATAGCAGGGCGAATCGTTCGGCAGCGCCGGGAAGACCGGCATGGAATCCAGCGCGATGTTGACCTTGCCGGAGGAGCCGCGGATCTTGAAGTTCCTGACGCGGCGTAGGAAGGTCTCCGGCAGTTCCTTCTCCTCGACGAGCTTCAGGAAGGTCCGCTTCACGTCGGCATTGGAGATCACCAGGCGGCCGCGGATCTCCTCGCCGCCGGACAGCGCGACGCCTTCCGCCCTGCCGCCTCGCACCAGCACCTGCTCGACCTCGGCGCCGGTGCGGATCGTGCCGCCGGCGGCGCGGAACGAGTCCGCCAGCGCCCGCGTGATCGCACCCATGCCGCCGCGCGCATAGCCCCAGGCGCCGACCGATCCGTCCACCTCGCCCATATAGTGATGGAGCAGCACATAGGCCGTGCCCGGAGACATCGGCCCGAGCGCCGTGCCGATGATGCCCGACAGGGCGAAATTCGCCTTGATGACGTCGGTCTCGAAATATTCGTCGAGGAAGTCGGAGATGGACATGGTCCAGAAGCGCAGCGTCAGCGCCATCTCCTCGGCCGACAGGCCGGCGAACTTCCTGCCCAGATAGATCAGCTCGCCGATGTCGCGCGGCCTGAAGCTGGTCGGGTCGGGTGCGGTGCGCATCAAAAGCGGCTGGATGAAGCGGCACTGCCGGGTGACGTCGCGCGCATAGCGGTCGTAGGCTTCGGCGTCGCGCTTCGAGAAGCGGGCGAATTCGCGCCGATGCGCGTCATGGTCGCGGTAGTTGGCGAGATAGTCGCCGTCGCGCGTGAAGACCGCGCCGCCCTCATAGGGAATGACCTGGAGGCCGAAGCGCGGCAGTTCGAGGTCGCGCATGATCTCGGGCCGGAACAGCGAGCAGACATAGGAGCAGTTGGAATAGAGGAAGCCCGGCGTCAGCTCGCGGCTGGTGGCCGCGCCGCCGACCCAGCCGTTTTTCTCGACCACCAGCACGTCCAGCCCTGCGCGCTGCAGATAGCCGGCATTGACCAGCCCGTTATGGCCGCCGCCGATGACGATCGCGTCCCATATCTTCATGCCGAACCCGTTCGTTGGCCGACGGGAATTTCGCACGGCCCGCAATCTCTTGTCCAGACATGTTGAATGAACGTTCAACAAAACCGGGTTGCGTTCCGGCCCGGATACGCTAGGTTCCGCCGATGGTTTCCAGGACGGCCGGAAGGCTGCCCCGGAAAGCGGTGCGGAGATCGATCGCGGACATGAAGGCATCGGTGTCGAAGACGGCTCCCGGCGAGGAACCGAAAGCCGAGGCGGAGCGCCGCGGCCGCAAGGCGTCCAAGGAAACGCGACGCCAGCAACTCATCGAGGCCACCATCGACTCGCTCGCCCGCCGCGGCTATGCCGAAACCACGATGGCGGACGTGGCGGACGGCGCGGGTCTGTCGCGCGGCATCGTCAATTTCCATTTCGAATCGAAAGAGAAGCTGCTCGTCGCCACGCTGCAATACATGGCGGACGAGTATTCGACGCACTGGCGCACGGCCACCGCCAAGGCGGGACCGGCGGCGGCCGATCAGCTTCGCGCTCTGGCCACCGCCGATTTCGACCGTGCCGTCTGCAACCGGCGCAAGCTGGCCGCGTGGTGCGCGTTCTGGGGCGAGGCGAAGTCGCGCCCAACCTACCAGGCGCTGTGCGGCGCCCGCGACGAAGCCTACCAGAGCCATTTCATCGAGCTGTGCCGTCGCCTCAAGGACGAGGGCGGCTACGCCTTCGATCCCGTGGCGACGGCGCTCGGCATGAGCGCCATGCTGGAGGGCCTGTGGCTGCGACTGATGATGGGGGCCGAGAATGTGACGCGCGAGAGCGCGCTCGATGCCGCGCTCGACTGCCTCGCCTCGGTTTTTCCGATGCATTACCCGCGAACGGCGACGGACAGCAGGAAGATCGCCTGACCAGAGGAGGAAACGAGAAAATGCTGCGCTCGATGCGATGCTTGGGATTGGGGTTGGGACTGGGCTGCATGATCGCGGGCGCGCTGCCGGCCGGCGCGATGGCAGGCGACGACAGCCTGACGATTTTCGACTGGTCGGGCTACGAGGCGACAGAGTTCCACCCGAAATATACCGAGAAATACAAGGACGAGCCGACCTTCACCTTCTTCGGCGACGAGGACGAGGCCTTCGAGAAGGTGCGTTCCGGCTTCAAGGCCGATCTCGGCCATCCCTGCTCCCAGAGCGTGGTGAAGTGGCGGGAGGCCGGTCTCCTGCAGCCGCTGGACACGTCGAGGATCGAGGGCTGGAACGACCTCAACCCGAATATCCTCAAGATGAAGAACCTCGTCACCTCCGATGACGGCAAGGTGTGGTTCATGCCCTGGGACTGGGGCAACTCGCTGCTCACGTACAACAAGGACAAGGTGCCGCCCGAGGACGTCAAGTCGCTCAAGATCCTTGCCGATCCCAAATACAAGGATCGCGTCTCCATGCCGGACAATGTCGACGACGCCTACGCGCTGGCGGCGCTGGTCATCGGCCTCAAGGACTGGACGCAGATGACCGACGCGCAGTTCGAGCAGGCGTCGGCGTTCCTGCGCGAGGTGCACAAGAACGTCCGACTCTACTGGACCGACAACACCGAGATCGTGCAGGCCATGGGCGGCGGCGAGGTGGACGTCGCCTGGGCCTGGAACGACGCGGCAGCCCAGCTCCAGTTGCAGAACGTTCCCGTGGTATCCACGCGCGACACCGCCGAGGGCGTCTCCACCTGGGTCTGCGGTTATGTGCTCTACAAGGACGCGCCGGGCAGCGTCGACAAGGCCTATGATTTCCTGAGCTCGATCAATACGCCCGAGGTCGCGAACTTCCTGCTGTCGGACTGGGGCTACGGCCACGCCAATGCCAAGGCCATGGCCACGATCGACCCCAAGGTGGTTGCCGACAAGGGCTACGCCGACGTCGACAAGTTCGTCGACAAGACGCTCTTCCAGTCGCCGCTCGATCCAGCGCTCAAGGCCAAGATGATCGCCGAGTTCGAGAAGATAAAGGCCGGCTTCTGACGCCGGCCCGTGCCACGCCGCGGAGCGGACCGTTTCCCTCATGAATGCGCGGCGATGATCTCCTCAAGCGCCGCGCCGAAGCGGCGCACCTCCTCGACCGTGTTGTAGTGGACCAGCGAGGCGCGGATCGCCCCGCTGTCCATGGAAAGCTCGAGCCGGTTCATGAGGCGCGGCGCGTACATGTGCCCGTCGCGGATGCCGATGCCGCGCGCGGCCATCTCCTCGACGACCGCCTTCGGCGACAACGTACCGATGTTGAAGCAGAAGGTCGGCACGCGCTCGGCCAGGCGCGCCTCCTCCGACACGCCGTAGATGGTGGCGCCGCAGCGCTCAAGCACCCTCAGCATCTCGCGCGCCAGACCGGTCTCGTAGGCGCGGATGGCGCCCATGCCGGCGACGATGTTCTCGCGGCGCGAATGGTTGTTCGAGGGCGCGAGGCCGCGGCCGATCGACTCCAGATAGCGCACCGCGGCGTCCATGCCCGACACGTTCTCGTAGATGAAGGTGCCGGCCTCCACCTTGTAAGGCGGCTCGTCGGGAATGAAGTCCTCGCGGAAGGTCGGCAGCCGCTTCAGCGCCTCGTAGCGGCCCCACAGGAAGCCCATATGCGGTGAGAAGTTCTTGTAGCCGGAGCAGACGAGGTAGTCGCAGCCCCACGCTTGCACGTCGATCAGCCCGTGCGGCCCGTAATGGACGCAGTCGAGGAAGACTTCCGCGCCGGCCGCATGGGCGATCTGGCCGACCCTGGCGACGTCGACGATCGAGCCGATGGCGTGTGCCGTCACGGTGCAGGCGACGAGGCGGGTGCGGTCGGAGACGAGCGGCGCCAGATCCTCGGCATGGAGGTTGCCGTCCTCGCGCATGCGCCACCATTTGAACGTCGCACCCAGCGGCTCGAGCGCCAGCCAGGTGGCGATGTTGGCGTCGTGGTCCATGTCGGTGACGATGATCTCGGCCCGTCCGCCGTCCTTCAGGCCGGCGGCGATCGTCTGCCCGATGCCGAGGCTGACCAGCCGGATGAACGAGGTCGCGTTCATGCCGAAGCAGATTTCTTCCGGCCGGCGGGCGTTGACCAAGAGCGCGACGCTCTCGCGCGCGGCCGCGATCGCCTCGTCGACCCTGACGCTTTGCGGATAGCGGCCGCCGCGCTGGACATTGAAGGCGACGAGATGGCCGGTCACGGCGTCGAGCACGCTTTGCGGGATCTGGGCGCCGGCGGCGTTGTCCATGAAGACGAAATCGCCGGCGCGCTGCAAGGCGGGAAACTGCCTGCGGATGGCCTCGACGGGAAAGGCGGCGGCATCCGCCCGGTTCTGCTGCGGCTCGGTCATGGGCTGTTCTCGTCGTCGGATGACAGGATCAGGAGCGGGTATCGGCCTTGCTGCGCTTTTCGACATAGCCGACGAGGCGGACCATGGGCCACAGGAAGGCGAGGTAGACGAGCGCGGCGGCGATCAGCGGCGAGGGATTGGCATAGAGCGCCTGCGCGTCGTTCGCCTCCTTCAGGAGTTCGGGCAACGCGACCGCGGAGGCAAGCGAGGTGTCCTTGAACATCGACACGCAATTGCTGGTCGTGGGCGGGATGACGAGGCGGACTGCCTGCGGCAGGATCACCTTGCGCAGGGTGAGGATGAAGGAGAGGCCGAGCGCATGGGCGGCCTCGAACTGGCCGCGCGGGATGCTCTCGATGCCGGATCGGAAGACTTCCGCCGAATAGGCCGACATGACGAAGGAGAACGCCATAACGGCGGACGACCAGGAGGACAGCCGGATGCCGACGAAGGGCAGCGCATAGTAGATGAGGATCAGCGTGACCAGCACCGGCATGGCGCGGAAGATGTCGATATAGCCGATCGACAGCCAGCGCAGCGGCTTCGGCGCATAGAGCCGTACGAGGCTGATCAGCATCCCGGCCGGAATGCCGATGGCGATGCTCATGAGGCCGAGCAGCAGCGTGTTGAGCAGCCCGCGCAACAGCGCCGGCAGGGCCGAGACCATCACCTGCCCATTCAGGAAAGTGTCGAACAGCGTCATCGCCTAACCCCGCGGAAGGAAGGCCGTGCCGGGGTCGTCCCGGCACGGCCGGACATGTCGCCGGTGAGGCGATCAGGCCTTGGGAAGCGGAGCTTCCTTGACCGTCGACGAATCGGCCGGAGCATCGACACCGAACCACTTCTTGTGGATCTCGTTCATCGTGCCGTCCTTCTTCATCTCCGTCAGCGCGTCGTTGATCTTCCCCAGCAGCGGATGGTCCTTGGTCATCATCAGGCCGTACTGCTCGCCCGTCTTGATGCGCTCCACCACGGCCAGCCCCTTCATCTTGGTGAAGGCGTACTGCATGCCGGGGACGTCGCTGATGACTCCGTCGACGCGGCCGGAGTTCAGGTCGAGCAGCACTTCCTGCTGCGTGTTGTAGCCGCGCACCTCAGCGAAGCCCTGCGCTTCCTGGTTCTCCTTCGACCATTTGTCGCCCGTCGAGCCGGAGAGCACGCCGACGATCTTGCCCTTCAGGTCGGCGAGCCCCTTCACGTCGCCGCCTTCCTTCGCGGCCACGCCCATGTCGGAATCATAGTAGGCCTGCGTGAAGGACTGCGAGCCGAGCCGCTCCTTGGTGATGGTGATGGAGGAGATCGCAACGTCGATCCGGCCCGAGCTCGTCGCCGCGAAAAGCGGCTGGAAGTCGAGGCCCTGGATATCGACCGTCATGCCGATGCGCTTGGCCGCCTCGGTGACGATATCGACCTCGAACCCCTCGAAGACGCCGCTCTCGTTCTTGAACTCGAAGGGCGGGTTGTTCGGATAGGAGCCGACATTGAGCGTGCCCTCGGCAAGGGCGAGGCCCGGTACGGCGGCGGCGCCGGCGGCCGCTGCGAGGACGATGAGATTGCGACGCGTTATGTTCATTGCCATTCCCCTGTTTTGATCCGCGCGGGTCCTCCCGCCCGGTGTGGTTGCCGCCCGCGGAACGCGGCGCGTCAATTCATTGCTTCGGCCATGCGATCGAGCGCCGTCGCGATCTGCGCGCTGTCGCGGAAGACGCACATGCGCAGGAACGGCGCGGCCGAGTTTCCGAAAAGATAGCCCGGAGCCAGGCCGACATGCGCCTTCTCCAGTATGTCGGCGCAGGCCTGCCTCGCGTCGTCCACCCCCTCGATCGCGAAGAAGGCATACATGCCGCCGCGCGGCTTGTCGGGCAGCACGATGCCCGGAATGCGGGGCAGGCGTTCATAGGCGAGATCGAGCCCGGTCCTGATGCGCTGCCGAATCTCCCGGACGAGCGGTTCGCCCTGCCGGATGGCCGCGTTCGCTCCTGCCTGGATCGGCCCCGCCGTGCCGCTGTTGACATATTGCGTCATTGCCCCGAGCTGGTCGGCCACGCCGGACGGATGCGTCAGCCAGCCGACGCGCCAGCCGGTCATCGCCCATGCCTTGGAGAAGCTGTTCACCGAGACGACGCGGTCTGCGTCCTCCGCGACCTGGAGGATCGACGGCGCCACCTCGCCCTCGAAATAGAGGCGGCCGTACACCTCGTCCGAAATGATCCAGATGCCGGTCCGGCGGCTGAAGTCGAGCAGCGCCTGCATCTCCGCGCGGCTCGCCGTCCAGCCAGTCGGGTTGGACGGCGTCGACAGGAAGATGGCGCGGGTGCGCGCGTCGCAGGCTGCGAACAGCCGGTCGAGATCGAGATGCCAGTCCGTGGTGAAGTCGAGCGCGAAGGGACGCGGCTCGCCGCCGAGCAGGTGGATGGCGTTGTGGATGTTCGGCCATTGCGGCGCGACGTAGACGACGTTGGTGCCGAGATCGACCAGCAGCGCGAGCGCCATGTAGAGAGCCTGCATGCCGCTTGGCGTCACCGTCGTGCGCGCGATCGGGATCGGCCGGCCATGCAGCCGCGTCTGGTACTCCGAGAGCGCCTCGATCAGCGGCGCGTGGCCGCGCATGTTCGGGATGTAGAAGGTCAGCCCTTCGTCGAAGGCCGCCTTGGCGGCGTCGCGGATGAAGGCGGGGGTCACCATGTCGCCCTCGCCGTACCAAAGCGCGATGACGTCGCCCAGCTCTCGGGCGCGCACCGCGAGGTTGGCGATGTTTTCGGTATGAAGGTCGCGGATCTGGGCCCGTATGCCCTCGAATGCGTATCGTGCCCTGTCCTGCGACGACAACTGCGGCGGCATGAATGACACGGGATCGGGTCCTCTTGCACCCGGCAGCGGGATTGCGCCGAGCAGGAGCGCTGGCCGCCGGTGGGAAATGCTTACCGCAAGCGCGGCACATTTCAAGAAAAAAGTTTTAAGCTTAAAAAATATATGCCCGGAGGCCGCGCTGCCCGACGCCGCTATCCCGCGGCAGCTTTTCTGGCCGCTGCGACGCCGTCCGCGACAGCCGCTCCCAGCGCCATGGTGTCGCTGGCGAGGATGAAGAAGCTGGCGCCGGCGGCAGCCCACTTGCCCGCGTCGTCCGGCCGCGCGCAGAAGATGCCGGCGGCCTTTCCCGCATTTCTCGCCGCTTCGAGGATGGCGCGAATGGCGGCGTCGAGCCGCGCGT
>JAFKJW010000112.1 GCA_017305925.1 Hyphomicrobiales bacterium | reverse complement strand
TTCTGGATGATGGCAAGAAAGGTCTTGAAGCTCATGACTGTAGCCTCCCTCAACGGCTCTCACCGGCAGAAACCCGCGGTGACGCCTTCTGGTTCCGCTCCGTCGAGATTGACCCTATGCGGCGAGCTCCGCAACCATCTTTTCGATCTCGGCCCGCGCCGCCTCCAGGGCCTCCGGACTGCGGGCGCGCACCACCAGCTCGGTCGAGAACCTGCCCTCGCCGAATTTCGGATAGGAACCGATGATCGTGTCGGGATGGCGCTTCTGGATTTCCGCGAGCGGCCCGCCGATGACGCCCTCGCCGAGCGGACAGGGAACCATCGCCGACAGCATCTTCGTGCCCGTGTGCAGCGTCGGCAGGACGTTGTCCATCATGGCCTGGAACACGGCCGGCACGCCCGCCATCACATGCACGTTGCCGATGCGGAAGCCCGGCGCCGTCGACACGGGGTTGGCGATGTGCTCGGCGCCTTCGGGCATGCGCGCCATGCGCTTGCGCGCCTCGGTGAACTCCAGGCCGCGTGCCGCGTAGGTGGCCTCCAGCATGGCATAGGCCTTCGAGTCGTACTCGCAGGGCACGCCGAACGCCCTGGCGATCGCGTCCGCCGTGATGTCGTCATGCGTCGGGCCGATGCCGCCGGTGGTGAAGAGGTAAGTGTAGCGTTCTCTCAGCGCGTTGACCGCCGCGACGATCTCGTCCTCCTCGTCGGGAACGATGCGCACTTCCTTGAGGTCGATGCCCGCCGCCGTCAGCAAAGTGGCAAGGTAGCCGATATTGCGGTCCTGCGTGCGGCCGGAGAGAATCTCGTCGCCGATGACGACCATGGCAGCGGTGACGATGGCGGACATTTGGCGCTCCTTGATGCCGCTCCGTGAATATCCGTGCGCCGCGCGGCGGGCAAGTGTCGCCGTCCGGTGAACGATGTGTCGCGATGAGATGCCTTTCCCCGCGCGGCCCATGCGCTAAATCAGGCGCACCGAATCGACAACGCCGGCTTAACGGAGAGACGCATGGCAAAGGTGCTCGTTCTTTACTACTCGTCCTGGGGACATATGGAGAAGATGGCCAACGCGGCCGCCGAAGGCGCGCGCGAGGCCGGCGCGACGGTCACCGTGAAGCGCGTGCCGGAGCTCGTCCCGCTGGAGGTCGCCAAGGCCGCCCATTACAAGCTCGACCAGCCCGCCCCGATCGCCAGCCCGCTGGAGCTCGACCAGTACGACGCCATCATCGTCGGCGCGGCGACGCGCTACGGCGCGATGGCCGCGCAGCTCAAGAACTTCTGGGACCAGACCGGCCCGCTCTGGGCGAAGGGCGCGCTGATCAACAAGGTCGGCTCCGTCATGGTCTCCACCGCCACCCAGCATGGCGGCGCCGAGATCGCGCTCGTCGCCACGCAGGTGATGCTCCAGCATCATGGCATGGTCATCGTGCCGCTGTCCTATGCCTACCAGGGGCAGATGGGCAACGACGTGGTGCGCGGCGGCGCTCCCTACGGCATGACAACGACGGCCGACGGCGACGGCTCGCGCCAGCCTTCCGAACAGGAACTGGAAGGCGCGAAATTCCAGGGCAAGCGGGTCGCCGAGATCGCGGCGAAGCTGCACGGCTGACCGGCCGGCCATCCATCCGATGTGTCAAGGGCGGCCGCGGCCGCCCTTTTCGTTGCTGGCATCCTTCGCCGGACGGTCGCGTTTCTTCGCGTCCCTCTGTCCTGCCGGTATCCTTGAAGCGATCAACCGCCCGGGCGTTGCAATCTTGCGATAGCGCAACGGCGATTTTAGCCAGCCGCCGCCGATCCCCGTTATCCACATAGCCGGCACACAATATGTTGGGGTCGCAAAACTTCCATAAACCCGTTCTTGACGCGGCCGTGCGAGTCGCCTTTTATTGGCCATGCGCTTGGGTTTCGGGCGCGACGGAGCCATGACGGCGCCTGTCTTTTTCCAGATTTTCATGCGTTTCTGGCGATCCGGTCGGCGCCCGGTGGAGCGGGCTCCGTGTCCGGCTCGACGTGTCATGAGATGTCGGCAGGAGGTATTTTCGGGGTAGCGTAAATCGGTCGTTAACACTATATTTAGTGTTGCGCTCTTACGCTCCACGCCAGATAGTGTGTTTCCTCCTCGTTGGGGAATCACCTTCAAGGAAAAACGGACGGGACCCCGCAGAGGTCGTGCCCCCGTGTCGGCGAAGCGCTCGCAAAGAGCCATCCGGCATCGCGGCAGGCTGCTGCGGAATTGGAGAGCCGGGCGGCTTGGGCCGGCCGGCAGGCGGCGGACCTCGCGTCCTTCGGAAGAGGATCGGAGAATCCCTTCCGGGACGCTACATATAGGCTGAAGGGACAGACGGATGCGGATCGAGCGGCGTTTCACGAAGGAAGGACAATCGCGCTATGCGGGCATCGAGTTCCGCAAGGCGACGTCCGAAATCAAAAATCCGGACGGCTCGGTGGTCTTCCGCGCCGCGGACATCGACGTGCCCGTGCAGTTCAGCCAGGTGGCGACCGACGTGCTCGCCCAGAAATATTTCCGCAAAGCTGGCGTGCCGGCGCGCCTGAAGCAGATCGAGGAAAATTCCGTCCCCTCCTTCCTCTGGCGCTCCGTCGCCGACGAGGCGGAGCTGGCCAAGCTGCTCGAGAACGAGCGCAGCGTTGCCGAGACGGATGCGCGCCAGGTGTTCGATCGCCTGTCCGGCACCTGGGCCTATTGGGGCTGGAAGGGCGGCTACTTCAAGACGGAAGAGGATGCGCGGGCCTTCCGCGACGAGCTTGCCTACATGCTCGCCACCCAGCGTGTCGCGCCGAATTCGCCGCAGTGGTTCAACACCGGCCTGCACTGGGCCTATGGCATCGACGGCCCCGGCCAGGGCCACTATTACGTCGATCCCTTCACCGGCAAGCTCACAAAGTCGAAGTCGGCCTATGAGCACCCGCAGCCGCATGCCTGCTTCATCCAGTCCGTCGCCGACGACCTCGTCAACGAGGGCGGCATCATGGATCTGTGGGTGCGCGAGGCGCGGCTGTTCAAATACGGCTCCGGCACCGGCTCCAACTTCTCGCATCTGCGCGGCGAAGGCGAAAAGCTGTCGGGCGGCGGCAAGTCGTCGGGCCTGATGAGCTTCCTGAAGATCGGCGACCGGGCGGCCGGCGCCATCAAGTCGGGCGGCACGACGCGACGCGCCGCCAAGATGGTGATCGTCGACGCCGACCATCCCGACATCGAGTCCTTCATCGACTGGAAGGTGACGGAGGAGCAGA
This sequence comes from Hyphomicrobiales bacterium, assembly GCA_017305925.1. Lineage (GTDB taxonomy): Bacteria > Pseudomonadota > Alphaproteobacteria > Rhizobiales > Rhizobiaceae > Arvimicrobium. The sequence continues at coordinate 6,694 of JAFKJW010000112.1, read as the reverse complement.
AGGTGGCCTCGCTGGTCGCCGGCTCGAAGATCGTCAAGAAGCATCTCGAAGCGATCATGAAGGCCTGCCTGAATTGCGAGGGGGACAATGGCGACTGCTTCGACCCCAGCAAGAACCCTGCCCTCAAGCGCGCCGTGAAGGACGCCAAGAAGGGCGCGGTGCCGGAGAACTACATCTACCGGGTCATCCAGTTCGCCAAGCAGGGCTACGAGAAGCTCGACTTCAAGACCTACGACACCGACTGGGATTCCGAGGCCTATCTTACCGTCTCGGGCCAGAATTCCAACAATTCCGTCTCGCTGAGGGACGACTTCCTGCGCGCGGTCGAGAATGACGGCGACTGGAACCTCGTGCGCCGCCTCGACGGCAAGGTGCACAAGACGCTGAAGGCGCGTGATCTCTGGGAAAAGATCGGCTACGCCGCCTGGGCGAGCGCCGATCCGGGCCTGCATTTCAACACGACGATGAACGACTGGCATACCTGCACGGCCGCCGGCGCCATCCGCGCGTCCAACCCGTGCTCGGAATACATGTTCCTCGACGACACGGCCTGCAACCTGGCGTCGATCAACCTTCTGCCCTATCGGCAGGCAAATGGGCAATCGGCAGTCGGCAATCGGCAATCGGAGAACGGCGAGTCTTCCCGACTGCCGACTGCCGACCTGCCGAATGCCTTCTCGTTCGACGTCGCCGCCTACGAGCACACGGTCCGGCTGTGGACCATCGTGCTGGAAATCTCCGTCATGATGGCGCAGTTCCCGTCGAAGGAGATCGCGAAGCTTTCCTACGAGTACCGGACGCTCGGCCTCGGCTACGCCAATATCGGCGGCCTCCTGATGACCTCCGGCATCCCCTATGATTCGGACGAGGGCCGCGCCATCTGCGCCGCGCTCACCGCCATCATGACCGGCGTCGCCTATGCGACATCGGCGGAAATGGCCTCAGAACTCGGCGCCTTTCCCGACTACGACCGCAACGCGGTGAACATGCTGCGCGTCATGCGCAACCACCGCCGCGCCGCCCATGGCGAGAAGGACGGCTACGAGAAGCTCGCGGTCAACCCGGTGCCGCTCGTCCATGCCGACCTCCGCCAGAAGGAGCTCGGCGAGCGCGCCAAGGCGGCCTGGGACCGCGCCATCGATCTCGGCGAGGAGCATGGCTACCGCAATGCGCAGGCGACCGTCATCGCGCCGACCGGCACGATCGGGCTGGTCATGGACTGCGACACGACAGGCATCGAGCCCGACTTCGCGCTGGTGAAGTTCAAGAAGCTCGCCGGCGGCGGCTATTTCAAGATCATCAACAATGCCGTGCCGCACGCACTGCGCACGCTCGGCTATTCCGAGGCGCAGATCGCCGAGATCGAGGCCTATGCGGTGGGCCACGGCAACCTCAACCAGGCGCCGGCCATCAACCCCGGCACGCTGAAGGCCAAAGGCTTCACCGACGAGAAGATCGAGACCGTCAACGCCGCGCTGAAGAGCGCCTTCGACATAAAATTCGTGTTCAACCAGTGGACGCTCGGCGCCGACTGGCTGAAGACGGCGCTCGGCTTCACCGACGAGCAGCTCAACGACCTCTCCTTCGAGATGCTGCCGGCGCTCGGCTTCACCCGCAAGGAAATCGAGGCCGCCAACATCCATGTCTGCGGGGCGATGACACTGGAGGGCGCGCCCTTCCTGAAACCCGAGCACCTGCCGGTCTTCGACTGCGCCAACCCCTGCGGCAAGATCGGCAAGCGCTATCTGTCGGTGGAGAGCCACATCCGCATGATGGCGGCGGCGCAGCCCTTCATCTCGGGCGCCATCTCCAAGACGATCAACATGCCGAACGAGGCGACCGTCGAGGAAGCCAAGAATGCCTACATGCTGTCCTGGAAGCTGGCGCTGAAGGCCAACGCGCTCTACCGCGACGGCTCGAAGCTGTCGCAGCCGCTCAACGCCTCGCTGATCGCCGACGAGGAGGACGACGAGGACGACGCGGTCGAGGCGCTGATCGCGCAGCCGGCCACCGCGCGCGCCGCGCAGGTGACGGAAAAGATCGTCGAGCGCGTCATCGAGCGGCTCTACCGCGACCGCGAGAAGCTGCCGAACCGGCGCAAGGGCTACACCCAGAAGGCGGTGATCGGCGGCCATAAGGTCTATCTGAGGACCGGCGAGTTCGACGACGGGCGGCTCGGCGAGATCTTCATCGACATGCACAAGGAAGGTGCCGCCTTCCGCGCGATGATGAACAATTTCGCCATCGCCATCTCGCTCGGCCTGCAATACGGCGTGCCGCTGGAGGAATATGTCGAGGCCTTCACCTTCACGAAATTCGAGCCGGCGGGCATCGTGGTCGGCAACGACGCGATCAAGAACGCCACGTCGATCATCGACTATGTGTTCCGCGAGCTGGCCGTCTCCTATCTCGGCCGCCACGATCTCGCCCATGTCGACACGTCGGATTTCGGCAACACCTCGCTCGGCCGCGGCATCTCGGAAGGCAAGGCGACGCCCTTCTCCAAGGGCCTCTACCGCGGCGCCTCGCCGGTCAAGCTGGTGGCGGGGACCTCGGAGCCCAAGGGTTTCGGCGGCGGCCATGGCGGCTCCGCCGCGCCTGCCCGCACGGCGCCCACGGCCTTTTCCGGCTCGAACGTGCTGGCGCTGAAGCCGGCCGCCGACGATGTGCTCGCCTACAAGCGCGACTATGAGGAGCGGGCGAAGGAACTGGCCGAGGAGATCGAGGACGAGAACCCGCCGGACCTGTTCGAGAGCGACGAGCCCTCGCCGACCACGGCGCTGTTCACCGACAAGGCAGCCGCCGACGCCGCCTCCGCCAAGGCCGTCGCCGCCGCCCGGCGCCAGCAGTCGCTGATGCAGGGCTACACCGGCAACGAGTGCTCCGAGTGCCACAACTTCACGATGGTGCGCAACGGCACCTGCGAGAAGTGCGATACTTGCGGAGCGACGAGCGGGTGTTCGTAAGAGTCGATAAGATCTGATCGTCAGGCAATCGGCCCGATCTCAGGATCGGGCCGATTTGTATGTGGGACGAAGCGGAAAGAGCGACATCCGCTCAGCCGGAGATCATGTCACCGCGTCTCCAGCCGGCTATGCCCCAGTTGCGGATGCGCATGCGCGGCGCGATCCAAAGGGAGATCAGCGGCGAAACAACAAAAGCAAGAACCACGACGGCCGGGAGCAGGTATTTGACGTTCTCCCGCAACGGCTCGATGCTCAGCACCAGAACCGCGCCGACGCCGAAAACGACGGAGTTGACGATCATGGAACAGAATATCTTCAGCCAGGTGTCGGTCGTGAACATGAAGGCGGCTCCTTTCGCGTCGAAACGCGTGCCCGGCCTTTCGGGTTCCTTGGAAACCGCGCCTTGCTCCTCCCGTCGTAACGGCGGCGCAACCACTGTCCGGTAGAAACCGCGTGAATATTTGGCCATGATCGACGGGCGGCGCCGAGCCGCAACGGGAAGGATCATGGCCGTATTCGAATTCGCGGGCCACACGCTCGATCTCAACCAGGGCAGGCTGCGCAACGCCGCCGGCGATGTCGCGCTACGCCCCAAGTCGCTCTCCCTGCTCACCTATTTCGTCCGGAATCCCGGCCGCGTCATAGCAAAGGACGAGTTGGTGCAGGCGGTGTGGCCGGACACCTTCGTCTCCGATGATTCTCTCAGCCAATGTCTGAAGGACATCCGCAACGCGCTCGGCGCAGAAGCGGAAGGGCTTATCCGGACGATTCCGCGTCGCGGCTATGTTCTCGACGAGGAGCGGCTGCATACGATCGGCCAGCACGAAGAAGCGCCGTTGCCGCCGGCGGACCAGCCCAATAAGCCGTCGATCGCCGTCCTACCCTTCGAGACCGCAGGCTCCGATCGGGACTGGTTCTCCGACGGCATCGCGGAGGACATCACCACGGCGCTGGCCCGCAGCCGCCGGCTGCGGGTGGTGTCGAAGAACTACAGCTTCGCCTTCAAGGGTCGCTCGATGCGCGGTAACGAGATCGCACGAGAGCTGCGCGTGCGCCATCTGCTGGAGGGGAGCGTGCGCCTCGTCGGCCAGCGCGTCCGCATCTCCACGCGCCTGATCGAGGCGCAGACCGGCGACCTGCTCTGGGCGGAGCGGTTCGATCGCGACATGGCGGACATTTTCGCGATCCAGGACGAGATCACCGACGCCGTCGTCCACCAGCTCGAAACGGAGCTTCTGGCCGAGGAGAAGGCGGCTATCCGGCAGGCCCGCACCGCGAACATAGAAGCCTATCATTACGAGCTTCGCGGGCGGCAACTGATATCGGCACTGACGAAATTCAATCTCCTGCTCGCGCGGCGCATGTTCGCCAAGGCGGCCGAGCTCGACCCCTCCTATGCACGGGCCCATGCCAGCATGGTGATCTGCGATTGCTATCTGCGCGACTGGCATGGCGACGCCGTCCCGGCGGACGTGATCCTGCCGATCGCCGAGAAAGCGCTCGATCTCGACCCGAGCCTGCCGGAAGCCTACATCGCCTATGGCTTTGCCCTGTTCGGCAATGAAAGATACGACGAGGCGGAGCGGGCCTATCGACAGGCTCTTGCGCTCGACCCCAATTCCTACGAGGCCAATTTCTTCTTCGCCTCAACCATCGTGCGTTTCCGCAACGACCGGAAGAGAATGGTTTCGCTGTTCCGGGTTGCCGCCCGGCTGCGGCCGGACGACTATGTCTCGCCGATGATGATCGCCGGCTTCCTCCCAAAGGGCGACCCGGAGAGGCCGGACTGGGCAAGGCTGTGCGTCGAGCGCGCGGAGCGCGCTGCGCGCCTTCATCCGGAGGATGCCTCGCCGATGCATCGCGCTGCGTTCGCCTTCGCTCATCTCGGCGAGAAGGACAAGGCTCATGCCTGGCTCGCGCGGGCGCTGGCCATCGACCCTGACGATTTCATCGCTCAGGTCAATGCGGCAGGCATCCATGCTCTATTCGGCGAGGTGGAGGAAGCCCTGCACTACGTCGCTCAGGCCGCCCGAAAAGTTCCTCAGAACACGATCGACATGCTGCGCAACGATGCCGATTTCGACGCCATCCGCGACGATCCGCGCTTCTCGGAGATCCTGCGACCGCGAGATTCGTGATGCCGGACGAAGACGGCAAGGCGCGCTGCTGCGGCCGCCGCCCTATCGCCTCACCAGCAGCGCGATCTTCACCGCCACCAGCGCCATCCACGACTTCGAGCCCATGAGATGAATGACGAGGGCCGCGGCGAGGCATAGCGCGGTCGCGACGCCCGCGATCAGCAGGCAAAGCGACGTCTCCGCGCCCTGTATCAGCGCCAGGAAATAACATCCCGCGAAGGAGCACGGCGCCGCGACCAGCAACGCCTTCACCGCGCGCCAGCGCGTTTCCGGATCGTCGAGCGGATGCGGCTCGGCCATGCCCTGCCCCGATGCCGCCGGCCCGAAGCGGCGTGGCGGTGTTCGGCCGATCCTCGCCCCGCCAGCGGAGGAGCGCAAGCCCCGGCCGTTCGTCCGTGTCGGAAATTCGCGTTCTCAGGCCCGCTGCGAAACCGGCCCTCAGCCCTTCGCGACCTTGTCCTCGGTCTTCGTGTCGAAGTCGCCGGCGTCGTGGCGCTCGTGGAGCTGGTCTGCCGGATCGCCGCTCAACCGATTGACGATGCGGCCGCGCTTCACGGCGGGCCGGGCATAAATCCGGTCGGCCCAGCGCAGCACGTTCTTGTATTCATGGACGGAGAGGAACTCGCCGGCATTGTAGTTCCAGCCCTTCACCATGCCGCCGTACCATGGCCAGATCGCCATGTCGGCGATGGTGTATTCGCTGCCGGCGACGAATTCGTTGTCGGCCAGCCGTTTTTCCAGCACGTCGAGCTGGCGCTTGGTCTCCATGGCGTAGCGGTCGATGGCGTATTCGATCTTGAAGGGCGCATAGGCGTAGAAATGGCCGAAGCCGCCGCCGACGAAGGGGGCGCTGCCCATCTGCCAGAAGAGCCAGGACAGCGTCTCGGCGCGCGCCGGCTGCGCGGTCGGCAGGAAGGCGCCGAATTTCTCGGCCAGATAGACGAGGATCGCGCCCGATTCGAAGACGCGCACCGGCTCCCTGCCGCTTCTGTCGACCAGCGCCGGGATCTTGGAGTTGGGATTGGCCTTTACGAAGCCGGAGCCGAACTGGTCGCCTTCGCCGATGCGGATCAGCCAGGCGTCGTATTCGGCGCCGGAATGACCCGCCGCCAGAAGCTCCTCCAGCATGATCGTGACCTTCTGGCCGTTCGGCGTGCCCTGCGAATAGAGTTGCAGCGGATGCCGGCCGACCGGCAGCTCCTTGTCGTGGGTCGGCCCGGAGACCGGCCGGTTGATGTTGGCGAACTGCCCGCCATTGCCCTTGTTCCAGATCCAGATTTTCGGGGGCGTGTAGTCGGTGCTGTCGGCCATGTCTGTCTCCGTCCGGATGAATGCGATGGTTCACCTGACATAGGCGAAAGAGGACGGCGACAAAAGAGAAAGGGCGCCGCAGGGCGCCCTTTCCGATTCCGCTGTCCCGATAGCCGCCGGAGCTTACTCGACGATGCTCGCGACGATGCCTGCGCCGACGGTTCGGCCGCCCTCGCGGATGGCGAAGCGCAGGCGCTCCTCCATGGCGATCGGCACGATCAGCTCGACGTCCACCGTCACGTTGTCGCCCGGCATCACCATCTCCGTGCCCGCCGGAAG
>JAFKJW010000164.1 GCA_017305925.1 Hyphomicrobiales bacterium | reverse complement strand
ATGGGTCGATCCCCGCGAGTGCGGGGGAACCCCCTCGGGATCGGGCATGTCGTTCGCCACCCAGGGTCGATCCCCGCGAGTGCGGGGGAACCTATGCCGGAACCTTATTGGCCCAAGCGGAAGAGGGTCGATCCCCGCGAGTGCGGGGGAACCACGACCGAGACGGGTACGATCAGCCCCGCCTTCGGTCGATCCCCGCGAGTGCGGGGGAACCGCGGGCTGGCCGTCCTCAAAAAGAATGATGATGGGTCGATCCCCGCGAGTGCGGGGGAACCCCGCAGACATCCATCTGGCCTTCGCCCAATGCGGGTCGATCCCCGCGAGTGCGGGGGAACCGGATATGAGCAGGGTCGATCCCCGCGAGTGCGGGGGAACCGAGAGCTGGGGTTATCACGCGGGCCATGGGAGGGGTCGATCCCCGCGAGTGCGGGGGAACCGCGGACGAGGGCCGGCGCACCGGCATCGCCCAGGGTCGATCCCCGCGAGTGCGGGGGAACCATCGCGGCCGAACTGTTTTGCGCTCGATGGTCGGGTCGATCCCCGCGAGTGCGGGGGAACCATGCACATGGCGCGTGCTGTCGGCGGTCTCGGGGGTCGATCCCCGCGAGTGCGGGGGAACCTCCCAGTGCCGGAACCGGCCATCGGTGCAGCGGGGTCGATCCCCGCGAGTGCGGGGGAACCACGGGATCGTAACCGATGGGTCGACCGTCGCAGGGTCGATCCCCGCGAGTGCGGGGGAACCTATTCGAATCCCGGCGACGTCATCTACGACCCGGGTCGATCCCCGCGAGTGCGGGGGAACCCGACACGCGCCTCTACGGCCTCGCGGATCGAGGGGTCGATCCCCGCGAGTGCGGGGGAACCGAGGGCGGCGACAAGCATTGACTACCTCGGCAGGGTCGATCCCCGCGAGTGCGGGGGAACCCGGGGGAGCGTCGTTAGGTTAGCAGGGTGGAGGGGTCGATCCCCGCGAGTGCGGGGGAACCCTGGCCATGATCATCAACGCAATCCTCAAGCTGGGTCGATCCCCGCGAGTGCGGGGGAACCTCTAATCGCTAACTAGCTGACATTATTCGATTGTCAAAGAACTGAGGTAGTCGCCATCCATCGTTCCGACGATTGCGGGCAATGCCCTCCGGACCAAAAGAACGCCTTCGTGGTCGATCACAGTCTTTGGCGGTTCGCCCAACGTCCGCAATCCCATCGCCCCAGGCGCGGTCGTCTCGGCAAAGCACATCACGAGCGAGCCCTTGGCAAGTTGACTATGCCAGTCCTGAAGGACATCCCACAATCGGTCTCGGACGCCCGCACTCATGCGAGGATGGGCGTAGACACCGGGAGCCAGTTCCAGCATCGCGGACCCCAGGAAACCGCGATAGCGCCCTTCCACGTCCCGGGTGACGACGACGCACAAGGGCATCTCAAGGTTCTCCAGCGTCTGTCCCTTGCCCCGCGCTCCCTCTGGCGCGCCCAAGGCCACCCGTCTCAAGCTCGGATTCGCCACTGAGGGTTTTCGGCTCCTCCTTCTCGCCGAGCACCGTTTTGATCGCGTCGATCATCTGTGGAACGACGCCCTTCCGACGAAAGGTGTCGCCAGCGCGCCGACGCACCAAACGGTCCACGGTCTCCCTCCCCAGCGCCGCCTCTTTCGCAGCGCCAAAGGCGACCTCGAGAACAAGGTCGTGGCGCCTCAGATCCGCGATGTCGAGCACGAAGCTTTGGCCGGAATCCTCGTGGATAAAGCCGAGTTGAGGTATGGTTCCTGTCGCCGCGACGGCGATTGCCGCGGCCGCCTGCATCGTGAGGGCGGCATGATTGAGAGCCTGGTTGGCGAGATCGGCGGCGTCCGGGTTGGCCCGGTCGTAGCGGCGGCCCCGCCACGGCACGCCGAATCGTTCGGCCGCCAATTCGTAGGCCCGCTTGATGCGCGCTCCTTCCATGCCGCGCAGCACCTCGATGTCGCGGGTGCGCACGATCTCGCCGAACCGTAGGGCGTACATGCGGCGCGCCACCTCCTGGCGTGCGCCCTTCTCCGACCATTGGGCTACCTGCCTGCGGGCGAGCGCCGAAGTGTCGGGCGCGAGCGGCGGCGCCGTATAGAGCCGCACGCCATCCGTGCCCACGGCGCACAGGATGCAGCCGTGCCGCGCCAGAAGCCGCAGCGCATCGTGGGTGACGGAAGAGCCGGGTCCAAGGAGAACGGCGGAGATCGACTGGTGCGGAAGCTGATAGTCGCCGGCTGCGAGAATGCCGCCGGCGGTGACGAAGCGCAGACAGCCGTCTTCGACCTCCAGCCGTCCGCGATCCAGCCAGACGAGCCCGTGCCGATCGGCATGCGGAATACGGGCGGTGTCGAGGCCGAGACGTCCCGAAAGCATGGCCGTCAGCTTCCCGGGATGTTGCGGGCAGGACGCAGGAGAAGCATGCCGAAGCCGTAGGCACGGTGGCGGCCGACGCCCTTGCTCAGAAGTTCGGCGAAACGTGCCGGGTCATCGATCCGGATCGTGCCGTGCACGACAATGTCAGGCGCTTCCTGCCCTTTGCCGCCGCGTGCGGCGACGGTGCGGGCAAAGGCGGCGAGACGAGCCTCCTCCAGCGTCGCGACCGAACCGAAACGCGCGGCAAGCCAATCGCGATACACTGCCTCGCGGGTTCGCCCCGTCGCCTCCATCATGTCGCAACTTTCGTGCTTCAACGCCTCCGCGAGGAAGGCGTCGATTTCCGCGCCTTTGGCAAAGCCGTGGTTGCCGGTCGCCCCATCACCCTTTCCGGGGGCAACCGCCGCGGCGAGGCGGACGGTCGGACGCAGGCGAACGTCGATGCCGATGCGCTGTCCGGAGCGCCAGCCGGTCGGCATCGGCTTCGCCTCCAGCGCAGCCGGCGAGAGCGCGGCCACCACCTCGGGCATCGCGGTCACCGTTGCCGTCTCGGCAAGTTCGCCGGGATCGACGCTTGTATAGGCGTAAATACTGCCGCGTGCCCGTTTCGGAGCGACGGAAAGGCGGAAGGGCTGCAGCGCTGCCGGCCCGAAGGTCTCGCCGAGCAGGTGGTGAAGCGCCGCGCCTTCGTCGAAGGCGAGGCGGCGGCCGGTTGTCCAGCCGCGATTGTCGGCGGCGCGCGCCAGGGCGTTGAGGTCGACAGGAAGGCGGACGAGATGGAGGGTCACGATGCGCCTCCGTCGGGACCCGGCTCGCCGAGACGGCCCTCGCGCAGGATGCGCGCGCCGCCATGCAGGCCGCTGTCCCAGTTGCGGCGATCGGCGACCTCGTGGGTCCGCGTTCCCGCCGGTCCCTCGTTGCCTGGCCACCAGGCGCGGGCACCCGCGATGCCGGCGCATGCAAGGAGTGCGGCGTGCGCGGTCGGCGCCTCGAGGAAGTCGGCCTCCGTGCCGGCGACCAGGGGGCGCGAGGGCAGGCAGGGTTTTCGGCCGAGGAACAGCGGGCGTGCGGGCCGTAGCAGTGCGTTGCGGATACGATCGAGGCTCGGCTCGGCGTCCGCGGGTTCCAAGGCAAGGACGGCGAGAAGCTCGGCATCGGCGAGGAAGTCGCGGCGGCGGCGGTGGGGTGCGTTGTAGCTTGCCCCTTCGCGGCCTTCGGCCCGGCCCCGCGTGGTCCAGCCGCGGTCGTTCGCGCCGAGCTGCGCGTTCTGAATGTCGGTCAGAACCTCGCCCTCCCGGACCAGCGCGGCGGTCGAGACCAGGCGATCCTGCAGCGCCTGATGGGCGGCCCGCTCGGTCCAGTCGAGGCCCAGTGCGTTGGCGAGCAGTCCGGTCAGCATGGAGCGGCTGGGAAAGCGCCAGGTCGACCCGATCTGGTCGACGGCGACGGCGCCGAAGGACATCAGCGGCGCCGCGAGCGTCAGCCGCAGCCAGCGCCGGCTCATGCCAGGCGCCCCGGCAGCGCGCCGGCGAAATCGGCGAGTTCCTTCAAGGTGCCGCGTATCGCGCCCGGCACCTCCTCGTTGCGCAGGGACAGGAACCGGCGCTCCTCGCCCGTTGCATAGGCCGCGTCGAGGGTTTGGAGATGGTCGGTCAGCACCTTCGTCGCTTTGCCGGGATCAGGCTGCTCGACGGGCGTCAAAAACGCCTCCGCGAGCGACCGGGGCTGACGGTCACCGGCCTCGACGAGCATGAAGCTCGCGCGCGAATACGGCGCGGTCGAGCCGAGCTTGGCGCCCGGCGAGACCTCTGCGATCAGGTGGACGAGATTGTGCAGAACCGGACCGGCGAGGTCGGGCGCGGCCGGTCCGAGATTGCGGACAAGGCCCGGAAGGTCGACGACGACATAGCCGTAGTACAAGCCGGACGTCAGTTCGGTTTCCTGGATGGTGTCGGCGCCGGGCGCGTCTTCGGCGAGGTCGTCGACGGCGGTGAAATAGTCGCTTTCGGATTCCTCGCCGTGGACGGTGAAGGCGTGGGCGACGTGGACCGGCGCGGTGATGTTGGCCTCGGGGTCGGAGGTGACCATGCGGCCGAACAGGGCGCCGGTCAGTCCGCCTGGCAGCGCGGTCGTCTCGCGCATGGCCTTGATGTTGGCCTTGAAGTTCGAGGGTGAACGCCACTCGGCGGCCAGTGATTTGGCCTTGGCGGCGTCCCCGTTCGCGTCGTTCGCCAGACGCTGCGCCTCCGCGTGCAGCCAAGCGATCTCGCGCTCGCCGAGAAGCAGGGTCTGGCGGGCGCTCTTCGACGTGCCTTTGTCGCCGTAGACCGCCATCTGGAATTCCGGTTCGAGCGCCTTTAGGACCTCCTCGGGCGCGTCGAGAGAGCCGAGCACCTTGCGGGTGACGATCTCGCGCGAGCGGAAGGCGGCATCGGTCCCGTCGATCGCGTGCAGCGAATGCGGATCGTCAGCCATCCGCCAGTGCCGCTTCAGGCATTGCGACGACACGCGGGTGCGGATGACCCCGCCATAAGGCAGGCGCTTGGCGAGCCCCGAGTCGTCGCGGTTGAGGAGTGCCGCCGGATAGGCGGTCAGCGTGTGGATCTGGAGGAAGCGCGGCTCAGGCATTGGGAGTCCTCTTGGTTGCATCGGCTTTTGCCGCGCGTTCGGCGCGGTCGAGCCTCGCGTAATAAGGGGCTGCAAGCTTCTCGGGATCGGGATCGATGAAGCGCCGGGCGAGGTCGCCGACGTCGACCCCGACCGCCGCATCGCGGCTCGCGGCGAGCGCGCGCACGGCGCGCAGCAGGAGCACGGATCGTTGAGAGCCGCGCGCCGCGAGAAGCTGGGCGAGGCGCTGCTCGCTGATCATCGGGCGCGGGGACGTTCCGGGAGCGAGGCCGCCGGGCCAGTCCCGGCTGCCGCCGTCGCAGAGGGTTGCGCCGAGCTTGCGTTCCGGATCGTGCAGGTCGCCGCGCTCTCCCGGCAGGCCCTTGGGCGTCAGGATCGCAAGCGCCTGCACGATGGCCCTCCATGCTCGGTGCCTTTCCTCGGTGTTTCTTTCGGAAAGGATCGGGTGGCGCGCGGCCAGTCGCCAATAGGCGGGCACTGCAGGGTTGTCGTCCAGTCGGCGCAGCGCGGCCATTTCGCCGTTGCCGAACACCCTCATCATTGCGGCGATCGACAGCGCGACCGCACCCGGATTGCGCCCGGCGTCGCTTGTTTTCGGATGCACCACCTCAGGCATGCTCCGCTTCCTCCTGCAGAAGCTCCGCCTTGCGGAGCGCGTTGTAAAGCCGGCGGTTCGCCCTGACCTTCGCTCTCGCGGCAAACACGGTAGCGCAGGGGATCGTTTGGAAGGCACGCTCCAGTTCCGCCCTTGCAGCGGCGACGAGAAGCGCGCGGAAGCGTACCTTAGCCGAAGCTTCGGTGTCAGGGTCCGCGCGGTCCCAGAGATGGTCGAAGAAGGCAGCGTCGGCTGCCAAGTCGAGGCGCGCCCGTGCGCTCGCGGCCCGCTGGCGTTCCTCCTTGCCGACGGAATCGAAATTGCCGTCGGCGGCGTAGAGCGCCACTGCCTCTCGCAGCGCAGCATCGGCCGAGGCGATCTCCCCCATCTGCGCCGCGGCTGCATCCCCAAGCATCTCCGCCTGTGCGGTGAACCAGCCTCCGGCAACGACCTTCCGCGGCAGCGGCACCAACCGGGACTTCAGCCCATCGGTCTTGGAATTGCCGCGCGACAGCGCTTCGGCGAGAAGGAGCATACGATCGGCGTCCTCGTCGTCGTCGAGTCTTGCCGCCAACGGTACGATCCACTTGCCGGAAAACAGGAGGTCGACAAGGCGGCGATAATCGAAGCGTCCCTCGCCGAGCGTCAGTGCCTTCGGCGCCGCTTCGTCTCGGGAAACCGGCGCCCAGGCGTCGCCGAGCACGCCGCAGAACGCCTTGGCGTCGACGCGCGCGGCCGCCGAGCCGGTCCGTTCGGCGCGAAGTCCGCCTTGCGCCTCGCGGAGACGAACCCGCCGGCAGACCTCGATCGCCCACGGGTCCATTTTATGGACCGGCAAAGGCGGACCTTCCGGCCACGGACGACACCACAGAAGTGCCGGACCGCCGCGGGTGAGCGGCCCTTCGTCCGACCGGTGCCGAAGGAGCCGCTCGACGTCGCGTCGCCACCAGGCCGACACGTCCGGCGATCCGTCGTCGCGCGCGGGGACAAGGCCAAGGAACGATCGGCTGGAAGAGCCGCCGTTCATCCGCGCGATTCCGTAGTTCGACTTACCGCCGTAGCCCTCCATCGTCTGAAGACTGACCAGCGCGTAAGCCCAGTCCTCCGGAGCCGCGTGGGCCGCGACCTCGCTCTTCAGGTCATGGTTGCGCGCGGTGATCAGGAGGTCGAGCGCGTCGGGGGTCGCAACGTCGCTCCACTTGAGTCCGCCCGGATCGGGCGGTTGCAGGAAGGCGGGCTTCGAGCGATCGGCGACAGCAAGACACCAGGGCTCGTCGCCCTTCGCCCCGATTTCGGACTTCGAGAGCGAGCGCAACAACGCGGCCCATTCCTCGGCCCCAGCGGGCAGGTCGGTGCACCCGATCCGGTCGAGGGCAAGCGCGGCGAGCTGCACGAGGAACATGTGCCAGGCGGTGCGCTGGTGGGCACGCAGGCGCGGGAACCCATCGACCTCGCCGCGCGAAAGGGCGGCGAGGAGTTCGGGGAGCGTGAACCGCTCGCCGCCGTCGGCGGTGAGAAGCCGGTCGGCGAGAAGGTTGAGGTGCCCTGCGGCTTCGCCCGAATCGAATGTAGTTTCGTTCATTGCCCAGCGCCTTCCCACCAACCCTGAGCAGCGTAACCCAGAGTTGCAGAAAATCCTACGGTTGAAAAGTCCCGGGCTTTCGCCGTTCCGCTTTTTGGACAGTTGCGCGGCAGGGCGAAACGTATTCGCCGCGTCAGACACCGAAAAGGCGGCCGATGACGAAACTCATCGACCGCCCTTCGAGGACCCCGGTGTCTCCGGGGGAGCTACAATAAAGCCAATCGGCCTTGCGGCTGAGCTGGGTCGATCCCGATCTGATCGGGAAGCGTTCGACAGCGTCGACCTAACTGTGGCGCACCACGTCAAGGCAATGCGTAAAGAAAAATCAATAGCCATCACTCACATCCATGCTTCGAGCTTAGCCTCTAAAAAATCTCTTATGCCTAACGGCGGAGCTGTTATGGAGTATTGGATGTTCCTGGTCAAGCATCAGGCCGGAGCCCCTCCGGCCCATAGATGAACGTCCATTCGCCGGCACGGATGATGAGCCCTTCCTCCAACCTTTCGGCCTCGACCGTCTCCTCGCCAGTCATCCATAGATTCTGCTTCTCGTTCCTCCGGCACCAGCGCGCCGGCGGCGCGATCGATGTGATCGAGTGGCCGAACGGACCGATCGTGCCCGGCGGCAATTCGAGCAACGGACCGCGCGCGCCGAGCCGCGTTTGGATCACCTCGTCATTTCCGGGAAAGTTGTCCGGGAATGCGGCAGAGCGATCGAGGACAAGCATTCCTGCAGCTTGACGGTCGGCGATCTCCTCCGCGTCGACGGCGGAAACATAGTCCTGCCAACCCATCTCTTCAGTGATCGCATGGCGTGCGTCCGGATGGGTCGCGGTCTCGACAAGAACACGGTTGTCGTTGGGGATAGTCCAGATCGGACGCTCGTCTGCCAGCCGTCGCGTCGCTTCCAGAATGGCGAGGTCGGTATAAATCCCGGCCAGACCGCCCCGCGCTTCCCAGCCGCCAAGGCCGTTCTCGAAGCGCTTCTCACGCGCCAACGCGTCGAGCCCATTTTCGGGACAGAGGATGTGGACCACCGGCTGGCCAAAGCCTTCGGGACGCTCCCGATCGTGCCGGTGCAACCGGCCGATGCGTTGCAGGAGCACGTCTATCGGGCAGAGATCGGTGACGAGGACGTCCGCGTCGATGTCGAGGGATTGCTCCAGCGTCTGGGTTCCGACCGCGATGACGGGCCGGCTGGGCGAAGCTTTGCCAAAGGCATCTTCCACGGCCTTGTCGAGCGCCCGCCGATCCTCCGCGGCGAAGCGCGAATGGTGGAGCGCGGGGATGCCGGCGACCGCAAGGCAGAGCGCGGGCTCCGCCTCGACAACCCGGCGCCACGTCTCGATGGCGCTCTCGACCGTGTTACGGATGACGAGGACACGCGCACCGCGCCGCGCGGCGTCGAGGGTGATCCGCGCCGCCTCGGTGGCCGCCATCGTCGGCACCAGCCTCGGCGCGACGCGCTTCGTCCGCCCGCCGTTGTCCGCCGCCGAAGGTCGGAGCGGCTCGCGCGCGCCGGACCGCCATACGGACGGATAAGGTGTCGCCTTCGCCTCCTCCAAGTCCGGAATCGCTTGGCCGAGCCACTCGGCACGCTCGGCCGACCCGAGCGTCGCCGACATCAGGAGCGCATGCCCGCCGAGCGCCAAGTGATCGCGGACGAGGCCCCGCGCGATCCTGTTCATGTAGGCGTTCGAGGCGTGAACTTCGTCGATGACGAGAAGGCTGCGCGACAGAACCGACCCGCGCAGGTGAGCGTGCTTGACCAGCAGCCCTGCCATCAGCACCTGGTCGATCGTGCCGACGGCGACAGGGGCGGCGAGGAAGCGCGTGGCGTGCTCGGCGGCCCAATGATGGCCGCCGTCGTCCCAGCGCACCTCGTAGCCCGGCAGGCGCACGCCTTCCGCCTCGCCGGCACGGAGCTGTCCGGGAATCGCCAGGATTGGGATGGGCCCGCCGATCTTCTCCATCGCCTTGCGGATGCGCTCGAACAGCTGCGATGCAGCCGCGCGCGTCGGCACGGCGAAGTAAAGTGCATCGACCCGACCGGCCGAGCGCAGTTGCGCGAAATGCATCAGCGCGGCTTCCGTTTTGCCCGAACCGGTCTCCGCCTCGACGATCGCCAGCGCCACGTCGAGCGGCAACGCAGCGACGACGGACTGGACGCCGCGCGGCTCGAACCCCGTCAGGGCGGCGAAGGTTGGCGCCTCGGGCGGCCAAGGGGTGTTCGAGAGCGCGAAGCGGTGCAGGGCCTGCTCCGCTTGTTCTCGGGCTCGCTCGCCATAGCCGATAAGATCGGGTTCCAGTTCGTGCGGAAAAGCGCGGGCGTCCGAACCGATCCAGTCGGCCAGCGCGAGAAGCCCGGCGAAGAGGTGGACGAGCCGCGGACGCGCGAGAGCAACTGGATCGCCCCATTCGGCGTTCGGGAACCAGGCGCCCAGCGCCTTGCCCATCCCCGCCTCTTCAACCTTCCAGTCATAGGCTGGTGGATTCGGCCAATCAGCCGCGTTGCCTGCTTTGCAGGGCCGCCCGTGGTGCGCGAACAGTGCTTGGATCCACTTGTCGCCAGCGCGGGACTGGACGAGCGGTCCGAACAGCGCGTGAACGAGCCCGCCCATCGTATCCGGGCGCTTGTGTGTGCTCGCGAGCCACCGCCATCCCTCCTCAAGATGGCTGCGCGTATCGCGCCCGTCAGCGTCCGGCCAAGCCTTTGCCTGGAAGCGCGGGGACAGCTTGCCGACATCGTGCAGAAAGGCGAAGGCCGCCATCCATGCCCGCTCGCCGTCGGTGAGTTCGCGTCCTGCTGCTCGCCTGAGACGGTCTGCGATGATCGGATTTCGGACAAGCCGTTCGAGAACCGCAGCGACGTCCATGCTGTGATGGATCAGATGGTGGGACGGACGCTTCTCCGGATCCGTCTTTCCCCATGCCACGCGCATCATGACGTCGATCCTTTCAAGATCGGCTCGGTGTGGAGCTGCCGTAAGCGGTACTATGAAACAATGGTTTGCCACCTCCGTCCGCTCGACCGTGATCGAGCTTGGCCCTGTGTGGCCGGGAGATAATCGGTTTCGCGTCAGAACCCAGACAGCCCATATGGTGCGTTCAAAAGCCGCTTTGAAGCGCGATGATCGTTATCGCAGTTGGCTATCTCGAATCCAATGGTCCGCTTCTCTTGTCCCCTCCGCCGAAGCAGACGGCCGGCTTTCGGCCCCAAATACGACGTTACAGATAGTCCCAGGTGAGGCTGGTACTGGCCCCAGGCCGGTCGCCGATATTCCCACTCGACTTCCTCTGCATAGCAAGCATTGGTTGTGGCAAGGAGAATGCCATGCCGAGGAACCGGGCTTGCAAGGCCGCTGCCGCTGACGAAATTCGAGCCGTCCTCTTCGACATGGAACCGGATCTGAGCCAGATCGAAGGCGTGCTGACACTTCTGTCGATCCTGGGCGAGGCCGGAGATTCGGTAGAGCCAGTTGCGCTGGCTGCATTGGCTCGCGCTGGTGAGAACGCGTTTGAGCAACTGTCGGCCCGGTGGCGAGCAGGATTCGAGGCATCAAAGGACTTGGGACGGGCAACCCATGGCTGAGTTCGCTGGACTTCGCCGCCCGACCGAGCATTCGTTCGGTGGCTGAACCACGGTGAAGCAATAATCATCGCAG
>JAFKJW010000163.1:10577-21250 GCA_017305925.1 Hyphomicrobiales bacterium | reverse complement strand
CGCTCCGGCTCCCACATCTGGAACATCGCCCCCTTGCCCACGAAAGCGACCTCCGAGGCGATGCCCGTATGCTCGCGGATGAAATCGGTGATGGTGATCCGGCCGTCCTGGTCGAGCTTCAGGAACGCACCGTCGCCGTAGTAGTAATAGGCCAGGTCGTCCGCCATCCGCAGCAGCGGGTCCTCCCGCGCGATGTGCTCCTCGAACTCCTTCAGCCGCTCCGGCCCGCCGACCTCCAGCGCCGGCATCTCCAGATGCCGCGTCGCGTAGAGCTCGCTCCACCCCTGCCTCTGCACGACGCTGCGGAACGAGGCTGGCACCGACACCCTGCCCTTCGCATCGATCCTGTTCACTGCACTCGACAGAAAGCGGTCCATGCGCACCGGCCGCGGCCTGCGCCGCCCTGCTCCACACCAGTCGCGCCGTCGCTACAGGCCGGCGCGATTTCCGAAAATCCGACCCGATGCGGCGCAGCCCAAGCCGCCCGGCGGCAGCGCTCCAAAACGCCGGCCCCGGAACCGCAGCACCTGCCACATCCACCGAATTCTGATATGGGTTAGGGGCTAACATGGGGCACTATGGGCGTCAATGGGACAGAACTTTACTCGCATCGAAAACGGCCTTGCAGACGGCGAATTCCGGCCATTCCGCGATTTATGGTCCATTAAGCCTAACGAAGGGTTATCGAACGCCGCGCCTGTGGCGATTGCGATTGTGCGCCTCCCGATCCGCCGATAGACGTCGGAGGAAAACAGGAGCACCACCGATGTCGAAGATGTCCCGAAAGGCGGCCGCGCTGCCGCACCTGCGCCGCGCCGGGCTGTCCAAGGGCGATCCGGTGGCGCTGCCGCTCACCATGACGTCGATGTATCATCTGCCCGGCGATCCGGCCGGCGCGCGCCAGTACGGCCGTTTCGACAACCCGACCTGGGAGGCGGCCGAACACCAGCTCGCGCATCTGGAGGACGCCGGCATAGTGGCCTTCCCTTCCGGCATGGCGGCGATCTCCGCGGCCTTCTTCGCCCTCCTGAAGAGCGGCGACCGCATCCTCCTTCCCTCGGACGGCTACTATACGGGCCGCGTGCTCGCCGAACGCTTCCTGAAGCCGTTCGGCGTGACGGCGGACCTGCGGCCGACCACGGGCTTCGCGGACGGCGGCTTCGCCGGCTATCGTCTGGTCTTCCTGGAAACGCCGTCGAATCCCGGCCTCGACATCTGCGATATCGCGGCCGTTGCCAAGGCGGCGCGTGCCGCCGGCGCGATCGTCGTGGCCGACAACACGACGATGACCCCTTACGGCCAGCGGCCGCTCGACCTCGGCGCCGATCTCGTCGTCTCCGCCGACACCAAGGCCGTGAACGGCCATTCCGACGTCCTGTTCGGGCATGTCGCGACCCGCGACGAGGCGCTGCTTTCCACCCTGCGCGACTGGCGAAAGCTCTCCGGCGCGATCCCCGGCCCGTTCGAGGCGTGGCTCGTCCATCGCGGACTGGAGACGCTCGACGTGCGCCTCGAGCGGATGTGCAATTCGGCCGAAATCATCGCGGCGCGCCTTGCGGAGCGCAAGGACGTCGTCGCGGTCCGCTACCCCGGCCTGCCGGACGATCCCGGCCACGCGCTCGCCCGCGCGCAGATGCAGCGCTTCGGCTTCCTGATCGGCCTCACCCTGCCGTCCAAGGCCCAGGCCGAGCGCTTCATCGGAGCATGCCCGCTCATCCAGCCCGCCACCTCCTTCGGCGGCGTCCACACCTCGGCCGAGCGCCGCGCCCGCTGGGGCGACGCCGTCGCGCCGGGCTTCGTGCGCCTGTCGATCGGCTGCGAGCCGGTCGAGGCCCTGTGGCCGGCGGTCGCGGAAGCGCTCGACGCCGCCGGATGACGGAACGAGCAGGACAAGCGCCAGCTGGCCTGTAAGCCGGGTTCTGTATGGCCCGTCGCCTTGCGGGCGGACGGACGCGGCGGCCATTCATCTTGGGCGCCCATTGCTGGACGCCTCGCGCAACCTACCCGGACGGCGGACCGAAAACTGTCCCCGGAGGTTTCCCTCCGCGCCGTCCCTATTCGGTCTTGCTCCCGGTGGGGTTTGCCATGCCGCTCCCGTTGCCGGTCGCGCGGTGGGCTCTTGCCCCACCCTTTCACCCTTGCCGCCGCCCGAAGGCGGCTCGGCGGTTTGCTTTCTGTGGCACTTTCCCTGGGGTCGCCCCCGCCGGTCGTTAACCGGCACCGTGTTTCCATGGAGCCCGGACTTTCCTCGCCCACCGCCTTTCGGCATCGGTAGGCGCGGCCGCCCGGCCAGCTGGCAGCCGCAGATAGGCTGCCCCGGCGTCCAAATCAACAGCAAAGGCGGATCGATGCCGCCGCTATTCGGGCGCCATGGTCGGCCGCTCCGCGATGCCGCCGTGAAGCGGCTTCTCCGGCATGGCGAGCAGAGCGACGAAAGACACCACCATGAAAATCGCCGCGGCGATGAAGATCACCGCGAAGAGATCCGCCGATCCGCCCGGCATCGACACCTGGCCGCCCTCGCCCGCCAGCGGAAGCCCGTAGCTCAGCGCCACCGCGCCCACGATCGCCACTCCCAGCGCCCCGCCCAGGCTGCGCAGGAAGGTGAGGACGCCGGTGGCCACTCCCAGATGCGCCCTGTCCACCGCGTTCTGCACCGAAACCGTGCAGACGGGAAACGTCATGCCGGTGCCGAAACCGATCAGCGCTGTCAGGGCCTCCAGCGGGCCGAGCGAAATCTCCCCGGCGACGAAGGCCAGCACGGCGAGGCTGACGGCGGCGAGCGCCGCGCCGACCAGCGCGATGCGCTTGTAGTGGACGATACGGGCGGTCAGCCGCCCGCTGATCGTCGCGCCGGCAACCGTGCCGAGCAGGAAGGCCAGGAGCGCGGTGCCCGATTCGCTTGCCGACAGGCCGAGCGCGGCCTGGAGGTAGACGGGGAGATAGACGGTCAGGCTGACGCTCGCCGCCTGCAGCAGAAACATCGAGAGCGTTCCGCCCAGCACGATCGGGTTGCCGAGGACCTCCAGCGAGACGAGCGGCTCCGCCGCGAGGCTCAGGCGGATGGCGAAGCCGGCGAAGAACAGCCCCGAAGCGGCCGAAAGCGCCAGGATCTCGGGCGACCACCACGGATAGAGGCTGCCGCCCCAGTTGAGCGCGAGCAGAAGGAGCGCGGTCGCCGCGATGAGCAGCAGCGCGCCGGTTATGTCGATCCGGTGCCGCCGCGCCGCCACCGGCAGCTTCTTCAGCGGATTGTTCACGATGAACATCGCCAGGAGCCCGAGCGGCACGTTGATCCAGAAGATCAGCGACCAGTGGAGATGTTCGGCGAACGCCCCGCCCAGCAGCGGCCCGGCAACGCTCGCCACCGCCCATGTGCCGGAGATCCAGGCCGCGTAGCGCGCCCGCTCGCGCGGCGGCACGAGGTCGCCGATGACGGTCTGCGACAGCGCGAACAGCCCGCCGCCGCCGACGCCCTGGACGGCGCGTCCGACGATGAGCGTCAGCATGTTGGGCGCCAGCGCCGCCACGACGGAGCCCGCGAGGAAGATCAGGATCGCAGCGAAGATGGTGAGCCTGCGCCCGTGCACGTCCGAGATCTTGCCGTAGAGCGGCGCCACCGCCGTCGCCGTCAGCAGATAGCCGGTGACGATCCAGGGAAGAT
Source organism: Hyphomicrobiales bacterium (assembly GCA_017305925.1). Classification (GTDB taxonomy): domain Bacteria; phylum Pseudomonadota; class Alphaproteobacteria; order Rhizobiales; family Rhizobiaceae; genus Arvimicrobium. Next base: position 17,586 of record JAFKJW010000163.1, on the reverse strand, counting down.
AGTTCGCATGCCCGAGCGCGTGGCCGATGGTCGGCATGGCCGGCGCCACGATGGTCTGGTCGAGCGCGGCGAGCAGCATGGCGAGAAGCACGCCGCCGATGATGACGTTCTTCTCGTGCTCGCCCATCGGCGCCTCGCCGGGGGAAATCTTCCGGGCGGTCGTGTCCATTCGCTTTTCCGGCTCCAATCGATCCCGCCGCGCCCGCGAACCAGCGGCCGGGCTACATAGGGCAGAAGGTCCCCCGGGTCAGGGGCCAGCCCCCGCCATCGGCTGGCGCAGTACCGCGATCAGCCGCCGCAGCGTGTCGAGCGTCGAGGCATCGGCCACGCCGTCCACCCTTTCCGGCCGGAAATGCCGCTGGAACGCGGCGACGACGGTGCCAGTCCTTTCCACGTCCGTGACGTCATAGCCGTATTCGCCGAGCAGCGCACGCGCCTCCGCGATCGTCGCGGAAGTCGTCTCGCCCGCTCCCGCGCCCGCTGGCGCGGGGACGACGAAATGGCCGACGCCGGCGGCCGCCAGCCGCGCCCAGGGAAACAGTTCGCCCGGATCGACCTTGCGCCCCGGCGCCACGTCGGAATGCGCCAGCACGCGCTCGGGCCGGATGCGGCGGCGCAGCGCGATGCCCCTGCAAAGCGCGATCACCGCGTCGATCTGCACGGCTGGAAACGGCCGGTAGCCGAATTCATGGCCGGGATTGACGATCTCGATGCCCACGGAGCGCGAATTGATGTCCGTCTCGCCCTGCCAGTAGCTCTTGCCGGCATGCCACGCGCGGTCCTTCTCACGCACGATCTGCACCACCCGGCCGTCCTCGTGCACCAGATAGTGCGAGGAGACCTGGCTTTCCTCCGCGCAGAGCCAATCCTCCGCGGCCTGGCCCGTCCGCATGCCGGTGTAGTGCAGCAGGATCATGTCGGGCCCGGAGACGCCTCGCCGCTCCCCGAAATTCGGCGAGGGCCGCACCCGCGCGCCGCGATGGTCCGGCCGGAAGCGCCTCAAACCGGCACCACCTTCTCCAGCAGTTCGTAGGCCGCGTTGATGGAAGCGAGCCGCGTGGTGGCGAGCGCGATGAACTCCTGCGGCACGCCGCGCGCCACGAGCCGGTCCGGATGGTTTTCCGCCACCAGTTTCCGGTACCGCTTCTTCACGGTCTCGAAGGGCGCGCCGTGCTCGAGGCCCAAAACGGCATAGGGATCGGCCTCCCCCAGATCGACGTGCCGCGCGAGAATGCTCTGGTAATGCGCCTCGCCGATGCCGAAGATCTCGGCGATGCGCCGCAGGAAGCGCCCTTCCCGCTCGTGCAGGACGCCGTCCGCCTTGGCGATGTGGAACAGCCCGTCGAGAATGTCCTCCAGCATGCGGCAATTGGGCTTGCCCGAGCCGCAAAGCGCGGCCATCTGCGCCGCGTAGGACTCGAAGCCCGCAATATCGGCCTGCGCCAGCGCATAGAGCCGCGAGACGTTGCGGGCCTCGCCGGGCGGCACGGCGAATATCTGCTGGAAGGCGCGGATTTCCTCCTGCGTGACCACGCCGTCGGCCTTCGCCATCTTCGCCGACAGCGCGATCATCGCGACGGAGAAGGCGACCTTCCGGCGCAGTTCGGGATCGCCGCGGAAGAAGCGGCGCAGCGACGCGGCGAGATCGACCGACCCCGTCGTCGCCGCCTCGGAAGCGCGACGCGCGAATTCGCCAAGCCGGGACCAGATGGACATCCCGCCTCTCTATTGAGTTTCGTCTCACGCGTGAAGACGAAAGGCAAGGCAGCCCCCAAAATACGAATGGCCGGCATATGGCCGGCCATTCGCACGCTTGGGAGACGCTTACTTACTGGGCGGGTGCGGGCGCAGGCGCCTGATCGGCCGGCTTCATCGCATTGTCGTCCGCCGGCTTCATCGTGTTCGTGTCGGCGGGCGGGGTCGTCTGCTCGGTCGCAGGCGGCGTGGTGCTCTGGGTGGTCGTCTTGTCCGCACCGCTGTCGCTGCATGCCGCGATCCCGAAAAGGGCCACGGCGGAAACTGACGCAAGAATGAGTTTCTTCATGATATTCTCCTTCCTCAACAGCCCCCCGGTAGCGGGCAGTTGCGGGAAAAATGCGGCAGCGCGTATGTAGTTGCGTCACATACGCTTACACCCTGTAATGAAGCGTCAGAGAACGGCGGTCCCCTCGCGGCCTCCGGCGATCGCGCCGCCGTCGAAGCGGGTCTGATCGAACCCCGGCGGAACGGCCGCCGGGGTTTCGCATTCGCGGGAGCCTGCTGCTCAGAAGCTGCGGCGGAAACGGACCCAGCCGCCCCACGCGTCGGTGTTCACCGCCTTGCCGCCGTCCTTGTAGACGAGTTCGGGGATGACACGGAAACCCGGCACCAGCGTATAGTCGACATTGGCGACGGCTGCGAATTCCTCCGCGTCGTCATAGGCGAGCAGGGCGTTGAACTTCGCCTTCTCGGTGAGGGTCGCGGTCATCCCGGCCCAGACCGCCCATTCGCCGCTCCACGGCTTGTAGTAGTTGAAGCGGCCGAGGCGCCCGGCGTCCGCGTCGGCTTCCAGGTCGTTGTCGCCCCAGCCGGCCATCACATAGGCGCTGAACCTGTCGTTGAACTTGACGTCCACCCGGCCCTTGACCGTGAACTTGTCGTGCACGCTGTCGTAGCCGCCGACGATGCCGATGCCGCCCCAGCCGGTCTTGTATTTTGCGCCGGCCACGATGTGGGGAACATAGCTGTCGATCGTATAATTGTGAGTATTCTGCGCCAGATAGCGGGAGCCGTCGCCGAGGCCGCTGTCGCTGCCGCCCTCCTCGAGGGCGACGATGCCGGAAAAGCCGCCGCTGGTGAAGGTGTAGCTGATCGCGTTGGTGTCATACGGCGCATAGGGCAGGATGTCGTCAGTCACGACGTTGCTGATGTTGCCGATGAAGGTGCCGAAGTTCGATTCGATCTTGCCCATGCGCAGGCCGGCGAGATCGGCCCAGGCCTGGCGGAGCGCGACGCTCGTGCCGCCGCCGTTCTGCCAGTTGACGCGGACCTGCGTATAGGTCTTCAGCGTGCCGAGTTCCGTTTCGGCGCCGGTGAAGGTTTCGAGCACGAAGCGCGTGCGCTGGAACCAGGCGTCGTTCGTGCCGCCGTCCTGATGGTCGACGGGATGGCGCGCGAACAGGTCGCCGCCGCCGATGTCGTACTGCACGTAGCCGCCGATCTTCAGACAGGTCTCGGTGCCGGGAATGTAGAAATAGCCCGCCCCGTAGACGTCGCAGACCCGCACATATTCGACGGACTCCGGTTCGGGCATGACGACGGCATCGGCCGCCCTTGCGGCCGGCAGGCCGGCCAGCAGAGCGGCGGAACTGAAGAGAAAAGCCTTGACGTTCATGGTCTTGATATCCCCGCACAATGGGTAAACTGAGATCGTTTTTCCGGACGTCCGCCGCCTCTCCGCGACGACGCCGTCCTTGCTGCGGGTGTAGAATCATCAGGTCATGGCCGTATGACAGTTCCGCAACAAAACGCGCTCGAGGATATCGACCCATGCGCTGTGTCTTTCCAGACACAGCCATAGGCCGTGGCCGGACGGAACGCCGGCAGAAAATTCTCTTTCTTTTCAGCAGGCTAGTGAGTTGCCGCGAGCGCCGACACCAGATTCTGGGGCCGGTAGCCATATTTGGACGGCGTGAGTCCCATGCGCACCACGACGAGTTGCCTGGACGGCACGACGGCGACCGTCTGGCCGTCATGGCCGATCAGCCAGAACGTGTCCGCCGGCAGCGACGGATCCGAAGGCGGACCGCCCGGCCCTTCCAGCCAGAGCTGTCCCATGCCGTAGCTCCCGCCGGAGGCCGGAGCCGGCTCGCGCATCCAGTTAACGAAGCCCGGCGGCAGGAGCCGCTGCCCGTTCCACACGCCGTCCTGCAGGAGAAACTGGCCGAACCGTGCCCAGTCGCGCGCCGTCGCGTAGAGATAGGAGGAGCCGACGAAGGTCCCGCTCTCGTCTGTCTCCAGCACCGCGCTTTTCATGCCGAGCGGTCCGAAAAGCTGCCGCCGCGGCCATTCGAGCGCCTGCGCGCCGGCGGCGGCCTGCCAGAGGCGGGAGATGATCACCGCGGTGCCGCTCGAATAGTTCCACGTCCTGCCGGTCTCTCCCGCAAGCGGCTTCGCCGCCGCGAAGCCCGCCATGTCCGGCTCCAGGAAGAGCATCCGCGTGACGTCGGTCACGTCTCCGTAGTCCTCGTTGAAGGCGAGCCCGCTCGACATCGCCATCAGGTCGGCCAGCGTGATCGAGCGGCGCTCGTCGGCTGACCACGCCGTCAGGAGATCGGATGCGTCGACGCTCATCCGGCCGGCCGCGACCAGCGTGCCGACGATCGCGGCATTGACCGTCTTGGTCATCGACCAGCCGAGCAGCGGCGTTTCGGCGGAAAAGCCGGCGCCGTAGCGCTCCCCGACGATGCGCCCCGCCCTGGCTACGACGACGGCCCGCATGCCGGGTCCGGTCATTGCCGGATCGTCGAGGATTTTCGCCAGCGCCGGGTCCTGCGACGCGGCGACCCTGTCGCCTTCCGGCCAGAGCGAGTCGCTGGGTGCGGCAGGCGGCTCCGAAGGAAGCGACACGGCGCGCGCGGCCGCAACGTCGCCGTCCGGCACGGACGCGCAGCCCAGCCCCTCACGCGCGACCGCCGTCGCTTTGCCCAGAAAGCCGAAAAGGCCGGCCGTGACGGCCTGCCCCTTCTCGTCGACACGGACCCTCATCAGCCGCAGCAGCGGATGTCCCGGCGCCTGCACGTCGTCGTTCAGCACCGCCTGCGCGTCGCGGTGCGCGATGAAAACGTTGGAGCAGACGATTTTCGCCGAATAGGCGCTGCCCACGCGGATCAGGGCCGGCGGCGCCACCCAAAGCCAGGCGAAAAGGGCGATGACGGCGGCGGCAAGCAGCGCCGCAAGCCATCCGAGGATTTTCAGGAAAACGCGCACCACGTACCCCTCTTTGCGCGGACCGGCCATGGAATCGCCGGCTTTTGACCGCAATTCGGCGGGCAGCGTGGGTGCGGATCAACCGAAAATCAACCATGTCGGGCGATCAGCTTGCATGCTGGGCTGGATGATGCGGCGGCAAGGCCGCGTTCGGAGCCGGCCTGCGCTCTCGGGGACAGTGTGCGAATATGAAGAGGGGTCGAACTTTCCTGGCGGCGCTGGCCGCACTTGCCGGCTGCACGACGGCGGACCTTTCGCCGGTCGGCGAGACGTCGGAAGGCACCATTTCGGCCAGCGTCGCGGTCGCCTATCCGCGCTTCGACGACTCCGACCCGCATGACTGGCAGGCCCGCAAGCCGACGCAATATGCCGTCCACGGCACCGACGTGTCGAAATACCAGGCCTCGGTGGACTGGGCGCGAGCCAGGGACAGCGGCGTCTCCTTCGCCTTCGTCAAGGCGACCGAGGGCGCCGACCGCCTGGACGACATGTTCATGCAGCACTGGAGCGACACGCGCGCCGCGGGCGTGCCGCGCGGTGCCTATCATTTCTACTATTTCTGCCGCACCGCCGCCGAGCAGGCCGCCTGGTACATCCGCAACGTGCCGCGCGAGCGCGGCGCCATGCCGCCTGTGCTCGACATGGAATGGAACCCCCACTCGCCCACCTGCAAGCTGCGTCCGCCCGCGGAGACGGTACGCAGCCAGATGAAGGCCTTCCTGGAGATCGTCGAGCGGCACTACGGCAAGAAGCCGATCATCTACACCTCGATCGACTTCTTCGAGGACAACGACCTCGCCACCTTCAAGGGCTATCCGTTCTGGCTGCGCTCGGTCGCCGGCCATCCGGAGGAGAAATACGGCAGCCACCCCTTCACCTTCTGGCAGTATACCGGCACCGGCGTCATTCCCGGCATAAGGGGCAAGGCCGATCTCAGCGTCTTCAACGGCAGCCCGGTGACCTGGACCAAATGGATCCGGGCGAACACGAAGTAGTCAGCGGTAGATTCGGCTCACGCCCTTTCCGAGACGGCGCAATTTTGCCAAAACGTCCATGCAAGCAGCTCTGATTGCTGGAGAAACGGATTTGGCTCGACTTTTCGGGATACTTTCCATGGCCTCGGCCCTGGCCTTCGCTGCCTGCCCGTCGCTGGCGCAGACCTGCGGCGGCGACTTCGAGGCGTGGAAGCAGGGTGTGAGGGCCGAGGCAACGGCGGCCGGCGTCGGTCCGGTCGGCCTCGCGGCGCTGGAGAACGCGCGCATCGACGAGAAGGTCCTGCAGCGCGACCGGGCGCAGCACGTCTTCACCCAGACCTTCAACGAGTTCGCCGGACGGATGATCTCGGACTACCGCGTCAAGCAGGGCAAGGCCAATCTGACGAAATACGCGGCCGTGTTCGCCCGCGCCCGGCAGGAATACGGCGTGCAGCCGGCGGTCGTCGCCGCCTTCTGGGCGCTGGAGACGGATTTCGGCGCCGTCCAGGGCGATTTCGGCACATTGAACGCGCTGGTGACGCTGGCGCATGACTGCCGGCGCCCGGACGTGTTCCGCCCGCAGCTCGTGCCGCTCCTGACGCTGATCGACCGCGGCATCGTCCCGGCCGACGTCAAGGGCGCCTGGGCCGGCGAGATCGGCCAGACGCAGCTTCTGCCGATCGACTACCTCGCGGACGGCGTGGACGGCGACGGGGACGGCGAGGTCGACCTGAGAAACAGCGTCCCGGACGTCATCATGACGACGGCAAAGAAGCTGATGCTGAAGGGCTGGAAACGCGACCAGCCCTGGATCGAGGAGGTGCGCGTCCCCGACGAGATGCCGTGGGAGGAGACGGGCCGGACCAACAAGCTTCCGCTGTCGCAGTGGGCTTCCTGGGGCGTGACGCGGCCCGACGGCGCGCCGCTCGCCGACACCGGCCTGAAGGCGGGCGTGGTCCTGCCGATGGGGCGAAAGGGCCCCGCCTTCCTCGCCTACGACAATTACGACGTCTATCTGGAGTGGAACCAGTCCGCGACCTATTCGCTGACCGCCGCCAACCTCGCCG
>JAFKJW010000163.1:0-10562 GCA_017305925.1 Hyphomicrobiales bacterium | reverse complement strand
CCTTCGACAGGCGCGACCCCGAGCCCGGCCTGAATGCCGACGACATGAAGCGGCTCCAGACGAAGCTCGAGGCCATGGGCTACGACGTCGGCAAGATCGACGGCATCCTCGGCGTCAACACGCGCGAGGCGGTGCGCAGCGAGCAGAAGCGCCTGGGGCTGCCGATCGACGGCTGGCCCACGCAGGAATTGTTGGGGAAGCTGTAGGAGCGTAGCGGCATGGCCGCGGAGCCGTTGATCGACCAATCGATCAAATATTTTTTTCACTCCGTTACAAACCGCGATTTTTCGAGAAAAATCCGGGCGATAGCCGCCGCAATTGGAACGCAATTTCCCCAATCGCGCCGCAATGCAGCACAAAATGCGCTTGTCAGCCGTCCAAAGTCGCCTAGACTCCGTGAATAGTCACCAAAAGGAGGCTATTCATGGGACTAGCGCGACCGATCAATGCACTCGTGATTTGTGCTGCGTTCGCCTTCATAGGCGCCCTGATCCTCGGAGTGTTGCCCTGACCGCCGGATGCGGCCGAAGCTGAATTTCAAGCCCCAAAAACAAGGAAAAGGCCGGATCGATCCGGCCTTTTTTGTTTTCGGCTTCCGCAAAGCCTGTCTTTCTCGATAAGAGGGATCAGGCGGCCGCCGCTTCCGACGCCGCGGCCTGCGCGCGGATGCCGATCATGTGGCAGATGGCGAAGACGAGGTCGGCCCGGTTCATCGTGTAGAAATGGAAGTCGCTGACGCCGCGCTCGACGAGATCGAGCACCTGCTCGGCGGCGACGGCCGAGGCGACCAGCGCATGGGTCTGCGGGTCCCTTTCCAGCCCGTCGAAGCGTTCCGCCAGCCAGGCCGGCACATGCGCCCCGCAGCGCGAGCAGAAATTGGCGACCTGCGTGAAATTGTGGACCGGCAGCACGCCGGGGACGATCGGGATGTAGAGGCCTGCCCGGCGGACCCGCTCCACATAGCGCTCGTAGACGTCGTTGTCGAAGAAGAACTGGGTGATGGCGCGCGTCGCGCCATTGTCCACCTTGCGCTTCAGCATGTCGATGTCGGTGGCGAAGTCCGGGCTCTCCGGGTGCTTTTCCGGATAGGCCGAGACGGAGATGTCGAAATCCCCCTTTTTGCGCATCGCAGCCACCAGTTCCGCGCCGTTGGCGTAGCCGTCCGTATGCGGCCTGTAGGCCGCGCCGACACCCTCCGCCGGATCGCCCCGCAAGGCGACGAAGCGTCTGACGCCCATCTCCGCGAACTCGCCGACGACGCCGTCCACCTCGCCGCGCGAAGCGTCGACGCAGGTCATATGGGCCGCCGGCGTCAGCGACGTCTCGGCAAGAATCCGCTTCACCGTGCGCGCCGTGCGCTCGCGTGTCGAGCCGCCGGCCCCGTAGGTGACGGAGACGAAGCGCGGCGCCAGCGGCTCCAGCCGCTTCACGGTCTCCCAGAGCCTCTCCTCCATCTCGTCGGATTTGGGCGGGAAGAACTCGAACGAGACGCCGATCCTGTCGCCGATATCGGGGCGGCGCGACAGCCGGAACTGGTTCATCAGGCGGTCTCCGTCTGCTGTTGGGCCGTGGCCGGATCGGCGATCAGCAGCCGGCGGTCGCGGCCCATCCACAGCTTGACGGTCAGGCCGGCCGGCGTCGCGGGCGGGAACGCGCGGGTTTCCACGAGGTCGAGGCCCGCCTCGCCGAGCCACGCCGCCATCTGCGCGTCGCTGAAGCCGAGCCGCTGGTGGGCATGCTCCTCGCGCAGGCTCTCCAGCCCGTGCGACGCGAAATCGACGATCAGCAGCCGGCCGGCCGGCCGCAGCAGCCTGGCCGCCTCCCGGATGGCAAGTGCGGGATCGTCGAGGAAATGCAGCACCTGATGGACCGTCACCAGGTCGAAGGCGTTGCGCTCGACCGGCGGCGCAAAAATATCGCCGAGGCGCACCTGCGCATGGGCGACGCCGGCGCTGTCCAGGTTGGCGCGGGCCACAGCCAGCATCTCGCGGGAAAGGTCGACCCCGACGCCGCGCCGGTAGAGCGGGGCAAAAAGCTCCAGCAGGCGACCGGTGCCCGTGCCGAGGTCCAGCATCGACTGGAAGGGCCGGTTGCCGACGAGTTGCAGCATCGCCTTCTCGACCGCCCCGTCGGGCGCGTGCAGGGAGCGGATATGGTCCCAGCTCGCCGCATTCTGCCGGAAATATTCGAGCGCCTTTTCCTGCCGGCGCGCCTTGACGGCGGAAAGCCGCTCCAGGTCGCGCTCGACCTGCGGATCGGCGGCGGCGATACGGCCGACAAGGTCGCGCACGATGCTGCGCTGCATGTCGGCGTCGGCGAGGCGGAAGAACGCCCACGACCCTTCCTGGTAGCGGTCGACGAGGCCGGCTTCCATGAGGAGCTTCAGGTGGCGGGAGACACGCGGCTGCGACTGCCCGAGGATCTCGGTCATGTCGGAGACGGTGAGATCCCCCCGGGAAAGCAGCACCAGAATGCGGAGCCGGCTGGATTCGGCCGCCGCCTTCAAGGTATCAACAAGCCCTTCGAGGCTGAGATCGACCGACAGGGACATTCCACCTCCAAAACATATAAAGATATCTTTATGAGAAAATCGGGCCGATTGCAATGACCGATGTCGTGAAGCCGACAGAAAATGCCGCGGGCGGGCTTCCCGTCGAGACCGAGCAGCGCGAGGGGGAGACAAGCATGCCCTTCGACCCCGCCTCCATGCGCCACGATGCCGGCCTGTGCTTCATCGGCCGCGTCCGCTCGCCCTGGCGCACCCGCGAGGAATGCCCGAAAAATATGGCGGCGGCGCGGCTTCCCGGCATGGAAGCGACGATCGAGATCGATGCGCCCTATCGGCCCGGCCTGTCGGGCATCGACGGCTACAGCCACCTCGTCCTTCTCTCCTGGTTCGACCGCGCGCAGCGGAATCTGATTGTCCAGAAACCGCAGCACGCGCCTGAACCAAAAGGCGTTTTCGCGCTGCGTTCGCCGGTTCGGCCGAACCCGGTCGGCATCCATGTCGTGCGCCTGCTCGACCTCGACGAGCAAGCCGGCCTTTTGCGGATCGACGCCATCGACCTTCTGGACGGCACGCCCGTCATCGACCTGAAGCCCTATTTCGCCTCGATCGACGCCTTTCCGGACGCGACGCGCCCGGGATCATGAGCGCTTCGACCGAACGGCGGCGCCAGATCGCCAGGGCGCTGACGGCGCTCGTCCCGCTGGCCCCCTACAGCGACGCGGAGGCCATCCGCCAGGCGGCCGCCGACCGGCAGTTCAGGACCTTGCCGCCGACCATCTCCGTCTGGCTCGCCACGATCGCGCACGTCCGCCACGCGCATACGGAGTACGACCGGCTTCTCGCCGAGGGCTACGACCGCGATGCCGCCCGGTTCTTCGTCACCGACGCCATCAACGCCGTGCTGACGCGCTGGCGCGCCACGCGGCTTCTCGATCCGGACGACGAGGAAGTCTGAGAGACGACCCAACCGCGCAAAGTCGACCGATACTTTCCCCGCCGGGCACGCTAGAAGGACCGTGGGCAGGGAGTTGCGGCCATGGCGCGCACGCGCGGAAAGACCGACCGACAGGGCGCGTGGCGGGCGCTGCTGGCGCGCCTGTCGCTGCCGGAAATGGAAGCGTGGTCGAACACCGTCCGCACCCTTTTCCTCAACGCGCTGTTCCTCCTTGCCGTCGTCGTCGTCGTGCCGATCCTCGTCGGCCAGTTCCGCCGCGATCAGGTGATCATCGAGCCGATCGCGGTGCCCGAAACGCTTGCCGACCAGGGCCTGACGCCGGAGGTCGTGGCGAGCCGCGTCTGGGACGGCCTCAGCGATGTCGAGGCGGCCGCCAAGACTTCCAAGGAGAAGCTCTCCGCGATCCCCGATGCCCGGCGGGTGCAGTTCTCCTTCCCCGATTCCGGCTTCTCGATCGAATCGCTGGTCTTTCACGTCCGCAAGCTCTTCAACGCCTATGAGACGCGCATCGCGGGCGAGTTCGTCTGCGGCGACACCCGCTGCGAGCGGGAGGGCATGCGGCTGAGACTTCGCGTCATCCGCGACGACGTGAAGCTCGTCGACCTGCCGCCGATCGGCGCGGCCGACGAGCGCGGCTATTTCCGCGACGCCGCCGCCGCCGTTCTCGCCGAGCTCGATCCTTTCACCGCGCTTGCGGCAACCGCGCAGACGCAGCCGCTGAAGGCGACGATCCTGGCGCGCCGCCTGATCCGTTCCCGGCACGCGGACGCCAAATGGGCGCACAATCTGATCGGCACCATCCGCGTCGACGAGATGGACTACAAGGCCGCCATCGGGGAATTCCGGGCCGCGCTGGAGCTCGATGCGGATTTCAAGCCTTCGCTCGCCAATCTCGGCAACGCGCTCGCCCGCAGCGGCGACGCCGCCGGGGCCAGGGAGGAATTCGACCGCCTGAAGGCGATCGATCCCCGCAATGTCCTGGCGGCGGAAGGGCTGGCGGATCTCGCCCTGGCCGCCGGCGACCCTGACGGCGCGGTGAAACAGCTGATGGATGCCGCCGAATGGGATCCGCTCTCGCCGCGCTACTATGCCAAGGCCGGCAAGATCGAGCTGGATGCCGGGCACCGGCAGGAGGGAGAGGCGCTTCTGACGCGCGCGCTGGAGATCGATCCGGGCTATCTGCCCGCCTTCGCCTTCCTCGCCGCCCAGCACCTGGCGCGGGACGACTACGCCGGCGCCGAAAGGCTTTACCGCGACGCCGCGGACTACGCGCCGGACGACGCCGAGGCGCAGATGTCGGAAGGCCGCATCCTCGCCATCCTGCACCGCTGCGACGACGCCATCCCGCGCTTCCAGCGCGCCGTGACGCTGGCGCCGCAGGTCGTCGACCATCGCCGCCAGCTCGCGGAGTGCCAGGTGACGGCGGGCAAGCCCGAACAGGCGCTCGAAACGGTCGCCGCCGCGCTCGCGCTCGATCCGACCAATGCGGATCTCTACATGATCCAGGCCAACGGCCTGCGCGATCTCGGCCGCAAGCCGGAAGCCGTCGCCGCCTACAGGAAGTTTCTGGAGTTCGACAGGCAGAACTCGGTGATGCGGCCGGTCGCGGAAAAGTTCATCGAGCTCCTGTCCGCGAGCTGACCGGTTCGGCGGTCGTCCTCACAGCTTCCTGAGAAGTGCCGCCCCCATCGAATAGCCGGCGCCGAAGGCGCAGAACAGCCCCAGATCTCCCGCGGCCAGATCCTCGTTGTGTTCCTTCAGCGCGATCACCGCGCCGGCCGCCGCGGTGTTTCCGAGCTGCCCGAGAACGAGCGGCGCCCGGTCGGCGTCCGCCTCCGCGCCCAGCATCAGCTTCAGGATCATCGCGTTCATGCGCGCATTGGCCTGGTGCAGCCAGAAGCGGCGGATACCCTCCGGCGCCAATCCGTGTCGTTCGAGGAACGCCTCCATGAAGCGGTGGACGGCGACCGTGACTTCCCGGAAGACCCTGTTGCCGTTCTGCTTGATCATGTTGCCTTCCATGGCCAGGACGGACGGATCGTCCTGCCCGGTCCGGCTGAGAAAGCCGAAATTCGTGCGGATGTTGTTGGAGAACCGGGTCCCCAGTTGGGTGCCGAGGATTTCCAGCCTGCCCGCTGCCGCCACATCCGCCCCCACCCGCTCGACGACCATGGCGGCCGAGGCATCCCCGAAGATGAAATGCGTCTGGCGGTCGCGGAAATCGAGATGGCCGGAAATGATCTCCGGCGTGACGATGAGCACGCGCCCGTGGGTGCCGGAACGCACCAGCCCGTAGGCGACGTTCAGCGCCGCGGCCGCGGAGGAGCAGCCGAGATTCATGTCGAAGGCGCCGCCGGCCGCGCCGATCGCCTGCTGGATCTCGACGGCGATGGCCGGATAGGGACGCTGGTGGTGCGATGCGGCGCAGATGACGAGGTCGACCTCCCCGCCGCCGATCCCCGCGTCCGCCAGCGCCTTCAGCGCCGACGCGACCCCGAATTCCGCCATCACCGAAAGGCTCTCGTCGCCGCGGACCGGTATGCGCGGCGTCATCCGGTCGGGATCGAGGATGCCGTCCGCGATCAGGAAGTGACGCTGCTCGACGCCGGACGCCGCCGCGATGAAACCGGCATCCGAGCCGGCCAGAGGCGGCAGCCCCGCCCCGGCGCGCCTGCCGTTTTCGGTCGCCACCCAGCTGTTGAAGCTCGCCACGAGCTCGTCGTTGGTGACGGTGGACGGAGGGATCTCGACCCCCAGCCCGCTTATGCAGACGCGATGCATGACAATCCGCTTCCCGAAGAGAATCGGGAGCCTTCCCTCAGAATTCGTTCACGCGCGTCCTCGCCGCCACGCGTCCGTGCCGGCTCCATAGAGCAAGGCACGGCGGCTGGAAAGTCACGTATGGCCGTCCTCGGTCTTTAAACGTGTGGCGGCGGAAACGTCACCAGGCGCAGATCTGCGTCCCGGTCTCCGTATTGTCCCAGCAGGCGCGGTCGCGGCGGCTGCGGATATATTCGCCCGGAAGAGGCCGGCTGCCGCTGCCGAAATCGACATATCCATAGGCGCGGCCGGGCCTGTAGACCTCGATGGTGAGGGTCGGATAGCCGCGCGCCCATATGGTGAAGCTCCCGGCGCTGTCGATGCCGCGGAAATTGCACGGATAGTAGCCGTCGTCGGTGGTGAAGCATCGCGCGGTCTTGGCCATGGCCGGCTGCGCGAGGATCGCGCAGAATGCCGCCCCCACGGCAGCGATGGAAAAACGCAACGCCCTTGTCATGGCACCCCCCTCGATCCGAACCATTGACGGCACGAGAACCTCCGCGCGTCAAGTCGCGGCAAAACCCGCCTGGAGACGTTTCGCGACGATAAAAAGGCGCGGGAAGCGCAAGAGCACCTTTCCGTCCGCGCGGCGCGGATAGGCCGCTTCGATGCCCGACCGGTAGGCCCGGAGAAATTGCGCCCGCTCCGCCTCGTCGAGAGGATCGATGAACGGCCTCAGCCCCGTTCCCTTCACCCACTCGACGATCGCCGCGGCATCCGCCAGCGGATGGTTGTAGACCGTGTGCCAGATATCGACAGAGGCGCCCGCCCCGATCAGCAGGTCGTAATAGACGCCGACCGGCGGCAAGGGCTGCCGGGCGGCATCGGCCAGCTTCGCTGCAAAAGGCATCGCCGCCGCCGTCTCGCGCATCAGGCGGTGCGAGGGCTCGGCCATGTTGTCCGGCATCTGCACGGCCAGCGCGCCGCCCGGCTTCAGATGGCCGACCAGCCGCGCCAGAAGCCGCGGATGGTCGGGCAGCCACTGGAACACGGCGTTGGCGAAGATCACATCCACCGGCCCGTCCGGCGGCGTCCATCCGTCCGCGTCCGCGAGGTCGAAGCGCAGGGCGGGCCGCCGCCGCCGCGCCGCCGCGATCATGTCGGGCGAGGTGTCGAAACCCGACACCCGCGCATCCGGCCAGCGCTCCACGAGCAGCGCGGTGGAATTGCCCGGTCCGCAGCCGGCATCGACGACCCGTTCCGGCGCCTCGGCCGGCACCCGCGCCAGGAGTTCGCGCGCCGGGCGCGTGCGCTCGTCCTCGAATTTGAGGTATTGGGCGGAGGACCAGTCTGAATTGGCTGCCGGCATTCCCTGCTCCACCACTACCTTGCGGAAATAATGCAATAAAAACAAAGGAAATTTTGTTCTGGTGGGCCCGGAGGGACTCGAACCCCCAACCAAGCGGTTATGAGCCGCCGGCTCTAACCATTGAGCTACAGGCCCCACGCGGCTGGCTTAGTGAAGTTTTGACCGCGGCACAAGAGAGCCGCGCGCCGGAGGCGCGAAGGTCCCCCTTGCCGCAATCCTCCCGCATTTGCTTTCTAGCAGACGTTTCTCAGACATCCGCAATGGAGACTTTCATGCCCCGCATCCTGCCGAACGCAGCGCTCGCCGCGATCGTCGCCCTCCCCGCCGCGTTCGCCGCCGCGAGCCTGCCTTCCGTCGCCCGGGCCGAGCCGGTCCCGCCCCACATCACGGTGGTCGGCGAGGGCGAGAAGGCGGTGCAGCCGGACATGGCGATCCTGTCGCTCAGCGTCATGCGCGAGGCGCCCACCGCGCGCGCCGCGCTGGACGCCAGCAACGAGGCCATCGCCGCCGTCATCGCCGCCATGAAGAGCGCCGGCATCGCCGAGCGCGACCTCCAGACGGCCGGCCTCCAGATCAACCCGCGCTACGACTATGTCGCCAGACAGGACGGCGGGCAGGAGGGCAAGCTGGCGGCCTACCAGGTGACGAACACGCTGTCGGTGCGCGTGCGCGACATCGCAAAGACCGGGGAGCTTCTCGACCAGGCCGTGACGCAGGGCGTCAACCAGGGCGGCAGCGTGACCTTCACCAACGACGACCCTTCCGCCACCATCACGGAAGCGCGCACCCGCGCCGTCAAGGACGCCATCGAGAAGGCGAAGACGCTCGCCGCCGCCGCCGGGGTGGAACTCGGCCGTCTGACCGAGATGACGGAAGTGACCTACAATGCCCAGCCCGTGGCCATCGCCGCGAAGGCCTTCGATTCGGCCGGGGCCCAGAGCGTTCCCCTCCAGGCCGGCGAGAACGCCTACAGGGTGCAGGTGAACGTTACCTTCGAGCTGAAATAGGAACGGGCACGGAGCCCGACGGAGAAAGGGCCGGGACCTCGCGGCCCCGGCCCTTTCCGGACTTCGGAACGTTGCGCGGTCAGTAGCGCACGACCGGGCATCCCGGCCCGCGCCCGAAAGTCACCACCACCCTTGCGCCGCGGTCGCGGCCGCTGACGGAAATCGTACGCCGCGAGACGTCGCGGATCGCCACGCGCCTCAGCCCCATGCGCTCGGCCTTGTTCAGGGCGCGCTCCGGCGTGCAGGCCCGCCCGCCCCAGCCACCGCGCTCGTCGCGCCAGCGCCGGTCGTCGCGGCGGTAGTCGGCTTCGTGATAACCGCCGTCGACGCCGATCCGCACATCGCCGCGTCGATTGAGATCGAGATAGACGCCCTCGGCATGGCTGGCGGCAGGCAGGGCGGCCATGCCGGCGAGGCCGAGCGCGGCGGAAACGGCGAGGGTCTTGAGGCTGCGGAACATTTTCTTTGTCTCCTTCTTCGGGCGGCGAACGCGTCTTCGCGTCCGATCGGGAGGGAAACTATCCGGGTGCATCTGAACGGCGCGCCAACCCGCCATTCATTTTCGGTTCACCGGAGCTTTCACGGCTCCGCGGCGAGCATGTGGTCGAAATAATCCTCCGCCTCGTCGAGGTCGTCCTCGCTGGCGGTGACCTTGCCGCGCACGGATATGCCGGCGCGGTGCACGCTCTGCCTGTCGCCGGAGACGAGCGGATGCCACGCCTTCAGATCCTCGCCCCGCGCGACCAGACGGTAGGCGCAGGTCTCCGGCAGCCAAGAGATGGTGCGCACGTTCCGCGGGGTGAGCTGCACACAGTCTGAAACCCTCTCGAGCCTGTTGGCATAGTCGCTGCAGCGGCAGGTGCCGGCATCGAACAGCCGGCAGGCGACGCTCGTCCAATGGATCTCGCCGGTGTCCTCGTCCTCCAGCTTGGCAAGGCAGCATTTGCCGCAGCCGTCGCAGAGCGATTCCCACTCCGCGGCGGACATCTCTTCCAATGTCTTGGTTTTCCAGAAGGGCGGCTCGGCCATGGCGCCGATGTGGACCCGCCGACCGGGCGCGTCAACCGCCGCGGCCCCGCGCCACCGGGAAATCCGCATCCGGCCATGAAGTCGCCACGGGATCGCCGGCTGCTCGCCCTTCTTGGCCGCCAGCATGCGGATTCGGGAACCAATGCGGTGCGCAAGGTGTTGCGGGCCGGACGGGACAAGCAGGCTTTCACAGGAGAGATCGATGACTGGACGACCGAACGTGTGGGCGGGCACCGCCCTCGCCCTGCTCATGGTATCCGCGCAAGCCGCGACCGCCGCCTCCTCCGCCCCGCCGCCGGCCGACGCGGCGCCGGCGGCCGGTATGATCCTGGCTCAGGACCAGCCTGCCGACGAAGGGCAGGACCAGGAGGAACTGCTGC
The DNA here is from genome assembly GCA_017305925.1 of Hyphomicrobiales bacterium. Lineage (GTDB taxonomy): Bacteria > Pseudomonadota > Alphaproteobacteria > Rhizobiales > Rhizobiaceae > Arvimicrobium. The sequence goes on along the minus strand of JAFKJW010000163.1, from coordinate 553 downwards.
GCAAGAAGCTTCGCGAGCAGAAACCGGCCGAGGAAGCCGCTCCCGCTGAAAAGGCCGCGCCGGCAGAAGAAAAGCCCAGGTCCGAACGTCGCAAGGATCGCGGCAAGGCGGAGCAGCAGGAGGAGCAGCAGCAACCTGCTGTTGAAAAGAACAAGCAGCCGCCCGCCGAGGAAGCCGCTCCGGCCGAGGAGAAGCCCAAGCCCGAGCGTCGCAAGGATCGCGGGAAGGCCGGAAAGCAGGAGGAGGAGGAGGAGCAGCGGCGGCTGGAGTTGACGGCGTGAGTAGACTAGTGAAGAGATTTTGTTCGGAATTGATGTTGAGTTTGATTTGCGTGTCGTCGAGGTCGAATTGTTTGAGGAAAGTCGTTTCGTCGAAGTTCATTTCGACGAAATTCATTTCGTCTTCGTTCATAAACGAGGTGATTTGTTCGTTGTCGACGTTGTAATCTTGAAGATTCGAGTGCGATTCCTGGTCGAACTCGTCGAGCGACGAGGCGATCGTCGTGTTCACGATGTGTCGAACGTCGATATGATCCAGCGTTCGCATCAAATTG
>JAFKJW010000162.1 GCA_017305925.1 Hyphomicrobiales bacterium | reverse complement strand
GGGCCATCGCCAGTTCCCGCAAATCAATCGAATACGGCTTCGACATGCTGTCCGACCTCCAACGGTCAGTGCATCGAATCTGATTTGCTTGCCCTTGGGAATCCCGATTCAGTCAAATTGCAAACCGCTCTCGCGCTTCGCCGAGCGCTCCTCTTCACGTTTTGATCGGGGTCTTCCCTTGCCGGTGCCACCTCCCGTGCGATCGGCAACGGCCTGCCGATAACGCCCATGAACGCGTGGCGGATTCGTCTTTCAGGCGTGCGGGGGCAGCGCAGCTCCCTCGCGCCTGGCCTTGATCCAGTCGATCGCACGATGGTAGCGAAGGCTGAGCCGGGGGCCGAAACTCATGTAGAACGGGGCATGATGCAGCGGCTCGATCCGCAGCGAGAGGTCCTTTTCGGGCACGTCCAGCGCCCATTCCGAAAGGATGCCGCCCAGCATGGAGCCGGTCGGCACGCCGCGTCCGGACAACCCCGTCAGCGCCACCACGCCCGGAGCCAGCCCATAGAGGCGCGGGATAGTACGTTGCTGCATGTCGAGTTCGCCGAACCAGAGATACTCCCAGCTTATGTCCGACCTGATCTGCGGGTGCAGCCACTTCAGCCGGTCGGTCATGACCTGCTTCGTGTAGGCGATGTCGCGCCCGCGCCGGCCCATGGGGAACATGGAGGCGACGATGCGCCCTTTCGCATCGTATTTGTAGACATAAATGTCGCCACGGCCGTCATGGACCGATGTGTTGTCTGGCAGCACGGTTCGCCGTTCTTCCTCGGGCAGCGGCCGTGTCGCCGCCACGAACACGCGCGTGATCCGGAAGCTCCGGTCGAGAGCCGGCCACCCGGCGACGGTATAGGCGCCGGTGGCATAGATGACCTTGTCTGCGGCTACGGCGCCGTTTTGGGTCCGCACCCGCCATTTTCCGTTCGCAGGCTCCGCGCCGACGACCCTGGAGTTCGTGAAGAGGCGGCCGCCTTCCTTGATCACGGCGCGCGCCAGGCCGCGCGCGTAACCAAGCGGATTCAGGTGCCCGGCTTCCTCGTGGAACCAGCCGCCCTGGAAACGGGGGCTGCCCGTGATCCTGGCGATCTCGGCCCTGTCGACGAAACGGGTGCGAGCACCGGCCGCGTTGTACTCGTCGGTCTTGCACCGCAGCGCAGATAGGGCGGACGGGTAGAGTGCGCCCTGGATGAAGCCGTTCTGCTGCCATTCGCACCGGATCTGGTAGTGCCGTATCATCTCGCCGACGCGATCGTTTGCGCGTGTCTGCCGATGGATCAGCCTGCTGGCCCAGGGTTCGCCGAGCAGGTCGCGCAGTCCGGTCAGAGAATAATGGACGAAAGTCGGCGTACAATGACCCGCATTCCGCCCCGACCCGCCGAACCCCGCCTGCTCGGCCTCCAGGACGACGGTACGGACGCCCTTCTTCGCCAGTTCGAGCGCCGTTGTCAGTCCCGTATAGCCGGCGCCCACGATGCAGACGTCGGCCTCGATGTCGCCCTCCAGCGGAGCGGTGTGCGGCGCGGCCTCCGCCGTGGCGAACCAGAGCGATGCGTCGAACGGCGAGAATCGGGGCATGGCTCAGCTCAGATCGCTGCGGGCGTCGAGCGCGTCGCGCAGCCCGTCGCCGATGAAGTTGAAGCTGGTGACGGCGAGCGTGATGGCGACGCCCGGAACGATCGCCAGCCACGGCGCCGAGCCGAGATACTGCTGCGCGCCGTTCAGCATGTTGCCCCAGCTCGGCAGGGGCGGCTGAATGCCATAGCCGAGGAAGCTGACATAGGCTTCGAGCAGGATCGCCCGGGCGACCGTCAGCGTGGCCGCGACGATAATTGGCCCGATGGCGTTGGGCAGCAATTCACGGAACATGATCCAGCGGTTCGACAGGCCCAGCATGCGCGCAGCCTGGATGAAGTCGCGTTCCCGCAGCGACCGGACTTCCGCCGAGACGATGCGGGCGACCTCCATCCAGCTTGTCACCGCGATGATCGCGGTGATCGTGAACGGGCTCGGCTTGATGAACGCGGCGAGCGCCAGAAGCAGGAAGATGCTCGGGAAGGAGAGGAACGCATCGGTTATGCGCATGAGCACCGCACCGATCTTTCCGCCATAGTAACCGGCGAGGACGCCGATGAACGTTCCGATCATCGTTGACATCAGCATGGCGAAGAAGCCGACGAGAAGCGAGATCCGGCCCGCATTGAAGAGACGGGCGGCGAGATCGCGGCCGAGCGGATCGGTGCCGAAGAAGTGCCAGCCGGTCAGCGGCGGCGCGAAGCGCGCACGCAGGTCGATAAACAGCTCGTCATAGGGAAGCAGATACGGCCCGAACACACAGGCCAGCGTCAGCAGGACGATCATCGCGACGCCGAACATGGCGAGCCGGTGCCGGCAGAACCGCCTGACCGTACGGCTGCGCCACCAGCGTTCGGGCGGCGCCAGGGTCGGGGATACGGCTGAGGACATCGGAGACTCCTTCAGGCCAGGCGGATACGGGGATCGATGAAGGCACTCAGCAGGTCCGCGAGCAGGCTGCCGATGAGCACCAGCACCGCGGAAAACATCAGCAGGCCCATGATGACGGGATAGTCGCTGTAGCCCAGGCTATCGAGGAAAAGCCGCCCCATGCCGGGCCAGGTGAAAACCGTCTCCGTGACCAATGCGCCGCTGAGCAGGACGGGCAATTGCATGCCGGCCAGTGTGATCATCGGCAGCAATGCGTTGCCGACGACGTGCTTGAAGAGAACGCGACGGCGGCTGAGGCCCTTGGCGTGCGCGGTACGGACGAAATCCTGATTGATGACGTCGAGCGTCGCGGTCCGCATATAGCGGCTCCAGATGGCGACGTCGACGAACGCCAGCACGAAAGCCGGCAGCACGAGATGCCAAAGATAGTCGGCCGGGGAACCGTTGCCGATCGTGTACATGTTGCCGGCGGGGAACCAGCCGAGCTTGAGCGAGAAGATATAGATCGCCACGAGGCCGAACCAGAAGGTCGGCACGGAAAGCGCGATCATGGCCCCGACGGTCGCGGCGTAGTCGAACAGGGAATAGCGTCGTACCGCTCCCCGGATGCCGATCCAGACACCGAGGCTGATCGAGATCGCCGTCGCCGTTCCCATCAGGAGGAGCGTTGCCGGCAGATGCTCGAAGATGATGGTCAGCACCGGCCGCCCGTCGCGAAACGAAGTGCCCCATTGGCCCTGAAGGAGATGCCACAGCCAGTCGGCATATTGCACGATGATCGGACGGTTGAGGCCCATCTGCTCGGCGATACGGTCGAGCTCCGCCTTGCTGATGCCGGGCGTCAGCGCGAATTGCGACATTGGTCCGCCGGGCGCGAGCAGCAGCACGCAGTATCCGATCAGGGAGACCAGCAGGAGCAAGATACAGCTCTGTCCGAGCCGTCCGGCGAGGTAGCGCAGCATGGCGTCCGCATCCCTGTGAGAGCGACGTTCGGCGGCGACGACCGCCTCGAAACCGTTGGGCGGCGGCCGCTTTCGTGGCCGCCGCCCGTGGGGGCGATCAGGTCGCCCAGTACCAGGTGTTGATGTTCCAGGTGTCGATGCGGTTGTTCACGTTCGGCGTGAAGCCGGTCATGCCCTTCTTGCGGCCGCGGACGGTGACGTACTGGAAGAGCGGCAGGAACGGCAGGTCGTGACGGATGACCTCCTGCTGCTTGAGGTAGAATTTCTTGCGCTCCTCCGGAACGAAAACGCTTCCGCCTTCCTTCAGAAGCTTGTCGACCTCCTCGCTGACATACAGCCAGTTGTTCTGGCCCGCGCCGCCCTTGGCGGAGCTGGACGTCGAGGCGAAGTAGTCCGACGTGTCCGGATCCGGGCCGGTCAGGAAGTCGAGGCCGACGACGACCGTGTCGAATTTCGACAGCATCCAGTAGTCGCCCCACATGACGGCCGGCGGAAGATTCGAGATGGTCATCTCGACGCCGATATCCTTGAAGGTCTGCTGGATGAACTGCTGGGCCTGCTCGCGGATATGGTGGCCGGATGTCGTCGAGTTGGTGAACGACAGACGAACCCCATCCTTCTCGCGGATGCCGTCGGCGCCCGGCTTCCAGCCAGCCTCGTCAAGAAGCTGCTTTGCCTTATCCAGGCTGAACTCGTGCTTCGGCAGGTCCGGATTGTAGTAGAAGGACTGCTGCGGCACGTAGCTTTCGGTCGGTACATTGATCCCGTAATAGAGCGCGTCGATGATCGATTGCTTGTCGATCGCATAGTAGAGGGCCTGCCGGACGGCGAGTTCCTTGAACTGGGGACGCTCCATGTTGAGCGTGAAGGATTCGACCGTGCTGCCGGGGACCAGCGAGACCTCCTTGCCCTCAAGGGTCTTTGCCTCCTCGTAATGGTCCGGCGTGATCCATTGCAAGCCCGTCACGTCAACATCGCCGGATTTGAACTGCGTGAACATGACGTTAAGGTCGGGGATGTACTTCACGATGACGCGTTCGACATAGGGGCCGTCACCGAAATAATCGGCGTTCGCGGCCAGTTCGATATGGTCGCCGGCGACACGGTCGGCCCATTTGAAGGCGCCGGTGCCGATCGGCGCGTTGTTGAAGGGCGCGACGTTCTTGTCCGCGACACCGTCGAAGGCATGCTTCGGCACGATGAAGGTGGAGGCCAGCACGGAGGCGTAGGGCGCGTAGGGGGCTTCCATGCGCCAGGTGATCTCCGTCGGCGACACGACCGTGAGATCGCGGACCTGATCATGGCCGGCGCGGCGCCAGCTACGGAAATCCTTGTCGACCAGAAGCTCCAGCGTGAACTTCACATCCTCGGCCGTAAAGGGCGTGCCGTCATGCCACTTCACGCCGTCGCGCAACTTGACCTTCCAGTTGAGGCCGTCGGCGGAAATGCCACCATTCTCGACGGACGGAACTTCGACGGCGAGTGCGGGCGTGAAGTTGCCGTCCTGGTCGACGCCGAAAAGCGGATCGAAGATGGCGAAGTGAATTCCCTCGTCCACTTCGATGTGAAGCAGATGCGGGTTGAACACGGTCGGCTCCTGCGAGAAGGCGACGACGATCTGGCCCGTGGGCTTCTCCGGCGGCGCCGCGAACGCCTTGTCGCGGCCGAGCATGCCCGGGATGACAAGACCGGCCGCGCCCGTCGCGGCCATGAGAGTCAGCGCTCTGCGGCGGCTGATGCTGGCGATGTTCGGGTATTTGTCCTGTGTCATGGTTCTACCTCCGGTTTGGCTTCGATTTACGTTTGCGCCGTCTTTTTCCCCGCTCTTCTGACGGAGCGGCATGCATGCTCTAGAAACCGCTGATCAGCTCGATCCTCGATCCGTCGGAAAAGCGGGAGAAACGAAAATCCTTCGGATCGACCAGGGGATTGCGGTTGGTGACGAGATCGGCCATCAGGCGGCCGGCGGCCGGCCCGATGCCGAAGCCATGACCGGAAAAGCCCGTCGCGATGAAGAAGCCCGGCACCTGCTCGATCGGCGAGATGACCGGAATGGCGTCCGGCGTGACGTCGATATAGCCGGCCCAGCGTTGCGCGATCTCAGCCTGCGCGAAGACCGGGAAAGCCTTGGCGAGATTTGCAAGGGCCTTGTCGGAAAGTTTCCTGGACGGCCTGGGATCGAGGACGCGGTTGTATTCGAACGGACTCGGTTCATCCAGCGACCACCTGCTCGGGATGCGGGCCTCGTCGAAGAAGCGGCCGCCGGCCCGGAAAATCAGCGAACGCCATTCCTTCGACAGGGCGGGGAGGAAATCCTTGGCGTAGCGGAAGCTCTTCGGGACGATATCGACGATGTTCTCGTGTCCGGAGGCGATGGTGTAGCCGCCATCCTGGCGTTTGCGCACCGCGAACCCGTTCGACCATATCGCCTGGTCCGGGCCGCCTTCCAGGGGCTTCGTCCGCAGCACCGAATTCATGACCTTCAACTGCGGCAGACGAATGCCCATATTGCCCGAAAACAGACTCGACCAGGCACCGCCCGCCAAGACCACCGCCTTGCAGGCGATGGAGCCGCGCTCGGTGACGGCACCCGACACGGCGCCGCCCGCGGTCTCGATGCCCCGCACGGCGCACTCCGTAAGGATCGATGCCCCGCCGCGCCGCGCCGCCTCGGCGATAGCCGGGGCGGCTCTCTGAGGCTCCGCACGGCCGTCCTCGGCCGTGTAGAGTGCGCCCTTGATGTCCATCCGCGAGCCGGGAACGAGATCGCTGAACTCCCGTGCGCTGAGCATCTTCGAATTCAGCTGATATCCTTCGAGGTTGTGATTCCAACGCTCGTGATCGGCGTATTCCCTGTCCGTCGCGCAGGTGAACAGGATGCCGGCGCGCTTGTAGCCCGTGTCGCCGCCGACACGCTGGTCGAGCGTCTTCCAGATGCGCAGCGCCTCGGCCATCAGGGGGATTTCGCGCGGGTCGCGCCGCGAGATGCGCACCCAGCCCCAGTTGCGGCTCGACTGCTCGTGTCCGATGCCGCCCTTCTCGCAAAGCGCCACGCGGAGGCCGCGCTCGGCCAGCTCCAGGGCTGTGGACGAGCCGATGATGCCGCCGCCCGCGATCACGACGTCGACTTCCTTCGGCAATTCAGGGTCGCCGTGGACGGGGACTACATAGGGACCAGGCATTTCAGTATGATTCTTCCAACTGGCAGTTGATCGTGAATTCCGCGACGCTCGCCTCGTTCGGCAGGTCGATCAGCATGGCGACGATGCGGGCGATGTCGCGCGGATCGGTGAGCAATTCCGCCGGGCGATCGGTGACGCTCAGGCCCATGTCGGTGGCCACCAGGCCGGGACACACGGCGGTTGCGCGGATACCGAGATCGAAACCCGCATGGCGGACGGCCTGCGCCAGCGCAACGGATGCGTATTTGGAGATCGAATAAAGGCCGGACGTCCTTGACTTCACACGTTTCCCGGAAAGCGAGCCGAGCACGACGACGCGGCCCTTGCCGGATGCGGCGAGATCGTCCCAGGCCGCCTTGATGAGCCGGCGCGGCGCCTTGACATTGATCGCGAACAGATCGTCCATCTCGGCATCGTCGGCTTCTATGACCGTATTCTTGCTGACGATGCCAGCGCTGGCGATGACCGCGTCGATGCGTCCGAAGCGCTTGCGCGCGCCCTCGACCCATTCCTCTTCCCGGGGCGCATGGGCGTCGTAGCCGGCAAGGTGCACACGTTCCGGATCGGCCCATAAGGGTCGCTGCGGATTGCGCATGCCGAGCGAGAGCTGCCAGCCTTCCCGTGAAAGGCGCTCGGCGATTGCGGCGCCGATGCCGCGGCTCGCGCCGGATATAAGGGCTACCCGTTCCATGGTCACGACAACCCCGCGATACGGCGATAGGCACGCTTCAGTATGGCCATCAACTGGACCTGCTCCTCCGGCGAGATGAAATCGAAGAAGTCCTTCGACTGCTTCGGCACGATGGTCCGCACCTTGGCCGCCAGGGCCGCGCCTTTCTCTGTGATGTAGAGCTCCTGGGCTCGGTTGTCGTTGGAGGATACCCTTCGGGTCAGCAGACCGTGCTGCTCCATCTGTTCCATCAAGCGCCCCGTCGCGGAGCGGTCGCGGAAGATGAGCCGCGCAATGACGGAGGGGCGAATGCCCGGGTGGCTGTCGACGAGCAGCAGCGTCGTGATCTTGCCCTTGCCTTTCGCCACCTCCAGACCTTCGAGGCGCTCGTCGAGGTCGCGCGACACCGCAATGTCTATCGCACGGATGTAAAAGCTCAGCGTATCCTCAAGGATATCGAGGTCCACCTCCGAAACCGAAGTCGCCGGCCTGCTTGTCGCCTGGTCCACGCCGTCTTTCCAACCATTCATTGTTCTGCACTCAGGCAGCGGGTTCCCACTCGCTGCCTGGTATCGCCGACACCAGCCTGCGCGTATATTCATGCTTCGGCGCGCGGAAGACTTCCGTCGGCGTGCCGTACTCGACCACCCTGCCCTTCAGCATCACGGCGATCTCGTCGCAGATCTGGCTGGCGACGCGCAGGTCGTGCGTGATGAACATCATCGCGACGTGCGTCTCCTGCTGGATCCGCGTCAGCAGTTCGAGGATCTGCGCCTGGATCGAAACGTCGAGCGCCGAAACGGCTTCGTCCGCGACGAGCAGCAGCGGATCGAACATCAGGGCGCGCGCGATGCCGACGCGCTGGCGCTGGCCACCCGAGAATTCATGCGGGAAGCGTTCATAGGCACCGGCATCGAGCCCCACCATATCGAGCAGTCGGAACGCCTTCGCCCTGGCATCGCCAATGGACATTCCATGGGCGACCGGGCCGACGGTCAGCGTGCGGCCGATCGTATGGCGCGGGTTGAGTGAGGCGAACGGGTCCTGAAAGATCATCTGGATGCGCGGGCGCAGCGGACGGAACTCAGCGGCGGACATGGGAGCGACGTTGCGACCTTCGAAGAGGATCCTGCCTTCGTCGGGCTCGATGAGCTTCAGCAGGACCTTGCCGAGGGAAGACTTGCCCGATCCGGATTCACCCACGATGCCAAGGCTCCGGCCCTTGCGGATTTCCAGTGAGACGCCGTCGACGGCGGCAACGGTGCGCGCGGATGCGAAGAGTCCGCCGCCGCCGCGATAAGTCTTGCGGAGGTTCTCCACCCTCAGGATGACCGGGTGCGCCTCGCCGCGATCGCGGTCGACCGCGCGCATGCGCGGAACCGCAGCGAGCAGGCGCTGCGTGTAGGGGTGCGTCGGCGCGCCCAGGACCTGCGAGGCCGGCCCCTGCTCGACCACCTTGCCTTTTTCCATGACGACGACACGATCGGCGATCTCCGCCACCACGCCGAAATCATGGGTGATGAACATGACGCTCATACCCTTGCGCTGCTGGATCCTGCGTATGAGATCGAGGATCTGCGCCTGGGTCGTCACGTCGAGCGCGGTGGTCGGCTCGTCGGCGATGAGTATGTCGGGGTCGAGCGCCAGCGCCATGGCGATCATGACGCGCTGCCGCTGCCCGCCCGAAAGGCGGAAGGGATACTGGTGCCGCATCAGGCCGGGCTCGGGCAGACCGACCTCCTCGATCAGTTCGAGAACTTTGCGGTTGCGGCCGTCGCGATCGCCGACGGCATGTGCCTGCATCACCTCGGCAATCTGATCGCCAACCGTCATCAGCGGATTCAGTGCCGATAGCGGGTCCTGAAAGATGATCGAGACCGCGCGGCCGCGCATCTGCCTTAGGTCGCGTTCGGTGGCCGCCACGACGGACTTTCCCTTGAAAGCAATGTCGCCGCCGGTGACGCGGATGACGGACGGCAGCAGGCCCATGACGGTGTTCGCCGTGACGGACTTGCCGGACCCGGATTCGCCGATGATGCAGAGGATCTCGCCCGGGAAGAGATCAAAGGAAATGTCATGGACCGCGAACTGGCGCTCCATGTTGGGCGGAAGACTGATGGTCAGGTTTGAGACCGCCAGCAAAGGCTGCCCACTGCTGCTGTCGCTTCCGTCCGATGCATGCATGCACGTTCCCCTTCACCGGCAACAAGAGCACGCTTCCTGTCTCGCGGTCGGCCGGGTTCTTGCCCAGCCATTTCAAGGCAGCTTACGGCGTGTAGTGGATGTTTACAACTAAATTCATCCGGATGGCCACAAAGCGGGCGTCTTGGCACAGCCGTGGCAGCAAGCATCGGCGCGGGGGTCTTGCCGGGCGGGATGATGCCGGCCGCCGGCGCGTCAGGCTGGCGATCAAGGCCGGCTTCGAAGAGATCGACATCCTGGTCAACGATGCCGACAACGACAACACCGAGGCCGATGGCGCGATGCGCTCCTTCGCGGAGAACATCGTCAGGGAGGCCCTCAACCCCGTCGACCAGTGGCGCGCGATCGAGCGGCTGGTCGCGCTTGGCTGGACCGAGGAAGCAATCGCCATCGCGCTGGCTCTCACGGCTCGCCGGATCAAGCAGCTCAGGCTCTTCGCGAACGTGCTCCCGGCCATGCTCGACCACATCGCCAAGGCGGACATGCCGAACGAGCATCAGCTGCGCACCATCGCGGCGGCGCCGATCGACGAGCAGAAGGAGGTCTGGAAGAAGCACAAGCCTCCAAGGACTTCCCGCACACGCAGTGGCAGCGCGTCGCGCAGGCGCTGACCAAGACGCGGATGTACGCGAAGGAGGCGAGTTTCGGCGACGACCTCGCGCAGGCTTACGGCATCGAATGGCAGCCGGACTGGTTCCTGCCGGAAGGCCAGGACGACCGCTTCACCACGAATGTCGAGGCTTATCTCGGCGCGCAGCACGAGTGGATGGCAAACAATCTGCCGAAGCGCGGCGTCATCGCCGAAACCGACGACTGGGGGCAGGCCAACCGGACAGAATAGATCGAGATGTAAACGTCCTGCCGCTCGACGCTGACGTCAGCGGGCAGATGGAAAGCCGGGCCGACGATAGCGGTGCCGATGCCACGGCCCTCGTCCTGTGCCGGGGCGGGGACGGACAGCGCCAGGAGCACGGCCGCGCAAAGTGCGAGAAGCCCGACACGCTTCATCGACTCCCCTCCGGTTGAGGCAGGCGCGCGAGGCAGAAGCGTTCGGGCGCGTCCTTGTCCTGCTCCGTCATGAATTCGTCGCCGCAGGCGTTGCGGGTGGACCAGACGATGAAGTCTAGATGTCTAGTCCCGGCATTTTCTGGAGCGGATTGAGTGTGAATCGTTCGGGCTGAGAGGCCCACGCCTTACAAATGAATTCGTAGGGCGTGAGACCCTTGAGCGTCTTGAGCCTGCGCGCAAAGTTGTAAGCCGAGACGAAGTCAGCGAGGTGCTGGCGGAGTTGGTCGTGATTATCGTAGTGGAAGCGCTTGACGGTGGCCTCTTTGATGGTCCGGTTCATCCTCTCGACCTGTCCGTTATCCGG